>JBBQYR010000100.1:0-16307 GCA_038208565.1 Chthoniobacterales bacterium
CCGTGGTCGTCTGCCCACTCACCACCAAACTGCACCCGCGGTGGCGCAGCCGCGTGCAGATTACCACCGGTGGAAAACGCGCCGAGATTGCGGTCGATCAAATCCGCACCGTGAGCCAGCAGCGGATCATCCGCCGCCTCGATAAGCTCACCGCGAAAGCCGCGACGGAACTCCGCCGGACGATGTCCGAGATGTATGGGGAAGGTTAATTGCTCGTCGCTACCAGATGCTGCCAATGGCTGATAATCTATCGTGGAGGTACTGGTTCGTTGGTCTTTGCGATAGCGAGGCATCTTTCACATACGTGATCCGAAAGCACATGCGCTGTGTCCGTCCACGATTCTTTCTTTGTCGGCAACGAGACGATGACCTGATTCATGAGATCGCAAAAAGTTTCCGCATTTGGCTTACCGAAAGCGTGGATTAGGTAACCCTTGGCAATGCGCCCCACCACGAGGCCAACCCCGCCGGGGTTGAAGCGAATCGGGCCGGAGGGGATGCAACCCTTGCAGGGTTGGCGCGGAGGGTGGATCGGGGACCCAAGGTAGCGCGCGGCGCGCAACCTTGGGCTGGATGAGGGAACGCCGTTGGCGTTCTCCCCTGCGCCTCCGATGTCCAAGGACGTCGACGCTAGCTACGATCCACAGGAGACGGCCGCAACCCACAGCAACTCTCGCGGCAATTTTGAAGAGCCTCCTGCGGCTCAGGAAAACTCTTTTGGTGACCCGGGGGAGACTCCCTCGGTTCAGGAAAACTCTTTTGGTGACTCGGGGGAGACTCCCTCGGCTCAGGAAGACTCTTTTGGTGACTCGGGGGATTCTCCTGCCCCTCGTTCCGCGACTCCATCGCGGAAGGCACTTGTCTGCGCGACTCTGTCGCCCGTGGAGGGGTCAGCAGGCAGACCCACCACCCGCCGGCCATGGAATTGCCCCGACAAGAGCGTGCCGAAATGGAGTTTCGGCACGAGTGGGCGGGGATTGGGCGAACGACGAGCGACGAGCGACGTGCGACTGGACGGGTGAAGCAGCGGCGGCGAAGATTGCGGCAATGCGTGCTCTCTCGCGCGCCCGCCCCCCGCCACGGCGGCGAAAAGACCCTGCGCGAAGGCGTAAAGCTGGCGAACGAGCGCTTGATCAGACTCGACGAAATCGCCCATCGGGATCGCCAGGTTGTCACCGTGGTAGCGCTTGACTCGACGGTTCGTGAGGATCGTCGGAGCCAGCCCCTAGAGGACGGCAGGGGGAACAGAGTGGGGTTCCATGACCTGTTAATCGCATCTCATGGGAGGCTCGGTCGATCCAATTTCCCCCTCGCTCCGCAATGGAGTCCCGGAACGAGGACGCTCTATCGTGTCGCGCCGCCGAACTACTTTCCGTATTTCATCGGCGCCGTCAGTTCCGGCGTCCGTGACTTCGAAGCCGGAGGCCCTGGATGGGTGATCCGATACGTCAGACACCCGGCGCTGATGATGGCCACGGCGATGAAAAACCAGGCGGTCAGACTCGTTCCCGCGCCGGGTCTTTTTCGCCCCTTTTCGGCGTTCTCTTTTCGGCGATTCTGGCAATTTCCGCAGATTCGCCGGGAGCCTTCCGTGAACAGGAGGGCTTCTGGCCATTCCAGGCCGCACGCGCTGCAGGCCAGAAACCCGGCCCGCGGCGAGGGGGCTGCGGGCGTGGACTGCGCTTTTCTGATCGGGAGCGGCGGGGGGGACGCTTTGGACGCTGCCGTGTCGCCGGGCAGTTCTGCGGCGCGCAGGGCTGCGTAGGTGGACCATGCGGCCATGCCGGAGCGCCAGACCATGGTCCCGTCTTCGACTTCTCCGGCCTCCTGCCGCTGGCGAAACTCCTCGGCACCCATGGGGCCCAGATTGGGGCCGTCGCTGACCTTGAAGTAATATTGGACCATAGGTAGCACGCCAACCTAGCAAGGGCTCTGCCAACCCGCGGGCGAATGCCATCCGTGTGGGTGAAGCTGCAAGCCCACGCTGACGGCGCCGATGTTTCGGATCGACCGGATGCGCCGTTCGGTGCTCGGTTGGGCCGCGATGAGGCGTTTTTTTTCCATGCGGGGTGGGTCGTCTGGCTGGGGCTGTCGCCGGGTGGGCTGCCCGCCCGGGCGGATGGGCCGTTCGTGCCGAAGGCGGTCTGGTGGTCGTCGGCGGGGATGGTCGGGCGCTGAAGATCCAGAGCACGCGGGACTTTGCCAAAGGCAACTCGCGGGACGGGCAGCAGGTGCTGGCCTTTCTGCAAGAGTGGGCGCCGCCGAACTGAACACCGATTCCCTCGGGTGTCGCGCCCTCGCCGCCAAAGCTTCGTGGTCGGGCGCGGCTTTCGTGATCAGACGCCGCTGGTTCGCTGCTGAAAAAAAGGACCGCAACGCAGGCGGCTTTGCGAAGAGACGGATTGATCCGCCAGCCGGACTCCGGTTTCATCGGCGCACCCCATGAACCGATTCCTTCCCCTCCTCGCGAGCCTTGCGCTCTTCCTACCTGCGCCCACCCGCTCCCTCGCCGACGACAAACCGGCGGCGCCGCCGACCAAGGGCCAGCGGGTGCTCACGGCTGGGCACAGCTTTCACGTGTGGATGCCGGGCATCCTGAAGGAGCTGGCCGCGAGCGCGAAGATCGACGGCCACGAGCAGGTGGCGCTCTCGAGCATCGGCGGTTCGCGCGTGGTCCAGCACTGGGACGTGGCCGACGACAAAAACAAGATCAAGCCCGTGCTGCTCGCGGGGAAGGCGGATGTGCTCACGCTTTCGCCGATCTATCTGCCGGACGAAGGCATCGCGAATTTTGTGAAGCTCGGGTTGGAGCACAACCCGGCGCTGCGCATCACGGTGCAGGAATTCTGGCTGCCCTTCGACGACCAGGCGCACTGGGCGACGCGGGCGAAAGGTGTAACGATCGACCCGGACAAGAAGACGATCGAGGAGCTGCGCGCGGCGCACGCGCCCTACTTCCAGAGCATGGATGAACTGGTGATCGCGCTGAACAAGGAGGCGGGAAAGCCGGCGGTTTTCGTGGTGCCGGTCGGGCAGGCGGTGCTGGCGCTGCGGGAGAAGATCATCAAGGGCGAGGCGCCGGGCCTGGCGAAGCAGAGCGAACTTTTCCGCGATCCGCTCGGGCATCCGAACGGCCAGATCCAGGCGCTCTCGGCGTATTGCCATTTCGCGGTGATCTACCGCCGCAGCCCGGTGGGAATGCCCATGCCGCTGGTGCTGAGCAAGTCGCCTGAGGCGGAGAAGCTGAACGCGCTGCTCCAGGAACTCGCGTGGACGGCCGTGACGAGCCACCCGCTGAGCGGGGTGAAGGCACCGGCGCTCGGGCAGTAAGGGCGGGTGATCGGGCGCCTTACTTCTGCACTCCTTCGCCCGCTTTGATCGCGCCCTTGTTCAAGGCGTTCGCGCGGCGCACGGCTTCGACTCGAGCCGCCTCGTCCGCGGCGGTGCGAGTGACGGCGGGCTTTTCCACAACAATCGTGGGAACGGTCGGCGTGACTCCAGGGACGGGCGCGGTGGTCGGGGTGGTGGTCGTCGTCGCCGCGGGAAGCGTCTTGGGGGCGACGGACTCCATGATGGGCGAATCGAGGAGTTTGCCTTCAAAAGTCAGCACTTGGGAGGCGCGCAGTTTCATCGTGCCGCCATCGGGGGTGATGATCGTGCCATCCGGTTGCACCCGGAAACGGTTGGGAAGTTCGAGTTCCTGGGTCAGCGTTTCGGTCACGCCATTGCGGGTGACGAGGGCGCTCGCTCCCGAGACGGTGATGCCATCGCGCGATGAGACGCCCACTTCCGCGGAAGGCACCGGGGTGGGCTTTTCGGTGATGATGGTGGTCGTGGTGCTCGGCGCTTGAGCGAAGGACGAAACGGAGACGAGGCTGAGCCCGAGGACAACGGCGAAGGAAGTGGTTTTCATAGTGACCTATTCGGAGCTGCCCGGCCGCATGGCCTTCCCGAAAAGCCGGTCAGGTCGTCCGGTGGTGCGGGTCGAAGTATTGCCAGTGGGTCGGCTCGACTTCGCGCCCTTCGCTATACCAGCCGAGGCCGGTCCAGCGGCCGGCGCCGCGGTGATTGTCAGCAAAGAAAAGCCGGACGCGCTCGTGGAGCGTGGGTTTTTCCCGGGAGCAATCGCGCACGGGAGTCTTCTCGGTGTGGGGTGCGGAAGGGGAGCGACTCACGCTCTTTAAATCGTCCCTCGGGTGCAGGTTGCGCGTGTGGGGCAGCACTCGGCGCTGAGTCTTTTGATCCTGCTGGAAATGGGGCGCGATTGAAAAGGTTCCCGCTTTCCACGCGCCGAGGTTCCTGCGAGAAGGCGGGCTCTTCTCCCCCATGAAAACCCTCCTCGCGCTCGCCTTTCTCACGCTTACCTCGCTGCTGACCCGCGCGGCGGACCCGGTGCCGACGGAGACCGTGGTGATGCGCACGGGTCGGGTGATCTTTCGGCTGAATGCGGGAGACGCGAAAAATGTGCAGTTGCGCGGACAATGGCAGAAGGAGCCGATCGCGCTGTCTCGCGGGGAAAAGGGGCAGTGGTCGGTGGACGTGGAACGGGTGCCGGCGGGCGTGTGGGAATACAGCTTCGTGGTCGATGGCTTGAACGTGATCGATCCCGGCAATCCCGCGATCAAACCACAGCGCAAGCCGGGCAAGAGCATCCTGCACATCCCCGCGACGCCGCCCGCGGCATGGGATTGGCAGGACGTGCCGCACGGCACGGTGCACACGCACAGCTACCTCTCGAAGTCGCTCGGCAAGCCGCGCGAAGTGGTCGTCTACACGCCGCCGGGCTACGAACTGGCGCCGGAGAAAAAGTATCCGCTGCTCGTGCTCCAGCACGGCTCGGGCGACAACGAAAAGGCGTGGGTGGCGCACGGCAAGGCGCACTGGATTTTCGACAACCTGATCGCGCAGGGGAAAGCGAAGCCGTTCGTGGTGATGATGATCGACGGGCATCCGCTCGGGCAATTTCCGCGGGAGCAATATGAGGCGCGGCGCGCCGAGGCTGCGGCGGCTTTTCAGCGCGAGCTATTCGAGGACGCGCTGCCCCTCGTGGACTCGTTGTATCGTGTGGAAAAGGATCGCACGCTGCGTGGGATCGCGGGGTTGAGCATGGGCGGCGGGCAGGCGCTGAATACGGGGCTCGGGAATCTCGATCGCTTCGCGTGGATCGGGGCGTTCAGCGCGGGCGGGCTTTCGACCGAAGCAGGAGAAAGACTGCTCGCCGATCCGGCGGCGATCAATGGCGCGCTGCGGTTGCTCTGGATCGCAGTCGGGCAGGACGATGCGGCCAAGGCCCGGAACGAACAGTTCATCGCTGTGCTCCAGGAGAAGGGCGTGAAACACGAGTGGCGGCTGACCGAGGGCGATCACTCGTGGCCGGTCTGGCGGCGTTACCTCGCGGAGTTTGCTCCGCTGCTTTTCCGCTGAGCGCGGGCGGCCTCAGGGCGTGATCTTCCGCCCGGCGTACTCCACGCGCAGCGAGCCCACGGTGCCGTCTTCAAAGCCGACGATGAGCATGCCGCGCGAGCCGGTCGCGGGGTTGATCGCCTTGTCGGCGAAGCCGAGTTCGGTGCCTGCGTTGAAGACCTGATTGGGATTGCCGAGCAGCGCGAGGATTTGCGCGACGGTTTTCCTGCGGAGCGTCGGCGCGAGTTCCTGGAGCGTCATGTAACCTTCCTGAAAGGTCTTCTGGAATTCGCGCTCGCGCTTCTTCGGATCGACATACGGCGCGGCCGCGCTGGTGCCGGGCGGGCGCGCCGCGTCGGTTTTGGGCGCGCTGAGTTCGCCGACAATCGTGCCGGCGACTCCGGCGAGCGGGCTTTTCGGGTGGTCCTTGATGAACTGGAAATACCGCGTGATCGCCGCCGCGGTTTGTCCCTGCAATTGCTGCGCGCGGATTTCACCGAAGACGATGGCGTCGCTTTTCTTGAGCGTGTCGAGCGCGGCTTGGGTGGCCGCGAGTTCTTTGTCGCGCTGCGCGAGGGCCTGCTCTTTTTCCGCGAGCGTGGCGCGGGTGCTTTCGAGCGCGGTGGTGGTGGCGAGGACTTCCTCGTCCTTGATGGCGATGGCTTTCTGGATGTGCGCGACGCGCCGCTTGGCCTCATCGAGCTCGGCCCGCACGCTCTCGACCTGGCGGGCGCTGCTGCCGTCCTCGGGGACGCAGCCGGTGAGCAGGCCGCCGAGGAGCAGGAGGACGATGCGGTGGCAGACCGTCGGGGTGGGAAATGCAGCCATGCTGCATGGATAGGATTTGGCCGGTGGCTGCGCAAGACCGCAGACGCTCGCCGTCAGGCGGATGGTGACGGCGCGGGCGGGAGCGAGGGAGCCGAGGGGCCGCCGCCACTCGGCGGGCCGGGTGGAATCGGCGGAGCGTCCGGCTGGTTCGGAGGTGACGGTGGGAGCGGTGGTGGAGGCGGGATGGGTGCGGACGGCGGCTCCGGGGGCTTTGGCGGCTCGGGCGGTTGCGGAGGTTTTGGGGGAGCGGGAGGTCTTGGAGGCGGTGGCGGGGGTGGGGGATTGGGCGGTTCTGGTGGTTTGGCGAGCAGGCCGGGCGGTGGATCGGCGAGGGCTGCGGCGTGGGCGGTCGGGGAAAAAGTGAGCGCGGGAAATCCGCAGAGCGCGGCGCTCGCGATCACGAGGTAGGAACATCGAGTCTTCATGTCATTGGCATCGCACGGCGACCGCCCCGCGGCTGCTTGGCCTCGATCCTGCTTAATTCATAGCTCCATGATTCGTACTCCGAGCATGGGATTGGTCGTGGCGATTATTTTCGCCACTTTGGTTACTTCCGGGCACACCGAGACGCCCGCACCGACGGCCCCCGCCACCACCAGCGACACCGCCGACCTCGCGCGCCAGCGCGACCGGCTGCTCCTCGAAAATTCGCTGCACGACGAAACGCTCAAGCGCGATCTCGCTTCCACGCAAGCGGAGTTGCTGCGTTTGAAAAGCGACGCCGAGCTGCTGAAGGCGCGCTCCGAGCGGGAGCTGGCCGAGCGGCGGCTGGCGATCGATGTGGCGAAGCTGGAGATGGACGCGATCAACAGCAGGCTGGCGCTGGAGACGGCGCGCAAGCAGGCGGAGACGCAGGTGCAACTCATCGACCTGCGCGCGGCGAAAGAAAGAGCCGAGGTCGAGGCCGAACTGGCGGCGGCGGAGTTCACGAAGCGCGTGAGCGTTTTCAAATCGTCGGAAGTGGAGTGGAACGCGAAGACCGCGGAGTTGCGCGCGAAGCTGGCGCTGCGCGAGAAGGAGGCGGAGACGGATGCTTACGCCGAGCAGAAGCCGGTGTATCTGAAGGACCCGCTGACCGCGGAAGGCGAGCTGGTCTTGAGCGATCGGCGGATTGCGCTGAATGGGCTCATCACCGCGAACACGGCGGACTTCGTGAGCGCGCGTATCGATTACTTCAACAACAAGAACAAGGAGTGGCCGATCTTCATCGTGATCGACGATTCGCCGGGCGGCTCGGTGATGGCGGGCTACAAGATTCTCAAGTCGATGGAGAGCAGCACGGCGCCGGTTTACGTCGTGGTGAAGTCGTTCGCCGCGAGCATGGCGGCGGCGATCGCCACGCTCTCGAAGCGGTCGTTTGCGTATCCGAATGCGGTGATCCTGCATCACCAGATTTCGAATGGGATGATGGGCAATCTCACCGATCAGCGCGAAGGCTTGCGGACGCTGGAGGCCTGGTGGCAGCGGCTCGCGACGCCGATCGCGGCGAAGATGGGGATCACGACCGAACAATTCGTGGAGCAGATGTATGCGCACACCAAGTCGGGTGACTGGAAGGAATTCGCCGACCAGGCGGCGAAGCTGAAGTGGATCGACACGGTGGTCGGGCGCTGCCGCGAGACGGTGTTTTGCAAGAACCCGGATGCCGATGCCGCGAGCGCGGCCCAGGTGGCGACGGCGGAAGCGTCCGCCTTCAAGACCGATGCGCAAGGCCGCGCCTATCGCGTGCTGCCGCGCGTGAATCCCGTGGACTGCTACTACCTGCACAATCCGGATAGCTATTTCCGGATGGAGTGATGCGCCTTACTCCGCCGCGACCGCGGTCGGGACCATGATCGCGTCCTTCATGCCGTGGAGGAGTTTCTTGTCCGCGGGACAAACCGTGGCGAGCGCGCCGCGCAGCTCGGCCTCGCCATCGATGACGAAGTAGTACGGACACAGCCGGACGCGGCCATGCATCGTCTCGAACTCGCCGGACGTGTGGTTGAGGAAACGCTGATCGACGAGCCGGCCTTTGTGAAAGCGCTGGAGGATGTGCGGGTGCTGCGGGAACTCGCCGAGCGCTTCCGTGATCGCGGTCTGCCATTCCGTCTGCGATGCGTCGGAGCCGAGCACGACGCTGCGGCTGCCCCACGCGGTCTCGTGAAAGCCGCTGATCTTCAGGATGAGCTCGCGCTGTTTCTGCGAGAAGGTCTTCAACTCCTCGAAGGACTGGATCTCGAGTCCGGGGATGACGGCGTGCTGGGGAAGCGGCTGCGGGTCGAGGATCCACGTGTAGGGAATGACCTTTTGCAGCTCGAGGAAGTGCCGCTCGCTGAGTTCGCGCCGCCAGAATTCGCGCAGCGGGCGCATCCAGAAGAGCGCGAACCAAAGCTTCTCTTCGAGATACGGCTTGAAGGGCGGGGTGATGCGCGCGGTGCCGTCCGCCACGGCCTGCATGATCGCGGGTGCGCTCGGGATATTCGGCAGATCGAAGTGCTCGAAGAAGCGGTAGAGCGATTGCGGGGCGGCGGGCGTGCCGCTCGGTGTGAAGGTTTCTGCCTCGTGGACATGCAGCGTGCCGCCGTCGGCGACGCGCGCTAGATAGGCCATCTCGGGGCGGTAGGTCGCGGCTTCTTTCGAGACGAGAATGTCGGCACGTTCGCCGAGGATGGCGCGGAAACCTTCCACCATGCCGTTCGCGCCGCCGAGCACGTCGTGCGTGCCGAAGCTGGCGTAGGTCGAGTTCAGCCACTGGGTGAGGCCGATGCCGCCGGGGACGGTATCGAGCTCGGCGATGGTGAAGCCTTCCTCCGTGAGCACGAGGTCGGGCCGGATGACGCTCGGGAGATCGGCGCGGAATTGTTTGCGGCGCGAGTATTCGACGAGCTCGGGCGGCTTGCCGCGGTCGAGGGTGTCGGCGATCCACGCGGGCTGTTTGCCGGAGACGCTGCGCTGGTAAAGCTCGTTGCAGGCGCGGTTGAAGAGGTTCAGCCGGTGCCCGAGTTTTTCGAGCTGTTCGCCGAGCTTGGCGTCGATGATGAACGGCTCGGGCGAGAGCAGCCAGTCCTTGTCCGCAAAGAGCCCTTCCGGCGGAAGTGCGGCGCGGATGGCGGCGATGCGGTCGTGGGCCGTGAGCATTTTAGATGAGGATCTTCAGCGCGCCGCGGACGAGGTCCTCGGTCGTCTGCGCGGGGCCGCCTTTTTCCTGCGCCTGCTTCACGGCCTTGTGCGCGTCCACTTGTTTGTAACCGAGGGCGATGAGGCCGAGCACGGCGTCGGTGACTTTCGCCTCCTCCGGCGTCGGCGCGTGGGCGGCGCTGGCGGCTTCCCACGCGGCAGCGATGCCGACCTTGTCCTTGAGCTCCACGATGATGCGCTCGGCGGTTTTTTTGCCGATGCCTTTGGTTTTCGAGAGCAGGCCGGCGTCGCCACTGACGACGGCGGCTTTGAAATTCGTGACGGTGATTCCGCTGAGCACGTCGAGCGCGGTCTTCGGGCCGATGCCGCTGACGTGCGTGACGAGCAGGCGGAAGAGGTCGCGCTCGGCCCCGGAGGTGAAGCCGTAGAGGACGTGGGCGTCTTCGCGGACCTGAAGATGCGTGAGGATTTTCAGCGTCGCGCCGACGGCGGGCAGTTTGTCGTAGCTGGAAAGCGGAATCAGCACATGATACCCGACGCCATGCACATTCACGACGACATGCGTGGGCAGCGCTTCGACCAGCGTGCCTTCGAGAAAGGTAATCATCGCGCGGAAGATACGGAGCGCGGTGGAACCGGGAAGGGGAAAGTGTGTCACCGCGCGTGGCGGATCGGCGCGTTGGTGTGGCTGCTGCTCGTTGTGGGGGGAGCGGCGGAGGATTTCAAATGGCGCGTGCTGCTGGAGCCGAAATCGATGCGGCGCGAGGTGGTGTGGGAGATCGCGGGCGCGGTGCGGACGGTGCTCGCGCCGGTGGTCATCGATGGGATCGATTATCTCTATCCGCCGCGCAGCATCCTGGAGCGTTTCGGCGTGGTGCCGGAGGGGATTCTCGAACTCGCGGCTCCCGCGGCGGAGGCGGATCTGGCGGCGCTCAAGCCGCGCTACGAGCGCGACCGGAAGCAGGTCATTCAATACGCGGAACTCGCCTCCGATCGTCCGATCGTGGCCAGCGCAGTGCTCGCGCCGAAGTTCCTCGAACTCTTCAAGGAGACGCTCGGCGAGAAGGTGTTGCTGGTCGTGCCGAGCCGCTTCCGGGCCTACGTTTTCCCGGCGCTGGCGACGAATTACCAGGAATACTACCCGATGGTTTTCGAGGCGTTTCGCGCGTCGGCGTGGCCGGTGAGCGTCGAGGTTTTCGAGGTCAGCGCTGAGGGGCTGCGGGCGGTGGGCGTGTATCGTGAGCCGTAGCGGCGCGCGGAAAAGTATTCGCAGAGGCACGGTTTCCGCAGTCTCTTGCCTCCGCCATTTATGAAGAAAGCCATTCCGGGAGTCATCGTGCTCGTCGCCATCGCCGCCGCCGCGGCGTTCGTCTATTTGAAGAAAACGGCGGGCGCGCACATCCGCGCGACTGAACTGGCGCCGGCCGAGACGATCTTCTTCCTGCACTTTCCCGACCTACGACGGAGTGCGGAGCGCTGGCCGAAAACCGATCTCGCGCAAATCGGCGCGGAGCGCGAGGTGCAGGATTTTTTGGCAAAGCCGCGAGCCGCCGCGCCGCAGTTCAAACTGTGGACGGAGAAGCTGGCGCAACTGGCGCGCATCCAGCCGGGCGAGGCGTTCCTCGCGGTGACTTCGATCGACGGGGCGCAGCCGCAGTTTGTCGCGGGCGTGTCGTTTTCCGGCCGTAAGTCCGAACTGGAGGCGCTGCTCGCCGAGCCGCGCGCGGAACTGAAGCGGGCCTACCCGGCGGGGCGTTCGGAGATCACGACGCAGGGGCGGACGGAGATCGAGACATACACCTACGGCGATAAGACGGTCGGCGAAGCGGTCCGCGACGGCTGGTATCTGGTGTCGAACGACATGGACCTGCTGCGCCGGACGATCGATGCGGTGCCGCAGGGTCTGGGGGCGAAGGGGCTGGGCGCGAATGAACTCTTCGGCAAGACGACGGGGCGCTTGCCCAAGGATGGCGAGGCGGTGCTGTATGCGCAGGTCGGGGTGCTGAGCGAGCGGCTGGTGTCGCTGCTTGTGGCCAGCGGGCAGACGCTCGATCCGAAGCAGGTGGCCGATTTGAAGAAGGTGCAGGCGATCGCGTGGGGGACGAAGTTCGACGGGGCGCAGATGCGGGACACGCTCTTTGTGCTGAGCCCGGGAAATGAATCGGAACCGCCGCTCGTCCGGAGCGCGCTCGCCTTCAGCACCCCGCAGACTTTCCTGACCTACTCCGCGGCCCTGCCCGCGACGATGGAACTGCCCGAGTCGTCGCTGGCGCTCGGGGCGTTCATCCCGGGATTTGCGGCGATGGAGAAGGCGCTGGCCGACAAGGAGCTGAAATTCGGCGATTTCGGAAAGGCGTTCGGGCGGGAGTTTGGCGCGGTTTTGAGCTGGCCGGAAAATTCGCCGCAGCCTTCGACGCTGCTGGCGATCGAGGTGCGCGATGGGGCGAAGGCGAAGGGGTTCGTGGAAGCATTTACGGGTGGCTTGCCGCCGAGTCCGGCGTGGGGACGGCAGGAGAAGGATGGGGTGACGATCTACCAGAGTCCGGCGGCGCCGGGGCTGATCGCGGTGACCCCGAGCCTCGCGCTGACCGACCGGTTTTTGGTCGTGGGATTCAGTCAGGCCGAGATCGCGGCAGCCCTGGATCAGCTCAAGGTCGGTCAACTCGCGGTTGCGCAAACGGTCAATTTTGCGCAGGCCGCGAAAGCGGTGGGCGAACCGACCTCCGGGTTCGCCTACCTCGACCTGAAGACGCTTTTCGAGCGGTCGTACGGGACGCTGCGCCCCTTCCTCGCCATGTCGCTCGCCTTCAGCCCAGACTCGGCGAAATACATCGACGCCGGGAAGCTGCCGAGCACCGAGGTGATCAGCAAACACCTCTCTCCAAGCGTTTATTCGCAGTCGGTTTCCTCTGAAGGGACACTGATCGAATCGGTCGGAACATTGACCTTCAACCAAGTGCTCGTCGCCACGATCGGCGGCGCGGTCGCGGCGGCATTTCCCATGATTGAAAATGCGCTGGCCGGCGGCCTGAAACTGGACCCCGCCGCGCTGTTCAACCCCGCGGCTCCCACCTTGCCCGATCCCGCCAATCCGGCCCCGAAAATCGTCCCCGCTCCAGAGGCGGAGCCACCTTCCGAGCCAGCGGCCAAGCCCGTTCCGGCGGTGCCGCCGCTGTAGGTTATTTTCGTCGGAAATAAAAAATTCGTTCGAGAAAAGGCCAGCTCGTGCTAGCCTGCCCGCCCTATGCCTATTCACAAGAAAACCGCTTTCTCCCGCCGGCTTCCTGATCTGGTAACTGAGGAACTGGCCGCTGTTCTCTCTTCGAAGAGCACTTACGAATTCAAGGAGTTATTCGAAATCGTCCACGAGAACCTGAAGGCTCGCAACGCGGCCAGTGGCGGCGAAGAAATGCTCCGCCTCCGGTCTTACGAGAAGCTTCAAAATTTGGTTGCTCGTGGCATGGTCAAAAAGGAGCTGAAAAAGTACACGGGCATTCCGAAGCAACTCGCGACTTTGCAGACCACTCCGCCCCCGGCTCCGGCCCCGGCGAGCGCGGCCTAAGGTTTGACACTTCTCGGGCCTCAAAGGGACATGAAAGAGTATCTGCCAATTTTTCTGCAGGTTGTCGTGGCGATTGGGTTCGCCGCGTCTGCGCTCATCGTGAGCATGATTTTGGGCCGGTCGGCCAAGACCAACCGCACCAAAGACTCCGCCTACGAGTGCGGCATGAATCCGATCGGTGACGCGCAACCCCGCTTCAGCGTGAAGTTCTACCTCGTGGCGATGCTCTTCATCCTCTTCGATATCGAGATCGTCTTCATGTATCCGTGGGCGGTCGTGTATCGCGAGTTCCTCGTGCAGCACGGCTCCAGCATCTTCTTTAGCATGCTCAGTTTCGTCGGCATCCTGACCGTCGGTTACGTGTATGCGATCAAGAAGGGCGCGCTCGACTGGAAACGGTAAGGTCTCACTCCTCCAAAATCTCACCTACGAACGCCGGGCAAGAAATTGTCCGGCGTTTGTCATTCTAGGGCTTGTCCAAAGTCCCGGCATCCACTTCACTCACCAAGTCGTCTCACTTTCCCGCATGGTTCACCACGTCACGCTCTACAAACTCAAGTCCGAGGTTACTCCGGCCAAGCTTGAACAACTCATGATGAGTACGCGCATGACTTTGCTGAAAATCCCCGAGGTCTTGAGCGTGAAGTGCGGCAAGAACATCGACCCGAAGTCGGAGTGGCCGTTCTTCATCACCCTCGATTTTGAGTCGATGGATAAACTGGCCATGACCCAGGACGACGCGATTTACATGAAGTTCGTCGCCGACATCATCAGGACGAACACGGCCGAAAAACTCGTGCTCAACTACGAGATGGAGCCGGGCAAGAGCGTCAAATACTCCTAGGCAGGGAGTGGATTGATCAGGCGCCGTGGAGGGCGCGTTCATAAACGGCCTCGTAACGCGGGACCGCCTTTTTCCACGAAAAATCGCAGGCCATCGCGCGCTTTTGCAGGCTCAGCCATTGCGGGCCGTCGTTGAAGGACAACCGGACGCGGATCAGCGCGTCCCAAAGCGCTTCGGAGGTGTAGTCGTAGAAGAGGAACCCGTGGCCGGTTTCGTTCGTCGGGTCGTAATCCTGAATCGTCTCGTAGAGTCCGCCGGTGGCGTGGGCCACGGGCAGCGCGCCGTATTTCAAGGCATACATCGCCCCCAGCCCGCAGGGCTCAAAGTGCGAGGGCACGAGAAAGGCATCGCCGCCCGCGTAAATCAAATGCACGAATGGTTCCTCCATGCTCGGGCGGAAGGCAAAGCGCTCCGGGTGGCGCCGCGAGGCGAGCAGGAGTTCGCGTTCGTAGGCGGGTTCGCCTTCGCCGAGGATCACGAGGCGGACATCGTCGGCGAGCAGTCGATCAAGCAGCGGGAAAAGTAGAGTGATGCCCTTTTGCTCGGCGAGCCGGGTGGCCATGACGAAGACCGGCCCCGACGGGTTCGGCGCGAGGCCGCACTTTTCGAGGAGCGCTTCGCGGCAGACTTTCTTGCCGGCCAGTTTCCGCGATGTGAAGTGCTTCGGCAGCATCGCGTCGGTCTCGGGATTCCACACCGAGTAGTCGACGCCATTGAGGATGCCGGTGAGCTTGTGGGCGTTCTCCCGGACGACGGCATCGAGCCCGCTCCCGCCTTCGGGTGTCTGGATTTCGCGGGCGTAGCGCTCGCTCACCGTCGTCACGGCATCGGCGTAAAGCAGGCCACCTTTGAGCAAATTCAGGTTGCCGTAATACTCGACGCCCGAGGCCGAGAAAAAGTGGCCCGGCAGATGGGTCAGCCCGAAATCGAGTCCCCAAAAGCTGCCTTGGAAAGCGAGGTTGTGAATCGTCAGCACCGTCTTGAAGGGCAGCTTGCGATCCTTGATCAGCACCGGCACGAGCGCCGATTGCCAGTCGTGGACATGGATGATGTCGGGCGGCGGCATGACCCGGCGCGCCAGTTCCACTACCGCGCGCGAAAAGTAGATGAACCGCTCGGCGTTGTCGTCGTAGGCGCGGCCGTGTTCGCCGTAGAGGCTGGCGCGGTCGAAGTATTCGTCGGCCCGGACGAGGAAGACCTGCACGCCGTTCGGCGCGGTACATTCGAGGATCTCCGCGGTCACGCGTTTCGTGCCGATGGAGACGGGAATCTCGACGCCCGTGCTACGCACGCCGAGATGCGTGTCCTCGGGAAATCCGCGATAGCACGGGATCACGACGCTCACTTCGTGCCCGCGTGCGGCGAGCGCGCCGGGCAGTGCTTCGAGCACATCGCCGAGGCCGCCCGTGCGGGCGAGAGGGGCCATCTCGCTGCCAGTGAAAAGGATTTTCATGCGCCCGATGAAATGGCGGAACGTCGCGCGGATGGCGAGCAGGGAAATACGCGACCTGCGTCTGCCGCGCGCGTGGGCGGCGCTACTTCCAAAGTCAAGCGTGGAGGCTGGTTCCGCGTCGGCATACGGCTGAAATCCCGCTTGTCATCGATACCCTCATTGTTAGAGTCGGCCACCTTTTCCACTGGACCATCCCTTTCACGAATGACCCTCGGCAATCTCCTCACAGTCGATCAAATCCTCCCGGAAATGAAATCGACGGAACGGTGGACTGCGATTGTAGAGTTGGTCGATTTACTGGTCGCGCAGGGGCAGGTGAAACCGGCGGATCGCGACGTGGTGCTCGGGGCGCTCCGGGCCCGCGAGGAGACGATGAGCACGGGGATTGGTTTCGGCATCGCCATTCCGCACGCGTCGTCGGATCGCGTGGATAAAGTGGTCGCCGCTTTCGGTCGTTCGACGACCGGGATCGAATTCGACTCGCTCGACAATGCGCCGGTGAAATTCATCGTCCTATTTGTCGTGCCGAAGGATCAATTTCAGACCCACCTGCGGACACTGGCCGCCATCGCCAAATTTCTCAACGACCGCTCCGTCCGCGAGCGTCTCGGCACGGCCGTCTCGGCGGAGGAAATTCTCGGCATCTTCGAGAACAACACGCCGGTGAAAGCCTGAACCGTCCGGTCGGCGACTGGAGACGCTGGGTGGAGTGAAAGTCAGGATCGGCGTCTGCGGGCGCGGCTTCATCGGCTCACGCTCCCAATCATTTCATGGAAACTCCTTCTTCAATCCTCGCCGCCCGGCTGCGGAGTGCGCTCGCGGAATTCGGCGACATCAACGCCCACGTGCAGGCCGCGAACGACGCGCGGTTCGGCGATTACCAGACGAATGTGGCCATGATCCTGGCCAAACAGCAGCGCGCCAATCCGCGGCAGGTCGCGCAGCAGATCATCGATAAGCTGGACGTCGCCGACCTCAGCGAGACGCCCGAAATCGCCGGCGCAGGTTTCATCAATTTCCGCCTGAAACCGGCGTGGCTCGGTGGGCGCGCGGCGCAGATACTCGGCGATGCGCGCCTTGGTGTGCCGGTGCCGGAA
>JBBQYR010000101.1:0-15971 GCA_038208565.1 Chthoniobacterales bacterium
GAGGGCGGGGACGATCGCCATCGGCAGCGTCGTCGATGCGCCCTTCGGCGTCGGCTACGAGCCCGACCTCGGCGATTTCACCCCGCGGAGCGAATGGTCCTACGAATCCCTACTTGCATGCGCCACGGGTTGAACATCAGAGCCGCTTCGGCTAAAGCTGGGGCAGACATGTCGCACGACCATCCCTCGGCTGAAACGCAGTTTGATTCCGCACTGCAAACCTTGCGCGCCAATCGGCATCGCGTGACCGAACCGCGCAAGGCCATGCTGCGCATTCTCACGACCGAGCACGGCCCTTTCACGGCGGAGGAAGTGCATCAGCGGCTGCCCAAGGGGAGCTGCGATCTGGTGACGGTGTATCGCAGTCTCACGGCGATGGAGGAGATCGATGTAGTCCGGCGTTGCGATTTCGGCGACGGCTCGTATCGCTACGAAATTAATACCGGCGAGCACCATCATCACCACATCATCTGCCGCTCGTGTCATGGCGTGACGACGCTGGATATGTGCGTGGCCGATGGGCTGGAGCGGCTGGCCCGGCAGATGGGTTACACGCGGGTGACGCACATGCTGGAGATTTTTGGGATCTGCCCGAAGTGTCAGGCGGCGGTCGGAAAATCATGAAGCGCTCGGCTTCGATCTCCCGCCGCGCTGCGGTGAAGGGCTTGGGACTGGCGGCGGCGAGCTACTTTTTCGGACGGCCCAGTGAGTCGGTGGCGGCGGAGATCGGGACGGCGCAAATGCGGGCGGCGGCGCAGTATTCCGCGGCGCATACCGGCGTGGCGATGGTCGTGATGAAAGGGGGCAAGGTGATCTTCGAGGATTACCCGACCGGACAGTCGCCGCTGTCGATGCACAAGATCTACAGCGGGACGAAAGGCTTCTGGATTCTGGCGGCGCTCAAGGCGCAGGAGGAGGGGCAGATCGATCTCGATGAACGGGTGGCGGCAACGATCCCGGAGTGGCAGGCCGATCCCGGAAAAGCGCGGGTGACCGTGCGGCAGTTGCTGACTTTTTGCAGCGGCCTCGATGCGGCCAATCACCTGCACGGCGATGGTTTTCAGAATCGCGACGCGATTGCAGTCCGCACGCCGCTGGTCGCGCAACCGGGCGCGGCTTTCATTTACGGACCGGCGCCGCTCCAGGTCTTCCACGAGGTGCTGAAACGTAAGCTCGCCTCGCGGGGCGAAACGCCGACGCAATTTCTCGAGCGCAAGGTGCTGCGTCCGATGGGGCTCGGCCCACAGCGTTACCTCGCGGACAAGCAGGGGAATCCGCTGCTCGCCACGGGTTTCATGATGACGGCGCGGCGCTGGGCACGCATGGGACAGCTCATCCTCGATGGCGGCCGGCCCGTGGTTTCGCCGAGTTCGCTGGCGCTCTGCTTCCGCGGTTCGCCGGTCAATTGCGCCTTCGGCATGGGCTTTTGGAACAACTCCATGGCGTCGAGTCCGGCAGGGCGTGAGCTCGATGTGGAAGACACGCTCGAGCCCAAGTGGCACCGGCAGAATTGGCAGGGCGCGTGCATTTGCCGGGATGCGCCCTCCGACCTCGTGGCGGCGGTCGGCTCGGGTTACCAGCGCCTGTTCGTCATCCCGTCGATGCAGCTCGTCGTGGTCCGGTTGGGTCGGTTCGGGAAATATTCCGACGCGCAATTCCTGCGTTTGCTGCTCGGTCGGAGCTGACCGCTTAGCGCGGCGTGGCCTGGATGAGCATGCCCTTTTCCTTCTGCCACGCGTAACCGAAGGAGAAGCCGAGTGGTCCCGGGTTGCTCTGCTCGTAGGCGCGGGCGAGGTCGGGCTGGTAGTGTTCCTTGAACAGCCCGATCGGGCCGCCATAGACGCCGTAGAGCCGGACGTTCCAGCGCTTGGAATCCAGCGCGCTGAAGGGGATGCCGGTGTCGTCCTGAATGATCATCGTGCTGTTCGCGAGGAGCCAGTTGCGCACTTTGGAGAAGCTGTCCATGTGCATGAGGTAGCTCGCGGATTTCACGAGGCTCACGCCGGGCGCGTGCTTTTTGCAGAAGGAGAAAAACTGCGCGTTGCCGCCACCGTTGGAGAGGTCGGTCTTCACGTAGTAGAGCGTCTGGTTGCGGCCGGTCGAGCCGCGGAAATCGATCTGCACGCTCGGCCCGTTCAGCTTCACGGACTGGATGGTGCAGCCGCTGCGGGCGAGGAAGAAGTAGAGCAGAGGCAGGGTGCCGCTGATGTTGCCGCGCGTCAGATCCACGCGCATGTCCTTGGTGATGAAGTAGTGCGTGGTGAGCAGGGTATCGAGCGACTTGCGGACGTTGGCGAGGTCGGCGGCGATATGGCCGGGCTGCATCTGCGTGATGTCCGGCACGGTGCCGACGGGCTCGGTGCCGCAGAGGATGTAAGTCGAGGCGTTGGGGAAAAAGGTGTGGGCGTAGAGAAAGTCGGGACCGCTGAACGTGTAGAAGACGGTGCCGGATACGCGCGCGACTTCGGGATTTCCGCGGGCCCAGTTGCGCGCATGCACGAGCTGGCGTTGATCCATCTTCGTCCACTTCTTTTCGAGCTCCTGCGCGTGACCACTCCACCCGGATTCATTGCCCCGGGCGGCCAGCGCGCCGTCTTGCACCGGCATTCCCGCGACGAATCGCGCGAGGTCATTGGCTGATGGTGCGGCGTGGAGGACGGACGCGGCGCAGAGACTGGCCGCGAGGATCAGGTGGTGGAGTTTCATAGGTTGGGTGGGTTGGGTGCTGGAGAGGATTGCGAGCTGCCGCGTCGCGTGAGGAGCATGAGCGCGGACTTGGTCGGCTGCCATTGGTAGCCGAAGCCGAAGGGCAGCGGCGGCGGATTGCTCTTTCGGTAAATGGCCGCGAGGTCCGGCTGCGCGTGTTGCTTGAAAAGGTCAATCGGCCCCGGGTAGCTGCCGAAATAGCGCACCGCCCAATGCTGCGTGGGGATGCTCTTCACCGGGATGCCGGAGTCGTCCTGCACGATCGTAGTGCAATGCGTGAGCAGGAAATCGCGCGCGCTGGTGAACGAACTCAGATGCATCAGGTAGGAGGCCGCTTTCACGAGGCTGCGCCCTTCGCCGAGCTGGTCGCAGAATTTCGTGAAGCCCTGGCTGCGAACGCCTTCGTTGGAAAGATCGCTGGTGAAGTAGTAGAGCATCTGCGGCGCGCCGGTCGGGCTGGAGAAGACGATCCGCACGCCGGGTGTGGCGTTCTTGGCCGGGGCGAGCGCGCCGGTTTTGTCGAGCGTCACGAGTTCCACGCGCTCGATCCGGCAACCGGCCCGCGCGAGGAAGACGTAGAGCACGGGCAGCGTGCCGCTGAGTTGCTGCTGCCGCAGATCCACCTTCATGTCCTTGGTGATGAAGAACGACCAACTGAGCACGGAGTTGAGCGATTTGCGGAGATTCCCCAGCGCCGCGGAAAGCGCCTCGGGCGGCAACTGCGTGACATCGGGCGGCGTGCCCACGGGCTCGAGGCCGGCGAGCACATAGGTCGCGGCATTCGGATAGAAGGCTTGCGCGTAGAGGATGTCCGGGCCGCTGAAGAAGTAGAACACCGGGCTGCGCGAGCTGTATTCCTCGGCGAAAAATTCCGGCCCCCAGGTGCGGATCTTGGAAAGCTGGCGGGACTCGAGTTTCTGCCAGGCCTTGTCGAATTCCGTGGCGTGTTCAGCCCACGCGGCCGAGCGGCTCAGGGCTTCGAGCGCGGTGCCGCGGACGGGGAGGCCGGCGAGAAACCTGGCCGTCTCATCCGGCGTGGTCGCCTGTTGGGCGACCGCGGGAATCGTGCCGAAGATCAGGATGAACAGCGAACGCAGCAGCATGCGGGCGGGACTAGGCGGCCTGAGTTTGCGGGCGCGTGGGCGAGAGGAAATAGACGCCCAGGCCCACGAGTAGCGTGATCAGGCCAGCGATCGATTCCTTCGGGTTCGAGCGGAAAATGTGGAAGAGCATCCACCCGCTGATGACGAGAAACAGGAGCGGAGTCAGGGGATAGCCCCACGCCTTGTAAGGGCGCGGCAGGTCGGGCTGCGTCTGCCGCAGGACGATGACGCCGAGCACGGTCAGGAAGGAGCAGAGCGTGAGGCTGAACTGCACATACGTGAGCACCTTCTCAAAGCTCGCCGTGAGCAACAGCGCGACCACAATGAGCGTCTGCACGAGGATCGCGAGCGAAGGCACTCCCTGCGCGTTTTTCCACGCGAGGAAGCGGAGCGCGCGGCAGTCTTCGCCCATCGACATGGTCACGCGCGGGCCAATCCAAGTCATGGCGCTGATCGAAGAAATGAGCCCGATGCAGATCAGTCCGGCCATGATCCGGCCGCCATCCGGGCCGAAGATGTAATTCGCGGCGACGTGGCCGACATCGATCTGGCCCTTGAGCGCATCGAGCGGCGCGACGTGGAGAAAGACGGCATTGAGCGCGAGGTAAAGCAGCGCGACCAGACCGGTGCCGAAGGCGACGGAAAGCGGGATGTTGCGGCCTGGTTCGCGGACTTCGCCCACGATGTAGGTCGAGGCGTTCCAGCCTGAGTAGGCATACATGACATAGACGAGGCTGATCGCGAACGGCGCGCTGGTGATCAGCCCGCCATCGCCCGTCTTCGGCAGAAAACCGATGGGCTCGGTGTGAGTGGAGAAGATGCCGAGCCCGACGAAGACGACGATGAGCGCGATCTTGAAAAGCGTGGTGACGATTTGAAACCGGCTGCCGAAAACCACGCTGCGCACATGGACCAGCGTGGCGAGGAGCACGATGCCGATGGAGAGCGCGTGCGGCGAAAGATCGGGCATCACGCCGGCGAAGTATTTGGCGAAAGCCATCGCGGCGAGAGCGATGGGAGCGGCGAAGCCGACCGTCGCCGAAAGCCAGCCCGAGAGGAAGCCGACGGACGGATGATAGATGCGCGAGAGGAAATGATATTCGCCGCCGGAGCGCGGGAGTGCGGCGGCGAGTTCCGCATAGGAGAGCGCGCCGCAGAAGGCGCACACCCCGCCGATCAGCCACAGGAAAAGGATGGCGAAGCCCGAGGGCAGGGGCCCGACCTGAAAGCCGAGGCTCGTGAAGATGCCGGTGCCGACCATATTGGCAATGACGATGCATGTCGCTGTGAGGAGCGAGATCGTTTTCACGCCGGAAGATGAAGAGCCCGCATTCACGAATGCGCAGCTTGTAGGGAAAGGCCGTGCCGAAGTCAAACGGCCCGTCGCACGGGTCGTGGCTTGTCACGGGGCGGGGGCGGGGCATAGTGAGAACGCATCCCGCCATGAGACTCTGCCTGCTTTTTCCCGCTCTCTTTCTCCTCGCGGTGGCGTCGTCGAGATGTGGGGCGGCTTATGAGCCGGTGATCGATGCGGCGCCGCACGATTACTGGTCGAAGCCGCTGCAAGATCGCTTTACCAAGCTGAAGACGGAGGTAGAGGCGGGGCGTTTGGTGCTGGATGGCGCGGGTGGGGAGAAGGCGTTCCTCCTGAGCGTGCTGAAGGCGCTGGAGGTGCCGGTGACTTCGCAGATGCTGGTTTTCTCGACGACGAGTCTGCAACTGCGGCTGATTACGCCGGAGAATCCGCGGGCGCTCTATTTCAATGAGGACACTTACATCGGCTACATCCCGGGCGGGAAGCTGGAGGTGGTGTCGATCGATCCGGCGCTGGGTGGGATCTTTTACATCACGGATGTGCCGCGCGGGAACGAGCCGTTTCGCGCGGAGCGGTCGAACCGTTGCGCGAATTGTCACGTGGCAGAGGACTCGGGATATGTGCCGGGGCTGGTCGTGAAGTCGGTGCTGCCGGGCGTGCGCGGGGGAAGCCTGGAGGCGTTTCGCAAGGCGCAGACGGGACACGCGGTGCCGCTGAAGGATCGCTTCGGCGGCTGGTATGTGACCGGGGTGGAGCGCCTCGGCCCGCATCTGGGCAATGTCTTCGGCCAGTATGCGGCGGGGGGCGAGTTGCAGAAGATGCCGCTCGAACCCGGTACGCGCTTCGACTTTGCCCGCTATCTGGCGGCGACGACGGATGTGCTGCCGCAACTGCTCCACGAGCACCAGGTCGGCTTTGTGAATCGCGCGGTCGCGGCGACGTATCGCACGCGGGAACTGGTCGCGCAGGGCAAGGCCACGGATGCCGTGCTGACCGAGCTGGACGGGATTGCCCGCGCCTTCACGCGCTACCTGCTTTTCGCCGATGAAGTGCCGCTCCCGCGTGGCGCCGTCGTCGGCGATCCGGCTTACAAGACCGACTTCCTGCGCACCCGTCGTGCCGATCCTCGCGGGGCAGCGCTGAAGGACTTCGACCTGCAGACGCATCTCTTCCGCTATCGCTGCAGCTACATGATCTACAGCGCCGCTTTCACCGGGATGCCGCCGGAGATAAAGCAGCGGGTCTATCACCGCATCTGGCAGGCGCTCGACCTCGCCCGGCCCGATCCCGAATACGCCTACCTGCCGCCGGTCGAGAAGCAGAACATCCGCGCCATCCTGCGAGCGACGCTCAAGGACCTGCCGGCAGGGTGGTAAAAAGAAAAGCGCCTCCCGCTTTCGCAGGAGGCGCTCTGGAGTGTTTAGGCTAAGAAGAGAAGCTTACTTCTTCTCGAGGTCGGCCTTCGCATCCTTCCAACCGGCGAGACCGGCGGAGAGGTGCTTCACGTTGGTGTAGCCGAGTTCCTTGGCCGCCTTGGCCGCCGCCGCGTAGGCGCCGCAGGTCGGGCCGCCGCAGTAGGCGACGACGAGGGCGTTCTTGTCGGCGGGGAGCTTGCTGGCGATGGCCGCTTTCTCGGCGCGGAAGTCGATGGCGCCGGGGATGTGGCCCTTGGCGAAGCTGTCGCTGCCGTTGACGTCGAGGACGGTGACTTTCTTCTCGGAGATGGCGGTTTTGAGTTCCGCGACGCTGATGTCGGGGAATTCGCCGGCCTGAACGGAAGCGGCGCAGAAGACGGCGGCGAGGAGGGTGAGGAGTTTCTTCATATGTAGTTTGGTGGTTTTTGGTTTTGGTTTTGGTTTTGGGTTCAAGACCCGTGCGTCTTCATCGAAGGACAAAAAGCCCTCGGATGGGTGAACTCGCGGGAACTGACACGAGCCACAGACGCCAGAGGGTATCCTCGTGTTCAGATTATCTTAGTTACCCGCGGCCACTTCCTTGAGCTGAATCCGGCGGTATTCCATCAGCCCGCGGTCTCCTTCGAGGCCGATCGGACCGGATTCGGGCAGTTTGAGCGCCTCCTCGAGCACTTCGCCGTTGCAGGTGCAGTGGGCGACGCCGTCCTTCACCGTGACCACGATCAGGTTCCAGTCCTGCGCCTTGTAGCTCTTCAGCTCCTTGTAAGGGCCGGCCACGAGGTAATCGCGGCACTGGAGCTGGGGCTTGCGAATGAAGATGCCGCTATCGGCGTTCACCCCGGCGCGGAATTCGAGTTTGAGGACGAAGTTTTTCGGGAACTCTTCGACCGTGTAGAGCTGGCCGGTGAGCTTGTCCGCTTCGTCGGGGAAGCTCACCGCGAGCACGCCGTCTTTGGCGGTGTAGCGAGCGTCGCTGGAGGCCGTTTTGCCATCGAACTTCTCGAGGATCTCGCCAGCTTTCGGATCGTCTTTCGCGGCCTTGGCGCGGAACGACCAGCCGGTGAGGTCTTTGCCATTGAAGAGGCTCTTGAAGCCGGCCTCGGGTTTCCAATCGTCGGCGTGGACGTGGGCGGTGAGAAGGATGGCGGCGAGGAGGAGGGGGAGGGTTTTCATCGGAGCAAGGGGAGCGGGGCGAAGCGCGAAGGGCAAGGCGAAAGGTGAAAGGCGAAAGGTGAAAGGCGAAAGGTGAAAGGTGAAAGCTGGTGGGCTTCACCCGTCATCCTGAGCTTGCGAAGGACCTCTGATCATTTCTTCGTCACCCGCTCTCGATCACAGAGCCGCGCCCGAAGTCGCCGACGCTAGAGGAAAGGCAGAGATCACAGGTCCTTCGCAAGCTCAGGATGACGGGTGGATTTCCTGCCGTCCATCCGCGCCCCCCGCTTCCCTCTTTGACCCCGCGCCTCGCGCCTGCTACCACGCCTGCATGTCTGTCACCCCCCGCATTCGCACCACCACCGTCGGCTCGTATCCCGTTCCCGATTGGCTCGCCGCGCTGCCCAGCGAGCAGGCCCGCCTCGATGCCACCCGCGTGGTCTTCGACCTCCAGCATCAGGCCGGTCTCGATCTGCCGACCGATGGTGAACTTTACCGCTTCGACATCAATCACCCCGACACCAACGGGATGATCGACTACTTCATCCGCCCGCTCGCCGGCGTGAGCACGGCGGTCGGCGCGAGTGCGTGGCGGCGCTTTGCCGGTACGGCGGCCATGGGTTTCCGGCGCAAACCCGCGGGTATCGTCACCGGCCCGCTCGGTGAAGGCGGGCTGAATCTTTACGCCGACTGCGCCCTCGCGGCGTCGGTCGCGCCGGGGCCGTTCAAGTTCACCGTGACCAGCCCCTACATGCTCGCGCGCACCTTGCTCGATGAGCACTACCCCGACTTCGCCAAGCTCACCCTCGCGCTCGCCGACATCCTCGCCGCGCAAGTCCGCGAACTCCCGTGCGCCTGCGTGCAGGTCGATGAGGCCAATGTCACCGGCAACCCCGCCGACGCCGACCTCGCGGCCGAGGCGATCAATCGCGTGCTCGACGCCATCCAGGTCGAGCGCGCCGTCCACTTCTGCTTTGGCAACTACGGTGGCCAGACCATCCAGGGCGGCGAGTGGAAAAAGCTCACCGGTTTCCTCTCGAAGCTGCACACCGATCATCTCGTGCTCGAAGTCGCGCATCGCCCGCCGGAGGATCTCGACGCACTCCGCGAAGTGGACCCGAAGATCTCGCTCGGCATCGGCGTCATCGACGTGAAGGTGAACCACATCGAAACCGCCGACGAAGTGGCGCGCCGTCTTGAATCCGCGGAGAAGAGGCTGGGCGAAGGTCGCGTCGGCTGGGCGCACCCGGACTGCGGCTTCTGGATGCTGAAACGGTCGGTCGCCGATCGCAAAGTCGAGGCGCTGGTCAAAGGCCGCGACAAATATCTCGGGCTTTAGAGCTTGGGCCGGAAGTGAGGGTTTATCGCCGAGAACGCGGAGGACTTTAGATTTTTCCTTCTCTGCGGCCCTCTTGTTTCCTCCGCGCCTCTGCGCCTCTGCGGTAAATCGGCTTCCGGTCCGTGCTTTCAGAGCGCGTTGAGGAATTCGAGCAACTGCCGCTGCTGCGAGGTGGTCAGCGCGTTGAAGCGGTCGCGACTCGGCGCGCCTTCTCCATCGTGGGCGCGGATCGCTTCGATGATCGTCGGCGCGCGGCCATCGTGCAGGTAAGGCGGGCTGTGTTTCAGCCCCCACAGCGGTGCGGTTTTCATCTCGTTGGCGAGCGCGTCATCCTGCGCGATGCCGTCGTTCAACGAGCCCATGTCGTGCAGGAGTAGGTCGGAGAACAGCACGACGGGTTTGCGGTCGAGCGCGCGGACTTTGTTCGGGCCGGTGAAGAGCGTCGGCACGTGGCACTCCGCGCAGCCGACTTTTACGAATTGGTTGAAGCCGATCTGGATCGCGCCGGTGACACGCGGCGTGGGCGGCGGCGCGAGGAAGCGCATGAAGTCGGCCGCGGTATCGATGTCGCCTTTGCCGGTCACGGGATCGACGACGTCCTCCGGGTCGGCCACATGGTCGAATTGCGCGAGCTTTTCCTGGTCGCCGTTCGGCGCGTTTTCCGACGGGAACAGGCGGCTCGTGATGCCCATCTCATTCACGTAAGCATCGCCGGCGAAGCTGAGCAGAGTGGCGTGCTGCGCCTTCCAGCCGAAGCGCCCGACGCGCGTGCGTCCGGTCGCGACATCCTCCACCAGGGCGGCGCGTCCGAGGATGCCGTCCGCCTTTTTCCGCCGGGCCAGTGCCTGGATGTCCGCGTCCGGGATCGCTTCGATAAGGCCCGCGCCGAAGAGCGGCGTCGATTGGCGGCGGCTGACGACCGTCGCGTCTTCGGGGATTCGTTCGAGCGTCCCGGGATCGACCGCCTGCGCTTGAAGCAGCGAGCCGCCGAGCTGAGTGAGCGGATCGAAGTGGCCGCCTTCCACGCGCCCGAAGCGGGTCACCAGCGCCGCGCTGCTCCCGCCGATGGCCGGGACCGAGTGGCAGATCGCGCATGAGGTGTTGTTAAAGATCGGCCCGAGGCCGCCCGCCACGTCCTCGACGTTTTCAAACTCGCCACGACCTTCCGCGAAAGCATTGAGCTGCTCGCGGGTCAGGTCGGGGAGGGGATCGCCCAGTTTGCCCGCCGGGCGCGGCTGCGGCCCAGTGGAGCGGTGGCGCCCGCGCCGGGACGGCGCCTTGCCTTCGTTGTGGGCCGCGTCGGGCTTGGGTTCGAGCGGCGGGTCTTGCGCGATGACCACGCTGACTGTGAGCAGCGTGGTGAGGGAGAGGCGGAGGAGCAGCGTGGTTTTCATGTTCTGTGCGGGATGCGAAAGCGGCGGGGATTCGCCGACCTTCTGCCCAGAACATGACCGCGGACCGTAAAGAGAATATGAGCCGTGGGGCTCTTTGTTGTTAAGGAAGAGTAAATCTTCCGCTGTCGCCGAACATCATGCGGTCCTTGGGCTGGCGTGCGTGCCAATCCCGGACGAGCAGGATGACGACTGCGGCGAGGAGGCAGAGATCGCGGAGGAGCAGGGCGAGGTAATCGGTCGGCGCGCCGTCCCGGCCGAAGCAGCCGCACTCGATCCGCAGCCCGCGCATCCACGCGCTCGACAGCGCGATGATGAAGATCGTCATGAGCGCGGAAATGATCGTCGCTGCACCGAGGCGCACGGGCCGCAGGAGCAGGCCGAGGGCGGCGAAAATTTCCACCCACGGGAGATAAACCGCGAGGAGTACCGCGAGGTCGGGCGAAGGCAGGATGCGGTATTGCTGAATGGCGACGACGAAGTCCGGCGTGGCTGGTCGCGCGTGGGCGAAGTCCCAGATTTTCAGCACGCCAGCGTGCAGGAAGGTCCAGGCGAGCGCCACGCGCATGGCGAGCAGGATTACTTTGCCGACCATGTGGGAAGACCTCCTTTCAGCACATGCACATCTCCTATTTTCAGCTCCTCGCGAATGCGCTGGGCCACGCGGTGGCTGGCCTCGCAGTTGCCCCCGTCGCAGTAAACGACGATCGGATGATCCGGATCCCACGCGTCGAGGAACGCGGGCACCAACTTGGTCCACTCGTCCTCATTGAGCAGCAGCGCGCCTTCGATGTGACCCGTGGCAAATTTATCCCGCGGCCGCGCATCGACCCACTGCACCTTCGCTCCCCACTCGCGCACCGTGGCGGCTTTCACTTCACCCGGCGCCAGCGGCTCGGCGGCATTCCAGCGCAATTGCACGACCCCGGAAACGATGGCCGGGAGCAGAGCGAGGGCGAGAAGGAGCGCCGCCTGGCGCGCAAAGGTGCGGATCACTTGATGCGCGCGTGGATGGTGTAAGCGCGGGGCGCGTCGCTCGGGTAATCCGTCTGCACCTTGATCTCCGCGGTGTCTTTCTGCGCGGTATCCGTCGGCGTGATCGCGATCGAATATTTCTGCCCGGACTGTCCGGTCAGGAGTGAAGCCGTGAAGCGCGGATTGCTCGAGCTGACGCCCGTCACGCGCACGCTTTCGCCGGCCTCGGCGTCGATCGCCACGGACTTCGCTTCCGTGGCTTCACCGCGCCGCCACCAGACGAGCGCGGGCGTGATGGTCATCGGGTCGTGGATGTGGACGACGAGATTCAGAATGGTCGGCTCGCCAGTCTTCTCGTCCGTATTCACCGTCACGCCCTTGCGGTAGAGGCCCTTGCGATCGCCGAAGCGGAAATTCAAAGTGACTTCCCCGGATTCACCAGAGGCATAAACTTTCTTCTCCAGCTTCGCGGTGGTGCAGCCGCAGGAGGAACGCAGCGACTTGATCGTGATCGTCGTCGGGCCCGCGTTGCGGAAAGGGTAGCGCGCTTCGATTTCGCGATCCTCGGGCGAGCGATCGAATTTCTGCACGGGCTTGTCCCACTTCAATTGCGCTTGAGCGGTGACGGTCAGCACGAACAGGAGGAGGAGAAAACGCATAGGCGGCTTTCTAGTGACCCATGGGCAAAAGGGCAATCGTAAGGGCGAGGTGTGGCGACATTTCCAAGGCGTCATGTGCAATCATCTTGCAAAGCAGGCGACCCGTCCTAGCTTCGCCCTCATGAAAATTTTCGCCTTCTCCCTTGTCGCGCTACTCCTGTCGCCGTCGGCTCAGGCTGCCGACAAGATCCGCGTTTCCAGCTTCTCCACCGTCCTCACGGAGATCGCGCAGCAGGTCGGCGGGGACCGCGTGGAGGTCACCGGCCACGTGCGTCCCGATATGGACCCGCACGAGTTCGAACCCAAGCCGTCCGACCTGAAAACCGTCGGCGACGCCCAACTCATTCTTGTCTCGGCCAAACATTTGGAAGGCTACGTCGGCAAACTCAAGCAGGCGACCGGGACCAAAGGCACGCTGCTCGAGGTGGGCGACAAATTCCCTTCGCTGAAAATGAAGGATGACCACGGTCACGATCACGGCCCGAAGGACGGCCACAAACACGGCGATCTGGTCGAAGACCCGCACTGGTGGCACAGCATCGCCAACACCCAGAAGGCGGTGAAAATCGTCCGCGACGAACTCGCGAAAATCAGTCCGGCGGACCAGAAAACCTTTGCGGCCAATGCCGCGGCGTATGCGGGCAAACTCGATGCGCTTCAGAAATGGGTAAAGACGGAGATCGCAAAACTGCCGCGCGATCAGCGCAAACTCGTCACCTCGCACGACGCGTTTCAATATTTCGCCAAGGAGAACGGCTTTACGATTTACGCGATCGAAGGACTCTCCAGCGCCGACCAGCCATCGTCGAAAAAAGTGGCGGAGATCATCGCGATCATCAAATCGCAGGGCGTGAAGGCGATCTTCCCCGAGAGCATTCAGAACCCCAAAGTGCTGAAAGAAATCACGCGGGAAACCGCCGCAAAGGTCGGCCGGGAATTGTATGCCGATGGCTTGGGCGAAGGCGCCGCCGGGACCTACGAGGGGATGTACAAAAGCAACGTCAACGCCATCGTCAGTGCGCTGAAATAGCGTGCGCGGCTCGCCCCTCATCCGCGCCCTGCTGGCCTTCATCGTGATCGCGATGCTCGGCTGGCCGTTGTGGCGTCTCACGAGTTCGACCGAAGCGGTCGCCACACCGGTTTCCAGCGTGCCGGCGACTGAAGCCAAGGCCATCGGCTTGCAACTGACATTCACGGCCGTGCCGAAGAGTTTTGTCATCCGGCATCTGGAAAAGGACCTCTGGAGTGAGCCGACTCCGCAGGCCGAGATGGAGCGCGAGGTGACGATTCCGTTCCCGGAGAAGGGCGTGGACTTGATCGTGAAGATCGAGTGGCCGGAAGGTGCGGCGCTCGCCGCGGCGCGGGTGCGGCTGACTGATCCGGCGGGCGACACGCACGAGAAAAGTGTGTGGGGGCAGGGGACCACCGAAGAGGTGCTCACATTTCCATGAACCGCCTTGCGCCTTCCCTCGATCCGCTGGCTGCGCATCAGCTTTCCGTCTGCGACCTGACCGTGAGCTACCATCGCATCCCGGCGCTGCACCACATCGCGTTTGAAGTGCAGTGCGGGCAGTGCGTCGCGCTGCTCGGCCCGAACGGCGCCGGTAAATCGACGCTGCTCAAAGCGCTCGCCGGTCTGCTGCCGCGCGAGACGGGCCGGATCACTTTTCATCACGAGGAGATTGCCGGCGCGACGAAGGACTTCGCCTATTTGCCGCAGCGCGAGCAGGTCGATTGGGATTTCCCGACGACCGTGCGCGGGCTCGTGGAGATGGGACGTTATCTCCGGCTCGGATGGTGGCGATCCTTTCGCAAAGAGGATGCGCAAGCCGTCGATGAAGCGATCGAGGCGATGCAACTGAGGCCGCTGGAGGATCGGCAGATCAGCGCGCTTTCCGGCGGGCAGCAGCAGCGCGCTTTCCTCGCCCGAGCGCTCGCCCAGCAGGCGCACGTTTTCCTGCTCGATGAACCCTTCACCGGCCTCGACCGCCCGACGCAGGAAAATCTCAAGACGCTGCTCCGGCAGTTGCGCGATCTCGGCAAGCTGATCATCGCTTCGCATCACGACCTGCCGAGCGTTCCGGAGATTTTCGATCACGCGATCCTGCTGAATGGCGAACTCATCGCCGCCGGCCCGCTGGCTGAATCCTTCACCGAGCATCACATCCAGACGGCCTTTCAGACTCCGACCTTTGCCGGTCCGCCGCACCACGCGCAGGCCCACGGGCATCACCATGCGCATGAAGGTGAGCACCACCACCACTGACCTCCATGGACTGGCTCACCGAACCTTTTCAGCACGAATTCATGCGCCGCGTTTTTGTCGGCGGCGCGCTCATCGGTTTCACCAATGGCTTCCTCGGCGCCTTCGTCGTGCTGCGCCGGCTGGCGCTCATGGCCGACTCCCTTTCGCATTCGCTCCTGCCTGGTTTGGCCGTGGGCTTTATCCTGTTCGGGCTCGCGCCGATGGGCATGTTTTTCGGCGCGCTGGTCGCGGCGCTCATCGTCGCGATCGGGGCGCAATTGCTCGCCCGCAGCTCGCGACTGAAGGAAGACACCGCGCTCGGTCTGCTCTACACGGTCGCGTTCTCGGTCGGCGTGGTGCTGATCAGTTTCGTGAAAGTGCGCGTCTCGCTGATGCATTACACGTTCGGCAATATCCTCGGCCTATCCGATACCGACCTCTGGCTGATCTGGGGCATCGCGCTGGTCGTCATTCCCTTACTCACCGCCCTGCAGCGCCCGCTGCTGCTCACGCTCTTCGATCCCACGGTGGCGATGAGCCAGGGCGTGCGGGTGAATTTCCTCAATCTCCTACTCATGGCCGCGCTCGTGCTGACGATGATCGCCTCCGTCCAGGCGATCGGCGTGATCATGCTCCTCGGCCTGCTCATTGCACCAGCGGCGACGGTCTATCTACTTTCCGATTCCTATGCGGCGATGCTTTGGGGCGGCGGAGGCATCGGCATGTTCGGCTCCTGCGCGGGCCTGCTGCTTTCCTACTATTTCGGCCTGCCTTCCGGCGCCTGCATCGTCCTCGTCCTCGGCTTCATCTTCTCCCTCGCCTACCTTTTCAGTCCTCGTTACGGCTTGATCCGGAGGCTGCGCCCGGCCCGGCATTTCCATGAGGAAAGCCTCGCGCGCTGGCCGGAAGGCGCCCAGGATCGGGGTGCGGCCAAGCCGCAGTGATCGCCGGGCAAGCGGGCCGCAAACTCCGCGGTGAAAAGGTTGCCGCTCCCGGCATTCAGCTTTAGAGAGAGCGCCCGCATGTCTCGACCCATCTCCTCCTCCGGTTCTTCATGGACTTTTTGAGCGATCCGCAGTTCTGGGGCAAATGGATTTCCATCGTCCTGCTGGACATCGTCCTCGCGGGCGACAACGCCCTCGTCATTGCGCTGGCCGTCCACTCGTTGCCGGCGAAGCAGCAGTTCTGGGGACGCGTTTACGGCACGCTCGGGGCGGTCGTTCTGCGGCTGTTCTTTATCGCCGTCGTGACCTGGCTCCTCGCCATTCCTTTGCTGCGCTTGATCGGCGGGCTCGCGCTGGTCTGGATCGCCTACAAGCTCGTAGCCCACGCGCCCGGTGAGGAGGAAAACGTTCGCCTAGGCGCATCCCTGCGAGAGGCGATCGGTATCATCATCCTCGCCGACGTGGTCATGAGCTTCGACAACGTGATGGCCATCTCCGGCGCGGCGCACGGCGATATGGTGCTGGTGATTTTCGGGCTGCTCCTGTCGCTGCCGCTGGTCGTGTGGGGGAGCGGGTTGCTGGCGAAATTAATGAACCGTTATCCGCTGATCATCTGGCTGGGCGGCGGCGTGCTCGGCTGGGTCGCGTTGCGGATGATGCTCGATGACCCGTGGGTCGCGCGCGTCGCGGGCAACCCGATCACGAACACCCTGCACCAAAGTTTGCC
>JBBQYR010000102.1:0-15888 GCA_038208565.1 Chthoniobacterales bacterium
GGCGGCGGGATGTACCCGTCACCGCCGTTCGCGAGTTCGATCACCATGTTGTGCGGCAGCGGGCTGGCGGCTTTGATCTTCAAGCCAGTGATCGCGTAAGTCTCGCATGGCGTGGTGGCGATGCCGATGTCGCCGAGGCGCAGCGCCTGCACGACGATCTCGGTCTTCTGTCGCTCGTGCAGGATGATCTGCTCGCGCGCGTAAACTTCCGTCGGCGTCTTCGCGAGCCGGTCGCCCATTTCCGTGACGACGCGTTGCGCCCATTCGAGGCGCTGCTTGTCGGGCACGCGGTAGTTGAGCGTCATGCGCCGCTCGGTCATCGCGAGGTCCACGTCGTCGCGATAGCGGATGCCTTGGTAAGCCGCCATCGCGATGTCGAGCAGGCCGTTCGTGTATTCCTCAATCGTCGGCTTGGGGCGATCCTTCTCCGGCACTTTGTAATCCACGCGGTAAATGTCGCCGCTGCAGCCGTGGGACATGATGCCGACGAATTTCGACTCGGGAGCGAGGCGCTGCTTCAGCCCTTCGGCGAAGAGACCGAAGTAATCCGCGCTGATGTCCTGATCGCCAAAGTAGTGCATCGAGAAATTCCCGAGCACCGCCAGCGGGCGGCCATCGCGCGATTGGATCGAGATGAGCGACAGTTCGGGATCTTCCGGGCCCGCTTCGCCGGTGACGTCATCCAAATTCCGCCCGGCGTGCATATTTGCGCGCACGGTCAGGTTTCCAAATGGATCCTCGGCGATGCGATCCGGGCGCCGAATCCACTGGCGCACCGCCGTGAAATCCGCCGCGTCCCCTTTCGCGAATCCGACGCGCGCGGGTTCCAGTGCGGCCTGGGCGGCGGCGATGGCTTCCACCAATTTGTCGCGCAAGAAGGGCACGTAGGCCGGGTCGGGGTCGGTGCCGAGGCAGCCCATCGAGGCCGGCGCGCTGTGCGCGTGCGTGGCGGAGATGAGCATCCGGTTCGTGGGAATGCCCGTGCGTTTCTCGGCCAGCGCCTTGGCCTCATCGAGCAAAGGCCGGGTCATCATGCAGCTATCCACGACCACGATGACGAGTTGCTCCTGACCATCGGCGAACGCGACGGCGCGGGCATGGATGCGCGTTTTCACCTTGTCCACCGACCGGCTGAACATGCTGCCGTTCACGATCACCGGCAGCTTCGGCGGCGTGATGTCCACGGCGACGGCTCCCGCCTTGAATTCAGCGCGAGCGGGGCACAACGCCGCCGCGAGCAGGGCGGCGACAGCGCAGAGGGAGCAACGGCGGGCGAGCGAGGGCGTGTTCATTTCTGGGGATTGAGGGTGAATATCAGACCGGCGAAGTTTTGGCCGGTGCGGCGAGTGCATCGTCGCGCCGCCAGAGGAACTTCATCGCAAAGACGCCGATCCACGGCGCCAGTCCCGCGATCACCAGACCGGCATCGTAGCTTTTGCTGCGGTCGGCGAGCAGGCCGAAAAAACTGTGCATCGGCGAAGTCACCGCCCAGACCCACAGACTCAGCAGACCGGTGAGACGGCCGACGTGATGCGGCGAGAGTTCCTGCACGAAGCTGTAATAGCAGGGAAACAAAGCCAGCGCGCCGGCGCCAATGAGCAGCAGGATCGCGAGGAGCGGCCAGCCTTTCCCCAGCCACGGAATAAAAACGCTCAACGAAGTCAGCAAACACGCGCTCGCATAAACGCGGCGCCGGGCATCGTGCGGCGAGAGCGCCCACCGCCGCACCAGCCAGAGCGAGATGACGCCAGCGGCGATACAGCCGACATCGGTGGCGATGAAGTAGAACGAATTGAAGTCCAGCGCCGCCTTCTCTGCGTAGCCGCGGCCGGTTTGCAGGAACTTCATCAGCCACACGCGATAGACGTGCCAGACCGCTTGTGCGCCGACGATGAGCAGCGCGACCGCCCAAAATTTTCCACTGCGCACGATCACCCCGAGGCCGAGCGCGTCTTCCTTTGCAGTCGTCACCGGCGTATGATCCAGATCGCGCGGGCGCAGGAAGATGAACCACATCGCGACCCATACAAATCCCACGGCACCCACGACGATGAAGGTCGTGCGCCACGATCCCGGCTGGTCCGTGATCATCAGCTTCATGATCTGCGGCGTGATGATCGCGCCGATGGAAGCGCCGCTTTGCAGCACGCTATTGCCCATGGTGCGGTCCTTTTCGCTGAGCAGCGCGAAGGTGGTCTTCAGCGCGCAAGGCCAGTGCCCCGCTTCAAAAAATCCCAGCAGCGTGCGGCACACGATCAACTCCGTGAAGCCCTGACTCCAGCCGGTCGCCATGCCCATGAACGACCACGCGCCGAGCACCGCCGGATAGAGCCAATAAACGCGGAACCGATCCGCGAGAAAACCAAAGACGAGCGAACCCACGGCAAAGGCCCAGCCGAAAGCGAGCTCGAGATTCCCATACTGCGCATCGCTCAAGTTCAGCTCCCGCGTGACGCGCACTGAGGCGCTCGCAAGCGTGACGCGATCCATGTAGTTGATCGTCGTGGCGAGCAGGAGCAGGCCGGTGATCCACCATTTCCAGGAGGCGGGGCGGGAGACGATCGCGGCGCGGTCCAAGCAAAGATCCTGTCTAGTAAGTGGCGCGCCCGCCCGAGAGGTCGAACACGGCGCCGGTGGTAAAGGAACAGTCTTCCGAGCACAGCCACGCGACCAGCGCCGCCACTTCCGCCGGTTGACCGAGGCGGCCCATCGGGATTTTCGAAAGCATGTAGTCGATGTGCGTTTGCGACATTTGCTTGAGGATGTCGGTCGCGATGACCGCGGGCGTTACGCAATTCACGACGACGTTGCTCGTGGCGAGTTCCTTGCCGAGCGATTTAGTCAGCGCGATGACGCCGGCCTTTGAGGCGCTGTAATGCGCGGCGTTCGGGTTGCCCTCCTTGCCGGCGATCGAGGCGATGTTGACGATGCGCCCGTAGCCGTTGCGCAGCAGATGCGGGATCACGGCGCGGCAGCAGTGGAAGGGGCCGGTGAGATTGATGTCGAGCACGCGCCGCCACTCCCGCGGATCGGTCTCCCAGGTCTTCGCGTTGCTCCCGGCGATGCCCGCGTTGTTGACCAGAATATCCAGCTTCCCGAGCGCCTGCGCCGACGCCGCTGCACCGGCCTCCGCGGATTCCGCACTCGTCACATCCACCACCGCGGTATGCACCGTGCCGAGCGATCCAAGCTCTCCCGCCGCTTGCGCAAGGGCCGCCGCGTCCACGTCCCAAAGCGAAACGCTGGCTCCGGAATTTAGCAGTCGGGTGGCGATGGCGAGTCCGATTCCGCGGGCACCGCCGGTGATGACGGCGCAACGATGGGTGAGGTCGATCTGGTTGATAGTTCGAGGGGATGTTGGGTCTAAGCCATGATTTCCTTCACGACGTGGCCTTCCACATCCGTGAGCCGGAAATCCCGGCCCGCATAGCGGTGCGTGAGTTTTTCGTGATCGAGACCGAGCAGGTGCAGCATCGTGGCGTGCAGATCGTGGATGTGGATTTTGTCGTCCTGCGCGAAGTATCCGTAGTCGTCGGTCGCCCCATAGGCGATGCCCGGCTTCACGCCGGCGCCGGCCATCCACATGGTGAAGCCGTGCGGATTGTGATCGCGCCCGTCGCCGCCCTGCGCAGTCGGAGTGCGGCCGAATTCGCCGCCCCACAGGACCAGCGTATCGTCGAGCAAGCCGCGCGCTTTCAGGTCCTGGAGGAAACCGGCGATCGGTTTGTCCACTTCCGCGGCGTTCTTGGAGTGGCCTTTGAAAAGGTTGCCATGCTGATCCCACTGCACCTCGCCATCGCTGTGGCTGACTTGCACGAACCGCACGCCGCGTTCCAAAAAACGCCGCGCCATCAGGCACTGGCGACCGAAGTTTTCCGTCACCGGTTGATCCATGCCGTAGAGCTTCTTCGTCGCCTCGCTTTCGCTGCCCACATCCTGCGCTTCGGGCATCGTGCTCTGCATCCGGTAGGCGAGTTCGAAGGAATTGATGCGCCCTTCCAGCGCGAGATCGGCGCCGGAGAGTTCGAGATGTTCGCGATTCATCTTCGCGAGGAAATCGAGCTGCTTCCGCTGCACCGCGCTGCCGTTCAGCTCATTGCGGATATGGCGCACGAGCGCCTTGTCCGACGGGATGCTGGCGTTGCCGATCGGCGTGCCCTGACAGTAGGCGGGCAGGAAGGCCGCGCCCCAATTGTTCACGCCGCCGTGTGCGAGTGTCGGGCAGATGGTGATGAAGCCGGGCAGGTTTTCGTTTTCCGTGCCGAGCCCGTAGAGCACCCACGAGCCCATGCTCGGCCGCACCTGCGTGTCGCTGCCGGTGTGCAGTTTGAGCAGCGCGCCGCCGTGCGCGGGATTGGTGCCATGCACCGAGCGCAGGATGCACAGGTCGTCCACATGCTGCGCGACGTGCGGGAAGAGTTCGCTCACCGGCAGCCCGCTTTGGCCGTATTGTTTGAAGCTCCACGGCGACTTCAGGAGCTTGCCCGTTTCGGCAAATTGCACGCGCGGCTGTTTGAACGGATAAGGCTTCCCATCGTCGCGCTGGAGCAGCGGCTTCGGGTCAAAGGTGTCCACATGGCTCGGCCCGCCTTTCATGAAAAGGAAGACGATGCGTTTCGCTCGCGCAGGAAAGTGCGGCGGCTTCGGCGCCATCGGATTCACTACCGCGGCCTGCGCATGCTCACGACCGAGCATTGCTTGCAGCGCGAGGTAGCCAAAGCCCGCGGCGCTGCGCTGCAGCATCGTGCGGCGGGTGATCGGCTGGATGGGTTGCGGATGCATGGCGATTACCTCAGGTAAATGAACTCGTTTGCGGCGAAGAGCGTCTGGCAGAGCAGCGCCCACGCGCGCTCGGGTTTGTCCGCGGCGCTGAAGTCGCGGATCAGAGCGAGCGTATCCGCCTTCTCGTGATCAAGCGGCGGGCGCCCGTATAGCGCGGCGTAGAGTTGCTGCACGCGCTGTTCGTCGTCCGGTAAAGCGGCGAGCCGTTTCGCGAGCCGCGCGCCGCTTTCCATGACCACCGGCGCGTTCATCATGATCAGCGCCTGCGGGGCGATGACCGTGCTGTTCCGACTACCCGTCGGCATGGTCGGGTCCGGGTAATCGAACTGCTCGAGCATGTCGTAGAGATGGTTGCGGATGATCGGGAGGTAGAGCGCGCGGCGCGGACTTTCGTAAGTCGTCGCGTCCTTGCTGGTGTGGTTGAAGACGAACTCCCGGTTGCGCAGCGGGATCGTCTTGCCGCCGATCGTGGTGTCGAGCCAGCCGCTGACAAAGAGCATCGCATCGCGAATCTGCTCCGCTTCGAGGCGCTGGATATTCGCTCGCCAGAGCAGCCGATTTTCCGGATCGACGAGCCGCGGATCGGCCAGGTCAGCAGTGGCAAAGCTCACGCTGCTCGCCTGCTGATAAGTCGCCGATTTCATGATCAGCCGGTGCAGATCTTTGATCGACCAGCCGTCCTCGATGAAGGTCCGCGCCAGCCAGTCGAGCAGTTCGGGATGCGAAGGTTTGCCGCCGAGAATGCCAAAGTTATCCGTGCTGCTCACGAGCCCCTGGCCGAAGTGCCAGCCCCACACGCGGTTCACGATCACGCGTGCGGTCAGCGGATGTTCACTGCTCGCCATCCAGCGCGCGAGTTCCAGCCGGCCGCTGCGTTTGGCCGGCAGGATCGGTTTGGTGAAACTCGTCCGCATCACTTCGGGAAAGCCGCGCTCCACGGGTTTGCCGAGCGTCAGGTAGCTGCCGCGGATATGCACCGGCAGCGTTTTCACGGTGTTCGCTTCCGCCACGCTCATGAGGGCCGGCAGATCGGGGCCGGTTGCTTCGAACTTCGTCACCTCCCCGTTCATCGCGGCGATCTTCACCAGCGTCTCGGCGTCGAGCACATCGGCGTCTTTCGCTGGCAGCGCGAGGAACCCCTTGGCCTCGACGAGCGCATCGTAAGCGGGACCCTTTTTCGCGGTGAGTGCCTCGGCGAAGATCGGCGCGTAGTGTTGGCGGATGCCCTTGGCATCCCGCTTGGCCGCCAACTCGCGCCACGTCGCAAAGACTGGGTGCTCGGTGCTCCGTTCCAAATACTGCCGGCAGATGAACACGATGTCCGCGTCCAGCGTGTCCGCTTTCGCCGCGGCTTGGGCATCGGCGAGCGTGGCCTTTGCCGGCAGGAGCGCCGCCGCTGCGAGGTAGTCCGCCGCGCGTTTTTGCACCTCAGCTTTCACCGCCGTCCGCGCCTGTCCAACGAACTTCGCCACTTCGGCTTTCTTCGCCTTCAACGCCTCGTCGAACTTCTTTTTCTCCGCGAGTTGCTCGGGCGTGGCGAGGGAATGCTCATACCAAAACTTGATCGCGCCCATCTTCTCCGTCGCGAGGCTGCGCGTGCTGCGGAAGATGGCCGCGATCGCGTAATAGTCCTCCTGAGAGATCGGATCGAACTTGTGATCGTGGCAGCGCACGCAGCCCAGCGTCATGCCCAGGAAGGCCTTGCCGATCGTGTCGATCTGCTCGTCGATGATGTCCATCTCGAGCTTCTGCACATCAGGTTCCGCCAGCACGCGTGCGCCGAGCGCGAGGAAACCAGTGGCGGAAATGGCTGCCTCGCTTGGCGGCAAAAGATCGCCCGCGATCTGCTCGATCAGGAATTGGTCAAACGGCTTGTCCTCGTTGAACGCCCGCACCACATAATCGCGGTAACGCCACGCGTTGCCGAAGGCGATGTTTTCATCCATGCCGTTGGAGTCAGCATAGCGCGCCACGTCGAGCCAGTGCCGGCCCCAGCGTTCGCCGTAGTGTGGCGAAGCGAGGAGCCGCTCAATCACGCGGTCGAAAGCGTCGGGAGCAGTGTCGGCAAGAAACGCGTCAACGTCCTGCGTCGTCGGCGGCAGGCCGATGAGATCGAAGGTGGCGCGGCGTAGCAGCGTGCGTTTTTCAGCGGCTTGCGCTGGCTTCAGCCCTTTCTCCGCCAGCTTCGCGAGAATGAATCCATCGATCGGCGAGGCGAGCGGAGGGACGCTCGGCGGCTCCACTCGGGCGAGCGGCGTGAAGCTCCAATGCCTGCGCCCGGCTTCGATATCGATGGTCTTCGCCACCTTCACCGCGGGCGCCGCTTCGCGCGGATCGGGCGCGCCCATCTTCACCCACGCCTCCAAAACCTTCACCTCCCCCTCCGACAACCGCTTCTTCGGCGGCATCTGCAAGTCGTGATTCGCGTAACGAACCGCCTCGATGAGCAAACTCTTTTCAGGATCGCCCGCGACCAGCGCCGGGCCGGTGTCGCCGCCCTTCAATGTGGCTTCGCGCGTATCGAGCGCGAGCCCGCCCTTCGTCTTCTTCTCCGCGCTGTGGCATTCGTAACAGCGCTCGACGAGCACCGGCCGAACCTGCTTTTCAAAAAATTCCGTCTGCTCCGCCGAAGGCGGCGCGGCAGCGAGCACACCACCCGCCGCCCAAGCGAGCAGGACCACTCGGAAAAAGGCGGGGGTTCTCGATGTCATGAGCAAGGGTGCGCTGGTCAGGGGTTCACGGGGTATTGTCGGCCAGGCGCAATTCTTACCGGCGACGGGAGGAAATTATTGCGCATGGGAATCGTCGGAAGTTCCGCTGGCCGGAATGATCGGCAGCATGATGTGCGAGGGATGTTCCGAGTCGTGCCGCAGGGTATTCGTGGCGATTACGAAGCGGCGATGGGCGTTGAGCGGTTCGCCGGTATTTGGGTTCACGTCGAAGCGCGGGAAGTTGCTGCTCGAGATGTCCACCCGGATGCGGTGACCCTTTTTGAAGACGTTCGAGGTCGGGTAAAGCTTGATCGTGAAGGGATAGACCTCACCGGGTTCCATCAGCTTTTCGTGCTTGAGGGAATCGCGGAAACGCGCGCGCACGATGCCGTCGGTCAGGTTGAGGTCGAAGCCGCCCGGCCACTCCGCGCTCGGCGGGTACACGTCCACGAGTTTCGCGGTGAAGTCGGTATCCACCGCGGACGACGACGCCCAGAGCTTCACCTCGATTTCGCCGGTGACCTCGATGTCCTCCACGAGCGGTGCGGTCTGGAAGACGACCACGTCGTGCCGCGCAGAGAGCGGGATCGGCTTCGGCCAGTTCCAGAATTTCGCCCCGCCGCGCTGATCCCACGCGCCCTGCTGCATGATGCCGTCCCCGGAGGAGATATTGCCGCCGAGCGTGGGCACCGGATCGCGCGGATCGAAATCGAAGCGCGTGTTCATGCTCTCCGTGGTCAGTCTATCTGTTTCCAAGCGCCCGCCGGGCTGGAGATAATAAGGAGTGAGGCGGGCCCGCGCGAGCGGCCACTCGTGCTCATCGCGCCACGCGCCGCCGTGCCGGAGCAAGCCTTCCGCGGTCTTCCCGCCATCACCGGTGCCCATGACAAAGATGCGCACGCGCGTGGCAAACGGCGCGGTCTTCCCGACCGAGTTTTCCTTGCCCAATAGCCAGTGATCGAACCACTCCAGCCGCCACGCGCGTTCGTCGGCAATCGCCGCGTCCTGGCCGAAGTCCACCTGCCCGTGCGCCGACTTGCCCTGCATGCCATGAATCCATGGGCCCATGATGAGGTAGACCGGGCTCTGCAAAGTGCTGCTCAACGCGCGGAAATTCGCGGTCGTATTGCCCGCCCACGAGTCGTACCAGCCGCCGACGAGATAGACCGGGATGTCTTTGTAGCGGGTGGGATCAGCGAGGATGTTGTTTTGCGACCAGAAGGCGTCGTCTGCGCCGTGGCTCATCGCCTGGGTCAGCCACTCCTCGTACTCCGGCGCGAGCTTCAGCGGCGTAGTGCCCACGCGCAGCGGCAGGAGCGGGAGGTAGTCGAAACGCGCGTCCGCCATCTCCTTGAACAGTGCGGCCTTGGCCGGGTCGCGCCCCGCGCGGCTGCCGCGACCGGCGTTGAGCATGATCCAGTTCCAAAAGCGCAGCTCAAACGCGCCCGCGTTGCGCATGCTTTGCCGGCCCATGTTCGACGCCGCATCGACGGGGATGACCGTGGTGAGCTGCGGCACCTTTTCGAGGGCCATGGCGTGTTGCGTGCCGCCGACGTAAGACGTGCCGAGCATGCCGATTTTCCCATTCGACCAAGGCTGCGCGCCGATCCACGCCGCGCAGTCCCAGCCGTCCTTGCCGTCATCAGTCAGGAAGCGCCAGACGCCCTCCGAGCCGAAACGCCCGCGCGTGTCCTGCGCCACAAAAGCGTATCCGCGCGCCGCGTAGTATTCGCCGAAGCTTTTCGCGCTGGCCTTACCGTAAGGCAGGCGCGTGAGGATGACTGGCCGTCGTTCCGCGAGCGGCTGCCCACCTCGCGCTGGGAGATAAACGTCGGTTGCGAGTTTCACGCCACCACGCATCGGCACCATCACATCCTGCTGCACCGCGACCTCGAAGTGCGGCTCGCGTGCGCCTGCCCAGGGAGCGAGGACGAGGCAGAGGGCAAACGCGACGACAAAGCGGCGGAGACAGAGGCAGATGCTCATGATTGGTGCGGGCTATTTAAGGCGCAAGGGCGGCGCGCTCACAATCCCTTCAAGACCTCCACCGCTTTCGCCTCGAAGATCTTCTGCCACTCGGGCGCCACGAGCGAGTCGCAATCTTCCTGAGCGTAGCCACTGTTGCCGCGCTGTTCGGCGGTCGGTGTGTAATAGATATAGCCGTTCGTGTAGCCGGCGACGAAGGCGTGCGGATCGTTCGCGGCCTTCTTGATATTGAGCCCGACTTGCACGGTCAGTTCACCGGGGAAGGTCACGAGTTTGAAATCTCCGACCCGCAGGCCGGCGACTTCCACATCGAGCGTCGGTTTTCCGGCGGCCACATTTTGCGCGAGGTGCTTCTTGAGCAGGGCGAGATTCGTATTCAGCCGCGTGAGCTGCTCCATGATCTGGAGGTTCTGCAGGTACGCTTCCACGCTCGCGCGATTGTCGGCATCGAGCTGAGACAGCGCCTTTCGATCGAGCGCGCTGTCGTGCAGGTAACTCTGCGCGTAATGCGACGGAAAGTCGGGCGAGAGCTTCTGTTGCAGCAGCAGCGGCAGGAAGGTCTTGAAGTTGATGTTCGTCGGTTTGAGCGATCCGAGCAGTTTGGCCTGCTGCGCCTGGACCGCGGCGATGCGGCGCTCGAGATCGATGCCACGCGGCAACGCGATGACTTCGTTGTGAATCTTCAACTCACCGGCGGCCTTGGTCTCGATCCCCCTCAGCGCCCGCAGGACGCTGAGCCCGAGCAGATTTCCCAGCGGCTCCGCATCCGCCGGACGACTCACCTCCTTGTAACGCACGGGGTTGATATCGCCGCAGCAGCCTTGGACAAACAGCGCGATCGCCCCCGCACCCAAATTTTCCTCGATCACCTTCGAAGCGAAGCCCGGAAAGTCCGCCGAGTTCCCCTTGCTTGGCGGGTTCATGATCGGGTGACACGCGAATTGGTAGAGCACCGCGAGCGGGCGGCCATCCTCGCGATCCAGCCGCAGCAGCGCGATTTGCGGATCGATCGGTCCGACGCTCGCCACGTCTTCATCCCGCGGCATCGAGTAGGCGCGCCGCATGTCCACCTCGCTGCCGTCCTTCATTTTCAACCGGCGATTTTCGCTGATGCGATCTTCGTGTCCGGTGCCCGCGCCGACCTTCACCGGCACCATCGCTTTCCACGCCTGCTTCACCGCCTGGACGGTCAGCGCCTCCGTGTCCGCGCGCACCACGCTATGACAATGGCTGGCCGTGATCAGGACGTTGGCGGGTGGAATCCCGAGCTCTTGCTGAAGCTGCGCACGCACCGCCGCGAGAAAGCCATTTCCGATCCGCCCGATCTCCCCGATGGCCACGACATCGATCGTCACGATCACCGCCACGGTGCTGCCGTTCTTGAGCACGAGCGCCTTCACAAACGACGGATCGTTGACCGGTCCCGCGCTGCGATCGGTGATCTCCATCCGGGCGACGCCCGCCTCGAGCGGCCCGGCCCAGCCAGTGATCGGCGCCAGAAGCAAGCAGGCGAGGAAAGGGATCAGCCAGTGCATTCGAAGCCGAACCGTGGAAGTGATGGGCAGATCCTCGATCGTCACGGGATTTCCGGGCGCAGCAGCGGGCTGGAAAAGGTGAGCGTCGATCCGTTGGCCGTGTGCTGATGCACGGTTACGAGGTCGAGCGTTTTAGGTTTGCTCGGGAGAATCACCTCGCCAGTGAACGTGGCCGGGCCGGCCTGCCGCAGCGGCGCGGATTCCCACGTGTCGTATTCCATCGCGAAAGTGTAGTCCGCGTGACGATTCACCGACCACCACACGTCGTTTTTCTGCGGTTCGGCTTTGTCGGGAAAGGTGACGGTGACGCGCATGCGGTGCGTGGCCCTGTCCCACTGCTGAGTCACCTTCGGCGGCGCCACCATCGGTCGAGCGTTGAAGAAATGATGATGCGCAAAGGCAAACAGATTTTCGTCCACCTCGGGCAGCGAGCCGACCTGTTTCAGAAATCCCGCGGTCTTTGCCCCGCCGTGCTGTCCGCCCGGCACGACGTAGATCGGCAGGTCGGGAAAGCGCTGGCCGAGTTCTCGCAAACCGGGGCTCACATTGTCGTTGGAGCCTTGGTTGTAGAAGATCTCCACGCCACGCTTTTTCAGTGCGGGCAGATATTTGGTCGTGCGGCAAACCTCCCAGGCGAGGGTGCTCGCGGCCTTCATTTCAGCGTCGCTCCATCCGGCGCCGCGGGCCTCCTCGACGGTGATGCGCTCCGCCGCGCGAATTTTGTCCCGCGAAACCAGCGGCTCCACCGCCGTCGCGGGCGCGTTTGCGATCTTGCCCGCCGCGAGATCCGCGAGGAACTGCTCGTTGGCCGCGGTGATTTCCGCAGGCTTCAGGCCTTCCACATAAGGCCCGCCGGGCGGATCGATGATCGGCGCGACGACTGGCATGATCGCCGTGAACCGGTCATCCGCAATGCCCGCCGCCGCGGTGGCCACGCCGCGCTTCGAGCCACCAGTCGCGAGCACTTTGACCGGCTGAAAAACCTCCTTCTCCGCGATCGCCGCGGTGAGCGCCCGCATGTCGCTTAGGCCCCAGATCCACGCCGGCGTGAACCGCGCGTCCTTGCTCTTCAGGAAATGCTCCTTCATCCCGACGTCGAGTTTTCCGATCGGCTCCATCGCGTCGATCGTCGTCATGCCGATCAGCACCACGCCCACGCCGCTTTCCTTGATCAAACGCAGCATCGCACCGGCTGGCGATGCCGCCTTCAAATCCGCGCCCGCATTGCCCACGATCAAGTTCCGGCACGGGCCGCCCGCGGTCGGCGCGAGAAAAGTCACCGGCAGTCGCACCTTCTGGCCCGGCCACCATTCGCCGACCGTGATCTCGACGAGCTTCTGCCGCACAGCCGCGTCCTTCGGCCACGGATGCCAGTCTTCGATGACGCGCGTTTCCAACGTGGAAACATCGCGCACCGTCGCCATGTCGTAGCGACCGGCGACGACCTCCGCGCGCAACGTGAGCGTGAAGCTGGCCAGCGGAAGGAGCAGAGCTGCGAGGAGTTTCTTCATCGTTCGGGGGATTGGAAATAATGGTGGCGCTCACTCCGCGAGCTTGCGCACTTCGCTGTCGTTGAGCGCGCGGGCGCAGAGGCTGAAGTCGTCCATGGCGCCGACGAAATTCCGCACCGGATGCGACCCGGGGTAATCAGGCGACGGCATCCAGTTGCCGAGTTCGGCCAGCGAGGGCTTGGGCACCACCGCCCCTTTAATCGCGTGCCGCGAGAGACGTTCGCCATTCACATAAAAACGCACCTCGCGCGTGGCCATGTCGAACACGGCGGCGAGATGCGTCCACTGGCCGAAGCGCTCGCGGGTGAAAACCACCGGGCTGATGTAATCGTCCGTCACGCTCGGGCGCGAACTTGCGACGATGCCGAGGCAGATCGAGCCATCGTGGAGGACCTGCCAGTGGATGCCACCGGCCTCGATGCCCTGGCTCATGCAGAGCGAGCTTTGGCTTTGCCGCGTGCTCAGACCGTGGAGTTGCACCCACGCGGCGAGCGTGAACTGGCGGTACTCGCCGGGTAGATTAAGCCGCACGCGATCGCTGACGCTGCGGAATTGCAGCGCGCCTTTGCCCGGCCAGCGGCCTTCCGTCCAGTTGCCGCCGACGATCGTGCCCGCGGCGATATTCCCGCCATTCGCGGCGACGTTGCGCAGCGAGCGCGCGCCTTTTTCGTCCTGAAAGTCGAGCCGCAGCCGGACATCCGGATCGGCATTCCAGCGCGCGCTCGCTTCCAGCCAGCGGTCGAAAGCCTCGCGCCCCGATGCCGTCACGCGCGCATCGAGATCGCGGCTGAAGGTGAACGCTGCGGCATTGGCAACGAGCGTGCGCGTCGAGCCGGGCTGCTCGAGACCCGCCGCCGTGCCCGTCGTCAGCATCCGCATTGCGGTCTTGGGTTGATGAAGTTCCACCTCACCCTTGAAGACGTGCAGTTCGGGCGAAGTCTCATTCAGATCGAGGCCGAAGTCGGTGCCAAGGTCCACGATGTCACCCTTCGGAGTGCCGATGCGAAAACCGCGCGCCTGCGGCGGCACGTGCGCGCTGAATCGTCCATAGCGGCAGAAGGCTTCGCCCGCGGAGACGAGCTGAATTTCCGCCGGTCCCTCGACGCAGAGCCGCGCGCCTTGGAAAAACTCGATCTCGACCACACCACTGTGCAGGCGCAGCAGGCCGGGCTGGAGCGGCGCGTTCACCGCCGGCGCCGCCAGTGTCCGATCCCATTCCATGTTCACCCCGCGCGCCAACACCGCCACGCTCGAAGTCGTCGCCTCGCTTTGCGCCGTCAAATTCCCCGGCGCATGATCCGCCGAGCGGAGCCAGATCGACCACGCCGCCAGCCCGATCACGATCCCCGCCGCCAGCGCGCCGAGATACCGCAGCCCTCCGCCCGAGCGCTGCTCCGAGACGGCCCGTTCGTTCCCGGTCATCACAATCCCCACGCCTTCCTCGCTGCGCAGCGCCTCGCGTTGCGACCACGCCAGCAAGGCCGATTCCGCATCCAGAAACGCGAACCACTGGCTGCGCACTTCGGCGGAGTTCTTCAGCAGCTCGGACAGCCGCCCGTGCTCCTCCGGCGTGATCGTCCCATCCGCCTTGCCAACAAACAGCCGGTGCAATTCCTGATCGTTCGGTTTCATGTTCATGCCTCCTGCGCCAGGCGCCGTTTCATGCATTCGCCCAACAGCCGGCGCAGCGTGTTAAGTTTGTTGTAAAGGGTCTGCGGTGCGCGCCCGAGCCGCTCCGCCAGCGCCGCGATTTCGGTGTTGTTCAGGTAGAACTCGCGAACCAATTCGCGACTCGGCGCGTCCAGCTCCTCGATGCACCGATCCATGGCGGCGAGCCGCGCGTCCCGATGATCGAGGTCCGGCACGCGCTCGTCCGCGAGCCGCTGCATCAGCTCATCATCGAAGTGCAGCCGCGAGCGCGCCGCAGCGCGCTGGAAGTTCTTCGCCTCGTAGAAGGCAAAGCTGCTCGCCCAGGCGAAAAAATCCCGACTCGGATCGTATTCCACGAACTTCCGCCAGATCGTCATGCTCGCCCGCTGCAGCACGTCCTCTGCATCGGCGCTGTTCCCCAGCATCACCCGCAAGAACCCGAGCAGCCGCCCATGGGAAGCATTGAGCAGCGTGATGAACTGCTCCGAAGCGGGCGACGGCTCTGCGGGATCGGGCATTTACTGAGTATCGTTCGAGTGGGCTGCTCTTTACCGGGTCTTGGGCAGGTTTCGGCGCTACTGAAATTGAAACGAGATCACGTCCGCGTCCTTCATGGAGAAACGCAGACGCACGGGTTTGCCCGCGACCGTGCTCACGTCGGTGCCAGATTTCCACGTCACCTTGCGGTCGAGCTCGTTGCCGATTTGCATCTGGCAGTCATCGATGGAGAAGCCGGGGATTGGTTTTCCTCCAGTATCTTCGATGCCGACTTTCACGCCACCGGCGGCGGAGGTGGAGAAGTTCAGCGATAGCTCGCGCCCGGTGAAAATGAGCGGCTTGGTGATCATGTGCCCGCCGGCGTAGCCAGTATGGAGCGAGGCAAAACCATCGAGCCGAAGCGAATAGCGGCGCAGATGTGCGGTCGGCTGAGCGTAGTCCTGGTTCACATAAATCGACATCTCCGCCGGCCCGGTCTGGACGACGTTGAGCGCGGGGTAATTCGTGCGGGACACCCAGTTCTGCGCGCCGATACCGCCGCGGATGAAACCTTCGAGAAAGGTGCGGTCGTAGGATGCAGATTGCGCGGCGCCTTCGACGGGACGCGTGGTCATGAACACAGCATCGGAGGTATCCTTGAAGTATCCGGGGTTCACCTTGATCACGGCGGCTTGCTCGTCGGTGAGCACGCGGCGCCCGGGCATGAATCGCGCCGCGATGGCCACGTACAGATGCGGCGCGCGGAAGTAGGGATGCGTCTGATTCGTGTAAAGGTGCTCGATGGGAGCCGGCGCGGACGGGTTGCGGTATTCCATCAACACGGGCGGCGACCACTTCAAAAAATCCGCGCTTTCGCTCCGCACAATGCGGCGGATGCCACCCTCGAAGACGCGGTAGTAGCAAACGTAGCGGCCTTCCGCTGCGGACCAAAACGGCACGTTCTGTGAGTCGAACATGTATTTGAAAGGCACCTGCGACTTCGCGATCACCGGCTCATCCGTCATCATCTGCCAGCGCAAGCCGTCCGCCGATTTCCACCCGGCCAATCCGCCGCTCTCCATGGTGCCACCGAGCGCCTTGAATCGCTCGCCTTCCGGCACGCCCGGACGCTCATCGCGGAACGGGCTGAAGTTGTGCGTGGACGTGTTGGCGTTCATCAGCACGACGTTGTTCTTGCGCGTCCCCTGCACCTGGTAGGCGCCGACATCCGGTCGC
>JBBQYR010000103.1:0-15773 GCA_038208565.1 Chthoniobacterales bacterium
GCAGCCAGCCATGCACCTTCCCGCACCGCCTCCGGGGTGCCTCCGGTTTCTCTCAATATCCCCGGGTTTCACCCGGGGCTAATTTCCTTTCAGCCCTCCGGGCTGCGGGAGCGTCTGATTGTTTCCTGAAGTTGGTATGAGGGGTGTCTGCGATGCCCGGCAGCGTCGGTGCGCCGAAACGCGCCACGCCCGGTCCCAACGTCAGTTCACAAAGATCAGCTCGTTCGTCTGCAGCACTGCCTGGGTGTAGCGCTCCCAGACGTTGAGTTCTTTCGACGGCTTGAGAGCCTTGAGTTCGCTGATTTTGCGGGCGCGTGTTTTGGCGTCGTCGTCGGCTTGCGCTGTCAGAGCGGGATCGGGGAGCGGCTCCGGCGGGTCGTTGGAGAGGAAGTCGCGGGCCAACTGGAGTTCCTGCGCGCTCGGCTGCCGCTGGAAGGCGGCGCGGAAAACGAAGTGCACTTTATCCTCGTCGATCCCGTCTTTTGGGAAGTCCTCACGGGCGAGCAAATTTTTCACCTGCTCGACGACGAAGGGGCTGTTCATGAGGAAGAGCGCCTGCTGCGGCACGGTGGTGAGGAGGCGCTCGCCGGTGGACATGTCAGGGTTGGCGAAGTCGAACGTGCCGAACATGTCGGGCAGCGCGTTGCGGTCGATCATCGCATACACGGTGCGCCGGTCGGGACTCGTTTTTGGCTGGAGCGCGTCGCCGACCGTCCCCTTGTAGCGGCTGGAAGCGGAGGACGCCGCGAGGGTGAAGGGACGCCCGTTCAGGTCGCGATCGAGTTTGCCACCGAGGGTGAGGAGCGTGTCGCGGATGGATTCGAAGTCGAGCCGCTGGATGTTCGCCCGCCAGAGCCACTGGTTGGTCGGGTCTTCGCTCATGCCGCGTTCGTTGGGCACGCTGCTTTGCTGATAGGTGGACGAGAGCAGGATCAGCTTGTGCAGCTTCTTGAGTGACCAGCCGTTGTCCATGAACCAGGTCGCCATCCAGTCGAGCATCTCGGGATGCGTCGGCGGCTCCGAGCGCGTGCCGAAGTCACTCACGGTGCGCACGATCGCTTCGCCGAAATGCCACTGCCACACACGATTCACGAGGACGCGGGCGGTGAGCGGGTTGTCGCGACTGGCGATGCGGCGGGCCAGTTCGAGGCGACCGCTGCCGTCGTTGAAGGGCGCATCTTTTTCGTCAGAAAGGACGGTCAGAAATTTGCGCGGCGCGATCGGCCCGCGGTTGTTGGCTTCGCCGCGAATGAAGATGGGGGAATCCTTCGGCTTCGCTTTATCTACGAGCGTCATGGCGCGCACTGGAGCGCCGGGATGCGCGAAGTCCACGCTCGTCGCTTTGGCGCGAATGGCCGTCTCGGGATTGGTGAACTGCACGCCGAGCGCGCGGCTCATCAGCTTTTCGTCGGGCAATACTGGGGATTCGCCGCCGAAGACGCAGAGCCGCAGCGACTCCATCGGCCCTTCGAGTTTGGTCTCCACTTTGGCGATCGGGAATTTGCTGTTGCGGCCTGCTCCGCGATAGCCGGTGTAAACAGGGAGATCGAGTTGCTTGCGGAGATCGGCGAAGACCTCGGTGTAAACTGCGGCCACGTCTTTCAGGGTGATCGGCGCCTTGGTCGCGAGGGCGGCGGCGAGGGTGGCCTGGGCTTCGCCTGAGGCGGCGATTTCCGCGGCGAGTGTGGGGCCGCGGGTGGCGAATTGATCCGCGGGTAGCTCGGAAAATTTCAACCATGGGCCGAGCACGGTGTCAGTTTTCTTGGCGGCCTTGAGCCGGTCCATCCAGATAAAGGCGACTTCGGCTTCGAGCCCGCGCTGGCGGGCCATGAGCCGGAAGTTGTCGCCCTTCTTGCTCGTGTCGGTGGCTTGACCGGTATCGTGCGAAGCGAGCAAATACTCGCCGGCCTTGTCGAGCATGCCGGAGACGAGTCGCGCGGCGTTGGCGCGGCGATAGTCGTCGATCTCCTTGTCCACCTTGGCGAGTTCGACCTCGTAGCTCTTGTAGTCAGGGCTTTCCTTGTCCACAGGCGCGATGATCGGCTGCTCCGCAGGTTCCTCCGAGCTGCTGAAGATGCCGTGCAGCGAGTAGTAATCTTTCGTCGGGATCGGGTCGAACTTGTGGTCGTGGCAGCGCGCGCAGGCGCCGGTGAGCCCCATCAGGCCTTTCGTCACAACGTCGATCCGATCGTCGATCACGTCGTTCTCATTTCCCATGAAGCGCTTGCCCACGGTCAGGAAGCCGAGCGCCGCGAGCTTCGACTTGTCTTTTTCCGCTTCGGGCAGTCGATCCGCCGCGATCTGCTCGACGATGAATTGATCGTACGGCAAGTCCGCGTTCATCGCGTTGATCACGTAGTCGCGATACGTCCACGCAAAGGGGAAGAGCGGTTGCCGGCGGCCATTCAGGCGGTCGCCGTTGGTGTCGGCATAACGCGCGATGTCCAGCCAGTGGCGCGCCCAGCGTTCGCCGTAGGCTGGCGAGGCGAGCAGGCGGTCGATCGTCTTTTCGTAGGAGTTGGGCGAGTTGTCGGCGAGGAAGGCGTCCGTCTCGGCGGCGGTCGGAGGCAGACCGGTGAGGTCGTAGGTCACACGGCGGAGTAGCGCGGCCCGATCCGTCGGCGCAGAAGGTGGGAGCTTCTTCTCGGTCAGCTTCGCGAGGACAAAGGCATCGATCGGGCTCTTGATGAATTTCTGCGGATCGGCGGGCGTCGGCACCGCAGGATTGGAGGCGGGTTTGAAGGCCCAGTGCGCTTTCGCGGTTTTATCGTCCCAGGCGAGTTTGCGGGTGACCTTGCCATCGCGCGGATCGGGAGCGCCCATTTTGATCCACTTCTCAAAGTCAGCCAGCACGTCCTCCGAGAGTATTTCCTTCTCCGGCGGCATGTGGAGAGACTCGTCGGGATCGGCGTGCTTCATCGTGCTGAGCAGCAGGCTCTTCGCCGGTTTGCCTGGGACGATCGCTGGCCCACTGTCGCCGCCGGCGAGCAGCCCAGCAGCGGTATCCAACATCAATCCGCCCTTCACTTTTTTCGCAGTGGCGCTGTGGCACTCGTAACATTCCTGCGCGAGCACGGGGCGGATTTTTTTCTCGAAGAAATCGAGCTGCGCGAGATCGGACGGTGCGGCGGCGCTGGCGGTGAAGGCGCTGCCGAGCAAGGCGGCTGCGGTGAGGATGCGGGGAAACGTCGGGCGAAGGCTCATGGGCGGAGCTTAGGAGACGAGACCCTGCACGACGTTGCCGTAAACATCCGTGAGCCGGAAGTCGCGGCCATTGTAGCGGTAGGTCAGCTTTTCGTGATCGAAGCCGAGCTGGTGCAGGATCGTGGCGTGCAGGTCGTGGACGTGGACCTTGTCCTCCACCACGTCGTAGCCGAACTCATCCGTCGCGCCATAGACCTGGCCGCCTTTGATCCCGCCGCCGGCCATCCACGAGGAAAACGCGCGGTGATGGTGATCTCGGCCTGGCTCGCCCCGCGCGCCTTTGTCGTGCCGCGGCGTGCGGCCAAATTCGCCACCCCACACGACCAGCGTATCTTCCAACATGCCGCGTTGCTTGAGATCCTTGAGCAGCGCGCCGACTGGCTTGTCGATGCCCTCCGCCTGCTTGATCAGATTGCCTTTCACATCCGTGTGGTGATCCCAGCCGCCCGCCCACACCTGCACGAAACGCACGCCATTTTCCACAAGACGGCGCGCGACCAGCATGCGGCGGCCGATCTCCGTGTCGCCGTACATGTCGCGGATGTTCTGCGGCTCCTTCATCACGTCAAAAGTGTCGGTCGCTTCCGTCTGCATTTTGAAGGCGAGCTCGAAAGATTGAATGCGCGCTTCGAGCACGGACTCGCGGGCCAGTCGCTCGGCGTGCATGTCGTTCATGGCCTTGAGCAGGTCGAGTTGGCGGCGCTGCTGCCCGCGCGTCGCATACTGGCTGCGAATGTTCTCGATGATCTTGTCCACCGGTCCGCTGACCGAGCCCACGAGCGTGCCTTGAAACGCCCCGGGCAGAAACGCCGAGCGCCAGTTCGAGGCGCCGCCCAGCCCGCCGCCGAGCGCGATGAAGCCGGGCAGGTTTTGATTCTCCGCGCCGAGTCCATAGATCACCCACGAGCCGACGGAAGGTTTTACCAACCGCCCCGAGCCGGTATTCATCATCAGCGTCGCGAAGTCGTGCGCCGGGACATCGGTGCTCATCGAGCGGATGACCGCGATGTCATCGATGCTCTCGCCGATGTGCGGGAAAATCTCGCTCACCTCGATGCCGCTCTGGCCCGTTTTCTTGAACTTAAACTGCGTCGGCAAGGGGATCCCGCCGATCTCCTTCACGTCCTTGCCGATGAACTTCTCGATGCCCGGCTTCGGATCCCACGTATCGATGTGCGACGGCCCACCCTGCGAGAAAATGTGGATCACCCGCTTGGCCTTGCCCGGGAACATCGGCGCCTTGGGCGCGAGCGGCGAGAGATTGACCGACGGCTCCGCCGGGCTGCCGAATGATTGCCCCAGCAGGCCGGCGAGGCTCATGGCGCCGAAGCCCATGCCGAAACGATTCAGGAATTGACGACGCGTGACGCAGAAATCGTCGGCGCAGGGTTGATGCTGGGTGATGTCCATAAGCTTGGTGAAATTTGACGAGGTAACTGGCGCGAATCCTTGGTCTTAGCGAAAACTTCGCGCCGACCGTGGCCCCCACGTGGCTGCTAAAACCCTGAACGAGCTGTGAGTTGCAGAGGATTTTGCCCAGCCTGGGTGGTTCAAGGCCGCTTCGTGTTCGCCATCCGGTACGACCGACGTGCTGGATTCCCGCAATCCTTCCGCGGAGCGCGCAGAATCGCCCCTATTTCCCGAGGGGTTGCGAGATGCGGGCGTCGGCGGGCGGGGTGAAATCGAAGGTGGACGCGGGCAGTGCCGTGGCGCGTTGATTTTTGTAGGCGGTCTGGACCCGGTCGCCTTTGGGTAAGGTCGTTTCCGTGCGTTGCACCTTTGCGCCGTCATCGATCCACACGGTCAGTTCCTTGACCATGCGCTTGAGGCCGGTGCTGCGAGGCGCGAGTTGGAGGCGATAGCCGGTGCCTTCGCGGGTGGCTTTGGAGCTGAAGAATTTCTCGATCTGGTTGAAGTTCAGGCCGGCAGTGAGCGCGGCGATGGAGTCGTCGAAGAACGCTTTCTGCCCGAGCGTGTAGAGTTCCGCTTCCTTGAAGCCGGGATAATAGATCCACAGCTTCTGCCCGTTGCTCACGGTCAGGCTTGGGCTCTTGCCGGTCACTTCGCGGCGAAATTTATTGGGCGATTGAAAGGCGATAGTGCCTTCGGTGACGAGTGGTTTGGAAAGCAGCCGCGTGGTTTTTTCCTCCACGAAATCGGCGCTCATGGAGGGCGATTTGGCGCGTTGAGCCTCGAGAGTCCGGAGCAGGGCCTGGGTCTCTGCGGGTGAAAGGTCGGCGGCTTGGAGCGACGTGGCGCACAGCGCCAGGAGAAGGCAGAAACGCATGGAGGTGGGGGCGAAACGGGTGTTACTCACGGGATGAAAAGCCGGGCATTGGGGCGGAGGTGGCGGCGCGGCGCAAGACTAAGTGTGCGCGCCGTTGCTCCCGCCTGCGCTTTGGCCGTCCTCGCGCCAGATAGGGACGTAATTAAACCACTGCTCGGGGTGCCGCCGGATGATGTTCTCGAAGACCGTCGCGATGCGCTGGGTATTGGTCGCGAGCGCGGCGTGGGTGTCGGTGCTGTCATCCATCGGGACGAGCGGTTCGGCGAGGGTGAGGTAGCCGCCCGCGTCATCCTGGACGACGAACGCCGGCAGGACGGTGGCGCCGGTGTGCTGATGCAGCAGTGCCGGAGCGGTGGAAAATTCGGTGCGGTGTCCGAAGAAGTCCACGGCGGTGCCGGTACCGGCGTAGGGCCGGTCGACGAGCATCGCCAGCAGTTCATTGCGGCGCAGCGTTTGGATCATTTCGACAAAGGCAAAAGGATGCCCGGGACCGACGGTGATGGTCTTGATGCCGAGCTGGCGGCGGCAGGCTTCCCGCCAGTGCGAGAGGCCGGTGCTCGGCTCCTCGAGCGTGATCACGGTGAGCGGCAAACCGTGGCGCGCGAGCATGAGCCCGCCGAGTTCCCAGTGGCCGAGGTGCCCGGTGACGACGATCCCGCCTTTGCCGTCGGCCAGCGCGGCCTTCAGATTTTCTTCGCCGGCGCGCCCGTGCAGCAGGGCGGTGGCCTGCATGACGGCATCCGATCCGGCGCACAAAAAATAGTCGGCGAGCATGCGGCTGAAGTTGGTCACGTTTTCCTGGCAGAGCGCATCGAGTTGCGGGCCGAGCAGCCCGGTGACCAGCGCGAGATTGGCTCGCAAGGCCGATTGCGCCTCGGGGCTCCGCCCGTAAGCGGTGAGGCCGATGCGCGCGGCCAGCCAGTGATTGAAGAAGCGCGGAAAAAGGTGGGCAAAGGCGAAGGCGGCCTTGAATCCCCGGAGCGAATAGATCGCGTCTCTCATGCGAGCAGGCGGGCCGGATCCATGCGCAAACCGGGCCGGGAATCAGCGTTCAAATTGGAACACGAAATCCTCATCCGGGCCGAGTGCCCGAATGCGGAGCTGGTTGATGACTTTGCCGGTCGACTGAATTTCCGCGGCAAAATCGCCGGTGGGATCTGCGGACCATTTTCGCTGCCCAGCATCGGCGGCGGCGAAAGCGCCCGGCAATTTCACCCAATGCCGCAGATGACGCGGCGCGGTTTGCGCAGCGCCCTGCCAGGCTCCGCGGGCCAGCACGCCTTCGGCTCGCGTGGTCGTCGCATCCTGCCGGAGCGAGAGCAGCGGGAAGCTGCCGCCCTTGAGGAAATCGAGCTGAAACTCCTGCGCGCCGCGGCGCTGGATCACGACTTCGCCGATGACCGTGCGCTCGCCGTTGTCGTGCTTGAGTTGTCCGATGGACGATTTCCACGAGGCATCCGGCGTGGCGAAAGTGTGGGGCGTCTGGCAGCCCGTGAGCACGAGGAGCAGCGCGGCAGTGGCGCCGGCAATCAGCGGACGCATGCGGCAGCGGTGGGTTGCTCTTGTCGCGCGGGTGGAGTGAGTGTGAGCCGGGGGACGAGGGTGGCGAATTTCTGGAGGAACACGAAGAGGTAGAAAACCTGCATGCGCCACCAGACGGAGAAACCGCCATTGATGTTGCCGGCGAGGATGGCGTTGATCGCGGAGGGAAGCCGGAAGGGGGCTTTCGGCGTGCTGATGACCTCAATGAATTCGTGCTGATACCACGCGGTGACGAAACGCAGGTAGAGATCCATCACGCGGTTGAGCCGCTTTTCGTAGCGGGCGAAAAGATCGAGCGCACGCGCGGGTTTTTTCAGGGCGGCGTGGATGGCGTCGGCGCATTGTTCGCCGGAGGAAATCGCGATGAAGACGCCGGTGCTGAAGACGGGATCGATGAAACCGGCGGCGTCGCCGGCCAGCATCCAGCGCGGGCCGGCGAGGCGGGTATTCCGGTAGCTGTAGTCGCCGGTGGAATGGACCGGCGTGACCCGTGTGGCGCCTTCGAGGATTTCCCGGAAATGCGGTTGCTCGGCGAAGCTCTGCTCGAGCATTTCCTCCGGCGAAAGGCGCAACGCCTTGAACGTGGCTGTGTCCGTGACCACGCCGATGCTCGTCTTGGTCTCGCTCAGCGGGATGACCCAAAACCAGCGGTCGATCGAGCGGATCATGCGCGTGAGGGTGCAGCCGTCTTCGCCGGGTTCGCGGCGGACGTTCTCGAAGTGCGCGAAGACGGAAAACTTGTTCAGGTGCGGATAGCTTTGCTTCAGCCGCTGCTGCTGGCCGATCACGGTGTGGCGACCACTGGCGTCGATCACGTAGCGCGCGCGAATCGCGTCGTTGTCCTTCAACCGCACGGTCACGCCGTCGTCATCGAAATCCACGCCGGCCACCGAAGTCTCCTCGCGCACCTCGGCGCCTTGCGCGGCGGCATGGTCGAGCATCAGCTTATCGAAAGTCGAACGCTCGACCTGATAGGAACGATGATGCTTGAGTCGGAAGCCGTTGCGGAAATGGAAGCGCAGGTGCCGCGTGCCGCACGCGGTGATGATTTCCGCGCCCAGTTTCGGCTGGCTGGTGCGGTCGAGCGCCGCGCGCACGCCCATGCGATCGAAGACCGGCATGCTGTAGGGCAGGAGCGATTCGCCGATGTGAAAGCGGGGGAATTTCTCGCGCTCGATCACGATCACGCGGCGTCCGGCTTGGGCGAGCAGGCACGCGGCGGTGCTCCCGGCGGGGCCGCCTCCGATGATCGCGACGTCGTAAATTTCGTTCATGAATAGGCGGGAGATTACACGTCGCGGGGCGTCGCTCAATGGGAACGTGCGTGCCGCGGCCGGGGTGCCTGTCCGGGGAAAAGAAATCGTGGCACGCCGCGCGCGGGGAGGTCTATGCTCCGCGCCCGTGCCCGCCTCTTCGCCTCTCAAGTCATGGATTCGCCCGTGCCTGCTGGTGGCCAACTACGGCGCGCCGATCGCACTCGTGGCCACGCGCCTGCGTTACCCGTGGCTGATTGCCGTAGCGATCTGCGCGCACGCCGCTTTTTTCTACGCCATCGTGGCTCCGCGCTGCGGCTGGCTCGGCTTGGTGGTCACGCGCTTTCGCCCGCGCGGCAGCGAACTCTGGCTCACGATCGACGACGGTCCGGCGGGTGAGGAGACGCTGCGCCTTTCGGCGGAAATGGCCGAGCGCGGGGTGCGGGCGACCTTCTTTGTGAAGGGCGAAAACCTGGCCCGCCAGCCGGAGGTCGGGCGCGCACTGCTCGCGGCCGGGCACACGCTGGCCAACCACACGCAGACTCATCCCGTCGCGTCATTCTGGAGATTGCGTCCGCGGCGGCTGCGCGGCGAGATCGATGCTTGTGCCGACGCTTTGCAGCGCGTCGGCGTGGCGGCGCTGCGGTGGTTTCGCTCGCCGGTCGGGATCAAGAACGTCTATCTCGCGCCAATCCTCGGACGGCGTGGGCTGCGGCAGGTCGCGTGGACGGTGCGGGGGCGCGACGGCGTGGAGCGCGCGCCGGAGGAAGTCGCGCGGCGGGTGCGGGAGCGGGTGTCGCCGGGCGCGATCGTGCTGCTACACGAAGGGCGCCGCCGGAGCAATGAGACGATCCTGCGCGTCGTCGATGAACTGCGGGCCGACGGATACACCTTCGTCATTCCCGCCGACGAACAACTGATCTAGCTGTGTTCTACCGGTTCGTGCGGCATTTCGCGGGAGTGGTTTTCTCCCACACATTGCGCATCGGTGCGCTCGGCATCGAGGCGGCGGATCGTCCCGGCGGTTGGCTGCTCGCGTGCAGCCACATCAGCCATCTCGATCCATTTTGCGTGAGCGCGCTTCTGCCCCGCCGGATCGGCTGGATGGCCCGGATCGAATTTTACCAGCGCTGGTGGGCTTCGACTTTGCTCGGCTGGCTCCATGCCTTCCCCGTGAACCGGCAGGGCGTCCCGGTGCAGGCGATTAAAACGGCGCTCGCTCGGCTGGAGCGCGGAGATGTCGTGGGGCTGTTTCCGGAGGGCGAGATCAAGGACGGAGTGGAGACGGTCTTGCGCGGCGGTCCGATCAAGCGTGGCGTGTGTCTGCTGGCCGCGCGTTCCGGCCGGCCGGTGCTGCCGTGCGTGATTCTCGGCACCGAGAGACTGAACGCGGTGGCGCCGTGGCTGCCGGGGCGCCGGGGGCGATTGTGGATTGCGTGCGGCGATTTCATCGAGCCGGTGGTCGGCCCGGATCGCCGCGCGGCGCGGGCGGAAATGGCGCGGCGCATCGAGCAGGCCTTCGTGGAGCTTTATGCGCGATTGCGAGAGGAGCACGGGCTCGACGATTCCGTGGTGCCATCATGAACGAGGCCTTCTACAAGATCGTGCGCCTCATCGGACGCCGCGTTTTTTTGAATGCCTCGGCCCCGCGAGTCTTGCACGCCGAGCGCGCGGCGCGGGCGGGCGGCTACATCCTCGCGGCCAATCACGGCAGCCCGTATGACGCCCCGCTGATCATCGCCAGCAATCCGCGGGTCATCTACTGGCTGAGCATCGTGGAGATTTTCCGAAACCCGCTGGTCGGTTGTTTCCTGCGCTGCTTCGGCGCGGAGCCGCTCGACCGCTCCGGGCCCGATCCGCGGACGGTGCGCCACATCGTGCGGCATCTGCGCGCCGGGCGCGTCGTCGGGGTTTTCCCGGAAGGTGGCGTGCGTGCGCCCGAGGAGTCGGTGTTGCAAGGCGGCGCGCTGCACGATGGCGTGTGCAAGCTCGCGCAACTCGCGTGTGTGCCGGTCCTGCCCTGCGTCGTCGTCGGTAGCGGAAAATTTGCGGACTGGAAATGCTGGCTGCCCGGCGCCCGGACGCGCTGGGTCGTGGCTTTTGGCGAGGCGATTTTTGTCCGCGAAGATGCGAACAGCGCCCGCGCGCGCGGCGTCATGATCGAGGAAATCAAAAGCGCCTTGCGCGCGCTGCACACGGAGGTCGCCGACCATGCCTGAGCGTGTCGCCCTTTGCCTCAATTCGTCGTTCCTCGGCTTCTTCGCGCATGCCGGTTTTCTCCGCGCGCTGACCGAACTCGGCGTGCGACCCGCGGCCGTGAGCGGCGCTTCGGCGGGCGCGCTCGTCGCCGGGTTTTTCGCCGCGGGAATCCCGCCCGAGGAGATGCAGCGCCTGTTTCTCTCGCCGGAATTGCGGTCCGTTTTCCGCGAGCCGGGCGTGCTGTGGCGCGGTCTCGCGACCATCTTCAACCTGCCCGGCCATACCGGCGCGATCCGCGGCGACCGTGCGCTGGCCCTGCTCCGGCGCCACCTCGGCGAGCGCCGCATCGAGGATTGCCCCGCCGCACGGTTCGCGCTGTCCGTCACAAATCTCGTCGATGGTCGGGCCGAGTTGGTCACTCGTGGACCGCTCGCCGAATACATCCTCGCGAGCGGCACGTTCCCGGGGTTCTTCGCGGCGCGCTCGGTGGAGCAGGGGAGGTATTGGGATGGCGGCCTCGCCAACCCGCTGCCCTTCGATCACTGGCTCGACGATCCGGCGATCGACACGATCCTTTTGCATATCGTCTCGAATCCCGAGGAAAGCGCGGCCCTCCGCCGCGGACGCCGCCAGCGCATTTCGGGCGCGATGAATGTGGCGCACCAGGCGATCTGCGGGGAGTTGCTGCGTTTGAAGACGGAGCTCGCCCGCCGCGCGGGAAAGCGCCTGCTCATTCTCCGCACCACCGCTCCGCGACCGAGCCTCTGGCATCCCGCTCGCCGCGGCGCACGCTGCGTGGAAATCGGTGCTGCGACGGTCGCGGAACATCGCGTGGAGCTGGCCGAACTGGTGTCTTGACGGAATCGGGCGCCATCCATTAAGCACCGCCGCAACTGATGGCCACGCAACCGATTCCCCAGCAGGAGCCCCTCGAACGGCAACTCGTCCACCTCGTCAGCGAGCGTCTTCTCGAGACCCAGCCGGGTTTTGGAGCGGACAGCAATCTTTACGACTCCGGGCTCGATTCGATGGCGATCATGCAACTGCTCATCCTCATCGAGGAAGAATACGGCGTGGCTCTGCCTGAGAGCGAATTGACGCGGCAAAATTTCAGCACGGTCCGGCATGTGGCCGGGCTCATCCGGGCTCGCGCCGGAGCCGCGCTCGACGGTTGATGACCACCGCGGGCCGAGGGGTGGTGCGGGTGCCCGTGCAATCCACCGACTGCTTCCTGCTGGCGCATGACGATTTCATGCAGCGGACCGGACAGGGCCGCCATGTCAGCCTGTCGATGATCGAACTCGCGAGCGTGCCCGAGGTGGCGCGTCTCCGCCCCGCCCTGGATCGGCTCGTGCAGAAGCATCCGCTACTCGCCGGTCGGTTGCGGAGAAATTGGCGGACGTGGCTGCCGTATTGGGAAGTGCCGGTCGCGCCGGAGGCCGGTCTGCCCTTGGGTTTGTGGCGGGAAAGGGGAGCGGCTGGGGTGCTCGCCGAGGCTGTGGAGACGGAGGATTGGATGGAACTGCTGCAGGAAATCATGGCGCGGCCGCTGGTCTCGGCCGGGATCGAATTCAAGGCGCGGCTCGATGTGGTGGAGCGGCGCGATGGGAGCAGCGTCGTCGCGCTTTCGTGGTCGCATTTGCTCATCGATGGCAAAGGCGCGGAATTGCTTCTCGCGGAGATCGGGCGGCTTTGCGATGGGGTGGATGTGCCTTGCGAAGTCAAAGAACCGCCCAAGCCCACGCTCACTTTCAAAGAGCGGACGGCGAAGACCAAGGGGGCGATCTATCGTCTGGAGGAACTCGCGAAAATCGGCGCGCCGTCGCTCTGCGGCCCGCGGCCCCGGCGCGGACGCGGACACTATCGCGTGCTCACGCTGTCGGGTGAGGATTCGTCGCGCCTGGCCGCGCGCGTGGAGCAGATGGTCGGCGCGCTTTTTCCGATGACCTTTTACGTCGCGTGTGCCGCGCGGGCGCATGATCGGGTGTTCCGTCAGCGCGGGCGTGAGCCGCGCGGATATGTGGCCAGCGTCCCGGTGCAGACCCGCAAACGCGGCGCGCGCGGGCCGCTCTTTCACAATCAGGTCTCGATCTTCTTTTTCAGCGCCGTGCGCGAGCATCTCGGGAGCATCGAAGCCGCGGCGACCGCGGCGAAACAGCAGTTCGCGGAGATGACGCGGGCGCGGCTCGACGAATCGTTTCTCGCCATGCTGGAGATGATGATGCGGCTGCCGTCGTGGATTTTCATGCGCGTCGTGCGCTGGCAGTTCAAGGGCGAGATCGCGTCGTATTACCACTCGCACACCGGGGTCTTCGCGCCGGAGTTGGGGGAGTTTTCCGGGGCTGAAGTGACCAACGCCAATCACCTCCCGTGCCTGGCGACACCGCCGGGCACCGGGCTTTTTTTCTGCGAGCGTGGTGGGCGGGTGAATATCACCGTCTCGTGGCGCGAGGGCTGCCTGACGGACGAGGAATTGCGCCTGATGTTTGGCCAGGTGCTGGAGGATCTTTTCGGCGAACCCCGACCGGAGTTGCTCGATGGATTTTGATGTCTTCGTCGCCGGAGGAGGAAGCGCGGGGCTCGCAGCGGCGGTTTCCGCAGCGCGACTCGGCGCGCGGACGCTGCTCGTCGAGCGCCACGGCTCGATTGGCGGCATGGTTTCGGCGGCGCTGGTGCATTCGATATGCGGCCTTTATCGATTGCCCGTCGGCGACGAGTCGCCCGCGCTCGCGAATGGCGGATTCGCCGCGGAGTTTGCCCGGCGCTTGCTCGCGAACGGCGGCGCCTCGGGGCCCGTGCGGCTGGGCCGGGTCAATGTCCTGCTTCAGCGCCCAACGGCCTTTGCGCAACTCGCGGATGTCTTGGTGCGCGAGACTCCGGGACTGACCGTGCGCCTGCACACCGAGATCATCGCCACCCGCGAAGAGGTGTCGCTTTCGTGCCGTGGAAAAATCGAGACGGCGCGCGCGCGAACTTTTGTCGATGCCACCGGAGATGCTGCGCTCGCGGTGCTGCGTGGCGCGGCGTGCGAGATCGAGCCATCGGCGCAACTGCAGCGTCCGGCTTTCATCTTCGCGCTCGGCGGCGTCGCCTGCGGAGCGGTGGAAGAAACGGCGCGACTGCGCATCGCGCAACGGATCGCGCGGGCGGTGAAGGAAGGTTCATTGCCCTTGGAAGCGCTCGGCACGCATCTGCGCGGGAGCAGCCAGGCGGGAGAAGTTTTTGTGACGATCGACCTCCACGGCGGCGCGACTTTCGATCCGCTCGATCCGGCTGGTTTGTCGGAACTGGAAACGTCCGGGCGGCAGGTGGCGCAGCGCGTGGCCGAGTTTCTTCGTGGCGAAGTCGAAGGCTTCGCCCTGAGCTACGTCGCGGCGTGGCCCGCGCGCGTCGGCATTCGCGAGAGTCGCCGGGTGGTCGGCGAATATCGGCTGGAAGGTGACGACGTGTTGAAGGCGGCGCAGTTTCCCGACGCCGTCGCGGCGGCGGCGTGGCCGATCGAGCTCCGTGAAACCGCCTCCGGGCCGCGCCTGCGTTTTCCGCCGAGCGGAAATCCCTGCGAGATCCCGCTGCGGGCGCTGCGAGCGCGGGACGATGAGGCGCTGTTTGTCGCGGGTCGCTGCATCTCGTGCAGCCACGAGGCGCAGGCTTCGGTGCGCGTGATCGGGACGTGTCTCGCGACGGGGGAGGCGTCGGGAATCGCGGCGGCGCTGCAAGCGAGAAACGGCCGGGTGACGGCGGCCGATGTGGTCGCGGCGCGCGAGGAATTGGCGCGATGAATATCGTCGAAAGGATTTTTCAGAATGCCGATCGTGGCGCCATTGCGCTGATCTGCGACGACGAAGAGATCAGCTACGGGCGGTTGATTGAGAGGGTCGATGCCGCGGCGGTTTCCATCGCGGCGACTCCGGCGGCGCGGGTCGGGCTCGATTGCCCGAATGGCATCGCGCATGTCGTGCTGGCGCTCGCGATCGTGCGGGCAGGAAAGTGTCTGGTGCCGATCGCGAGCGAGCTTTCGGCGCGGGAGCGGGAACGGGTGGTCCAGGAGACGGGGCTCGGTGCGATCGTGGATGCGACGGGCGTCGTGCATCCGGTGACGGTCGGCGAAATCGCGTTCGAAGAAGAAGCACTGCACGCCTTGAATCCCGCCTTTGTCCGCTTCAGTTCCGGGACGACTGGCACGAGCAAAGGCATCGTGCTCTCCCATGAAAGCCTGCTCGAACGCGTGACTGCGGCGAATCGCGGTTTGCGCATCGGCCCGACGGATCGAGTAATCTGGATCCTCCCGATGGCGCATCACTTCGCGGTCTCGATCATGCTCTATCTGCTGCACGGCGCGGCGACGGTGATCGTGAATTCGCATCTCGCCGAAGACGTGCTCGCTGCGGCTCGCCGGCATCGCGGCACGGTGCTCTACGGCGCGCCGTTTCATCACGCGCTGCTCGCCGCGGAAAACTCGGGCGCGCCCTGGCCGGATTTGCGCCTCGCGGTTTCGACGGCGGCGCGATTGCCGCTGGCCACGGCACAGGCGTTCGATGCGCGGTTCGGCGTTCCGCTCAGCCAGGGGCTCGGCGTGATCGAAGTCGGACTGCCGCTGCTCAATCTCGCTGCGGCGCGCGAGAAGCCCGGCTCAATCGGGCGGCCCTTGCCGGACTACCGCGCGGAGGTGCGTGAAGGCGGTGAACTCTTCCTGCGCGGCCTCGGGATGCTCGACGCCTATTTGAATCCGTGGCGGCGGCGCGCGGAGGTGTTGGAGGATGGCTGGTTCCGCACGGGCGATCTCGCGGAGGTCGATGGCGACGGCGACTTCCATCTGCTCGGTCGCAGCCATTCGGTGATCAATGTCGGCGGGCTGAAATGTTTTCCCGAGGAGATCGAAGCGGTGCTGGCGGAAGTGGCGGGTGTCGGGGCGGTGCGGGTTTCGGGGAAGGAAAACGCACGTTTTGGAGCGGTGCCGATCGCAGAGATCGAGGCGCGTGATCCGATCCAGCCGCCGAAAATTTCCGCTCTTGCGGCGCATTGCCGGGAATCGCTCGCGCGTTATAAAGTGCCGGTCGAATTCCGTTTCGTGGAGCGCATCCCGCGCACTCCGAGCGGTAAAATTCAGCGATGAAGAAACCAATCGAAACTGTCGGCATCATCGGCGGCGGCCCCTCGGGCGCGACGCTCGCGGCGCTTCTCGCGATGAAGGGCGTGGACGTGACGATCTTCGACGATGGCCGGCGCCCGGATCTCATCGTAGGCGAGTCGCTGATTCCCTCGATTGTCCCAGTGCTGCGCAAACTCGG
>JBBQYR010000104.1:0-15723 GCA_038208565.1 Chthoniobacterales bacterium
CGAGGGCGATTTTCTGCTGGTTGCCGCCGCTCAGGCTGCTGCCCGGCGCTTCCGGACCGGAAGTTTTCACCGCCAGATCGCGGTTGAAATCGAGGGCGATTTCCCGCTCCGCGCCAGGCCGCAGCCATGCGCCGGGAAAGAGCCGGGAATGAATCGCCATCGTCGTATTGGCGGCGACGGGCATTTCGAGGATCACGCCGTGCCGACGCCGGTCTTCGGGGACATACGCGAAGCCGTGGGCGATGGCGTCGCGCGGGTCGCGCAGGACGACGCGCTGGCCGCCGAGCCTGATTTCACCAGCATCCGCGGGCGTCAGGCCGAAGAGGACGCGAGCGAGTTCGGTGCGACCCGCGCCGACCAATCCCGCCAGGCCGACGATCTCGCCCGCGCGCACTTCGAGGTCGATGGCATGCACGCCGCTCGCCGCACAGCCCACGCCACGCACCGCCAGCACCACTTCACCCGGCGCACTTTCCGAAGGCGGATAGATGGCTGCGACTTCGCGGCCGACCATCATGCGGATGAGCGCGGTTTCATTGAGTTCATCCACCCGATTGGTGCCAATGCTTTCGCCGTCGCGGAGCACGGTCACGCGATCGGCGAGGGCAAAAATTTCCTCCAGACGATGCGAGATGTAGATCACGCCGACGCCGCTCGCGCGCAGCTCGCGGACGACGGCAAAAAGCAGGTGCTGCTCCTTCTGCGTGAGCGAAGCGGTCGGTTCGTCCATGATCACGATGCGCGCGCCGGAGCCGAGCGCGCAGGCGATTTCCACGAGTTGCTGCTCGGGCATCGAGAGTGCGCGCACTTCCTTGTCGGCATCGATGTTCGCGCCGATGCGGTGCAGTAGTTCCGCGGCACGGGCGCGGCGCTCGGGCCAGCGCACGAGGTGAACGGGTGACGTTTTCTCGAGCCGCAGCGCGATGTTTTCCGCGACGCTGAGATCAGGAAAGAGCGCGGGCTGTTGATAAATGCAGGCGATGCCGAGCGTACGAGCGCGGGCCGGCGTGAGTTGCCCGACGGCTTCGCCGCCGACTTCCATCGAGCCGCCATCGGGAGCGTGGGCGCCGGTGATGATCTTGATCAGCGTCGATTTTCCCGCGCCGTTTTCCCCGAGCAGCGCGTGGACTTCACCCGGCTCGAGCGCGAACGACACGCCCCGCAAAGCGCGCACGGCGCCGAAGGATTTCGTGATGCTGCTGAGCTGGAGGAGTGGGGCCATGGAGCGTCGCTGGGATGTATGCCGATGGCGGGGCGAAGAAAAGCGCCGAAAGGTTTCGGCAACCGCCGCCGATTTCCCGGCGAACTTCTCTTCTCGCGCACCGGTTTTCATACTACGAACTACGCTCCGTATTTTTCTTCCATGAAGCATTCCCAGCACATCGAGAACCCCGACGTCGTCCTCATCGGCAGCGGCGTCATGTCCGCCAATCTCGGCGCCCTGCTCAAGCGCCTCGAACCGAAGCTCAGGATCCAGCTTTACGAGGTGACTGACGAGTTGGCGCAGGAAAGCTCGCACGGCTGGAACAATGCGGGCACCGGACACGCAGGGATTTGCGAGCTGAGCTACACGCCGAAGCGCGAGCCGGACGGCACGGTGAACGTCAAAAAGGTGATCGAGATTTTCGCGCAGTTTGAGCAGTCGCTGCAGTTCTGGAGCTACGCGGTGGCGAGCGGGATGGCGGACCATCCGAAGGATTTCATCAACCCGGTGCAGCACCTCAGCTTCGTCCACGGTTCGGAGCAGGTGGACTTCCTCAAGGCGCGCCACGCCGGGATGGCGGCCCACCATTTCTTCGAGGAGATGGAATACACAACCGACCGGGCGAAGATCGGCTCGTGGGCGCCGCTGCTCACCGAAGGCCGGGGCGAGGTGCCGATCGCGGCGACGAAGATGGACGCGGGGACGGATGTGAATTTCGGCGCGATCTCGCGCAAGCTGCTGACGTGGCTCGGCGCGCAGGAAGGCTGCGGCATCGCGAGCAATCACCGCGTGGTCGATCTCAAGCAAAGCGGTTCGGGCTGGGAAGTATTCGCGAAGGATCAGTCCACCGGCGAGGTGCGGCGGAACCGGGCGAAGTTCGTCTTCGTCGGCGCGGGCGGCGGCAGTTTGCTGTTGCTGCAAAAGGCCGGCATCCCGGAGGCGAAGGGTCTCGGCGGCTTCCCGATCGGCGGACAGTGGCTGGTCTGCGAGAACCCGGAGATCGTGAACCGGCACCAGGCGAAGGTTTACGGCCAGGCGCTCGATGCCGCGCCGACCATGGCCGTGCCGCATCTCGACACGCGCATCCTTGATGGCAAAAAGACGCTGCTCTTCGGCCCGTTCGCGGCGTGGACGACGAAGTTCCTGCACAAGAAAGGCAGCTTTCTCGACCTGCCGCTCTCGGTGAAGCCGGACAACCTCGCGACGCTGATCAAGATCGGCCTGAGCAATTTCGACCTTGTGAAATACCTGATCCAGCAAGGCACGCAGAGCATGGCGGATCGCATGGCAGTGCTGCACGTCTTCTATCCCGCGGCGAAGGCGAGCGACTGGAAATTGATCGACGCGGGCATCCGCGTGCAGGCGATTAAGAAGACCGACGGCGAAGCGGGCATTGTGCATTACGGCACGGAGGTGATCACCGATAAGGATCGGACGATCTCCGCGCTGCTTGGCGCGTCGCCGGGCGCTTCGGTGTCGGTGAACATCGTGCTCGAAGTGATCAAGATGTGCTTCCCGCAATTGCTCGAAAGCAGCGAGGGCAAGGCCCGGATGAAGGAGATGATCCCGAGCTACGACATCGACATTCGCCTACCGGAAAACGCGGACTACTTCCGCGAGGTGCGCCGGAAGACGGACGCGATCCTGCAGCTCGCGCCTTAAATCTTCGCGTCGCGCTGGACGCTGCGGAGGTGGATCGTCTTTTTTTCCAGATCGTGATCGGCGCGGATGTAGCGCACTGTCCGGCTCTTCGCCCGCATGAGGATGGAGTGCGTGATCGCCTTTTTCCCAATGAGCCGCACGCCGGGGAGCAATGGGCTGTCACTGATGCCGGTGGCGCAGAAGATCGCGCTCGAGCCACGCACGAGATCGTTGATTTTATAGACCCGCGCGAGGTCGGCTTCGCTGGTCGTCTGGAGCGCCTCGGCGCGTTCGGCGTCGTCGCGGGGCCACATGCGCAGCAGCATGTCGCCACCGAGCGCTTTGAGCGCAGCCGCGGTGAGGATGCCTTCGGGCGAGCCGCCGATGCCGTAGTAAAGATCGACGCCGGAGTCGTGGAGTGACGGGGAGACGGCGGCGGTGATGTCGCCGTCACTGATCAGGCGGAGCGCGGCGCCGGCCTTGCGGACCTTGGCGATCACGTCGGCGTGGCGCGGGCGATTGAGGGTCATGACGACAAGTTCCGCCACGCGCTTGCCGAGCGCTTCGGCGACTCGACCGAGCGTGATTTCCAGCGGGTCGTCGAGGCTGATCGGCGCCATGCCCTTTTCGATCGCACGCACCACTTCGGGTCCGTAGGCGAGCTTGGTGGAATAAAAAGTCGGCAGGTTGAGCATCGCGTGTTGTTCGCCTTCGAGGCGCTCGCTCGCGGCCATGACCGAGATGGCGTTGGGCAGGCCGTTCGCGGTGTTCGCGGTGCCGTCCACGGGATCGAGCGCGATGTCGAAACGCGGCGAACCGGTGCGCCAGGTGCCGAGCTGTTCGCCGAGGAAAATGCCGGGCGCGTTGTCCTTGATGCCTTCGCCGATCACCACTTCGCCAGCGATGTCCACGAGATCGAACACCCCGTAGATCGCGTCGCACGCCGCGGCGTCCGCCAGTTCCTTTTCGCCGCGCCCGAGCCAGTGGATGACGTTGAGCGCCGCGTTTTCGGTTGCGCGGACAAACTCAAATTCAATGGTGCGCTCGGGATCGGTAAAACTCAGGGAAGCCATGAGTCGATTACGGAAGGCGCGGCGGGATTGGTCAAGGAAGCGCACGAAAAACTTCCGTCAGATCGGGATGTCCGTGGACTGAGCCGCAGAGGGATGAACCGCAGATTGCTATGCGGGAAGTAGCGAGAAGCGGTTGCGGGCAAGATTCCAGTCGGCGGTCGGGTGCGATTCGTAGCGGGCGACGGCGAAGGATTCGCGGATGACGCGGCGCGCCGCGGCGAGGTCGGGCAGATGGCCGAGCGCCAGCGCTTGCGCAAGCGCGTTGCCCAGCGCGGTGGCTTCGACGGGGCCAGCGAGCACGGTGCGGCCGGTGGCGTCAGCCGCGAGCTGATTGAGCAACGCGTTCTTCGCCCCGCCTCCGACGATGTGCAGGACGCGCACGGTGCGACCGGTGAGGCGCTCGAGTTCGTCGAGCTTGGCGCGGTAGAGGAGCGCGAGGCTTTCGAGGATGCAGCGCGCAAATTCACCCGGCGACTGCGGCTCGGGCTGTGCGGTCTCGCGGCAATAAGCGCAGATCGCCGCGGGCATATCCGGCGGCGCGTGAAAGCGCGGGTCGTCAGGGTGGATGAGCGAGCGGAAGGGCGGCGCGGTTTCGGCGAGTTGCGTGAGCGTGGCGTAGTCGAGGTCGTCCCCGTCGCGCGTCCAGATGCGGCGGCATTCCTGGAGCAGCCAGAGGCCGATGATGTTCTTGAGAAAGCGGATGGTGCCGCCGTAGCCGACTTCGTTGGTGAAGTTCGCGGTGCGCGCCGCGTCGTTGATGAGCGGCGCGGCGAGTTCCACGCCGATGAGCGACCATGTGCCGGAGCTGAGATAGGCCCAGTCTTCACCCTGCGCGGGCACTGCGGCGACGGCGGCGGCGGTGTCGTGCGTGCAGCCGGCGATCACGGGCACGGGTGCGAGTCCGGTCGCGGCCGCCACTTCCGGGAGCAGCGGGCCGAGCACCGTGCCGGGCGGGACGATCTCGGTGAAAAGGCGACGCGGAAACTCGAAGCGCGCGATCATTTCCTCCGACCACGCGCGCTGGCGCGGATCGTAGAGCTGGGTGGTGCTGGCGTTGGTTTCTTCAGTCACTGCGCGCCCGCTGAGCAGGTAGTGAAACCAATCGGGGACCAAAAGCAGGCGGTCGGCGCTGGCAAGGAACTCCGGGTCCTGCGCCTGGTCGGCGAGGAGCTGGTAGAGGGTATTGAGCGAGATGAACTGGATGCCGGTGCAGGCGAAAACGAAGGCGTCGAACTCCGGCGAGCGTGCGGCACGGAAGGCGGCTTCGTTGCGCGGATCGCGGTAGTGATACGCCGGGCGGAGGAGCGGTTCGTGGCCGCGCGTGAGAGCGAAGTCGATCGCCCACGCATCGACGCCGAGGCTGGCGATCGGCAACCCGCGCGCGGCGACCAGGCGGAACCCGTGGAGCATTTCCCGATACAGCCCGAGCAGATCCCAGCGCAGCGTGCCGAGGACGGGGATGGCGCCATTGGGAAAGCGATGCACTTCCTCCAGCGAGAGGCGGTCGCCCGCGAGCGTGGCGAGCATCACGCGCCCGCTCTCCGCGCCGAGATCGCAGGCGATGTAGTAGTGGAGGGAAGACATGCTGCGGGGATAGGCGCGGACGCGGCGGCGCGTAAAGCGACAAATCGCGGCCCAACCTGGCCGCAATCAAAATTGACGCCCTCATGGCTGAGGGATCATGCTCCGCCGCGCCTATGCCATGAATAACGAACGGACATCGACGGGTTCGGAGGAGCGCTACAAACTGGCCGAGGAACTGCGGCAGCAGGATCCTTCGGACATCACCTTGCAACATGATTTCGGCAACGCGCTCTACGGCTACGCGGACATCCTGCTGAACGTCAAAGATCCCGCTCTCCGGGACTGGGCCCGCGCCTTGGCCATCTCCCGGGAGGCGGTGGACCGCACCGCCCGGAAAGATGCCAGGGTGCTCGCGCTTTACGCCCAGGCGCTGCGGTTAAATAACGACCTGTCCGATGCATACTCCGCGGCGTTCGAGGCCTCGAAGCTCCTGCCGCCGGAGGAACAGCGCACCTACGAGGACAGGCAAACGGCGAAGGAGGTGGACTACGAAATGAAGATGTCAAAACACGGAAAGACGGATTCGTCCAAGCCTGCGACGCCCAAGCGCCCGAAGCCCCGAAAGCGTTAGGCTGATTCCCGGCGGGAGCACCTGCGGCTCTCACGTGACCGGTTGGGGTCAAGCAGACAAAATCCGCAGGGCCCGCGTCACATCGTCAAGCGTGCCCAGCAGGACATAGAGACGGAAGCGGTGCGCGCCCGGTTTTACGCCACCGCTCACGCGGAAGACGCAGTTCCACTTCACCACCTTCTCCTGCGTGAAGCGGAAGCGGCCGTAGCTCGGGCGCGACGCTCCGGCGGACGGCGCTTCGATGGAGATCACGCCCATCGCATGTTGCCCGTCGGGCGTCGCGAGCACGACCGGCTCGGGCTGTTCGCCGGGGCCGTCGCTGAGCGGCTCGATCGTGCCCGTGGCGCGGACGAAGCGGTGGAAGACGGAAAACTCCGGCGGCATGTAGCCGGTGAGCGCTTCAAACTGCGCGGTAGTGTGCGGTTCGCCCTCGGGGACGTGGAAGGTCACGGTGTAGTCGAGCACGTTGCCGAGGCCGTAGGCGCCGAGGCGCACCTCCTTGTCGAGGATATGGCGAGAGAGCGGCTCGGTATTGCGCGCGAGCTGGCCGGCGGAGCGTTCGCCGGGCGAAAGCCAGAACGCCATCTGCGTGCGGGTGCGCAGGATATTTCCTGCCGTGCGCACCGCGAGCACGCGGCTCGTCGAGCGCGGCCCGGCGCCGTCGAGCCGCGAGCCGGCCTCGGTGGGATTGAAGGTCTCGGGCACCGCGTCGGGCGTATTGTCGAAAGACGCCGCCGACTGCAACTGCCGGCCGTGGTCTTCGCTGTCGATGAACTCCCGCCCATTCCACGTAACGGAGTGAATCGCCCCCGCCAGTCGCGCCGTGGTGGTGATGACGATCTCAGAATTCCCAAACGGCGCCCGGATCACAGCATTACCGGAAGGCGGCATCTCCGCCGCAGAAACGACGTGGGGATTCATCGCCCAGCCCCCAAAAATGAGGCAAAAGGCCAGCGCTTTTGAGAGTAGCGAAGGCGGGGCACCGATCGGGGAAATGGACGTGTTCATAGGCGACTCCAGAGTGACAGCAAGGTGCTGAAAGAGAAAAGCGTACGTTCCGCCACGCACTTCGGAGCGCGTTCTTCTTTCACACTCAAGTATAATTTTCATAGAAATCATAAATCGGGCATGGCCGCTGCTAAAGGGTATATCCATGATCTCACTCACTAGCCTAGCCGCCGATCCTGATCACGAGACCGATGACGATCTCACTGGCGCGGTCGCGGCCAATCCCTCCTGCTACTCGGTTACCATCTTCACCAACCGGTGGAAAGAGGTGCGTGACTTCTACGTCGACCTTCTCAATGCCCGTGTGCTCAGCGAACGCACCGACCGCTACTGCGAGATCAATCTCGGCGGCGTGCCCCTGACCATCCGCATGTGCGAGCACGGAGAAATGATCAGCTACTTTCACCTCTACGTCTCGATGAAGAATCGCGACGACGTCCTCGGCGAACTGCGCCGCCGCGGCATCATCGTCACCACCGTCGGGCCCTATACAAACTTCCGCGATCCGGAAGGCCGCGTGATCAAGCTGTCCGAAGAAAAGACCATCGTCTCCTGACCGCGGGGTGGGCGGAACGGTTCGCCGTCGTCCGCCCATCTCGCGCTCGGGTCACCGCTCAGGTGATCCGCTCCGCGCCGGCGTAGAGGTTCATGGAACGCCCGCGGACAAATCCCGCCAACGTCTGCCCGCTCTCGCGCGCAAACTCCACCGCGAGGCTCGACGGCGCGGAAATCGCCGCCACCACCGCGATGCCTCCGGCGTGCGCCTTCTGCATCATCTCGAAAGAGGCGCGCCCGCTCAGCAGCGCGATGTGACCGTGGAGCGGCGTGCGCTTTTCGAGCAGCGCCCAGCCGAGCAGCTTGTCGAGGGCGTTGTGCCGACCCACGTCCTCGCGCACTTCGAGTAGCTTTCCTTTCGAGTCAAAAAGCGCGCAGGCGTGCAAACCGCCGGTCGCCTTGAAGGTGTCCTGTCGTTTCGCGAGGCGCTTCGGCAGGCCGAGGATGACCGCCGCAGGAATCGTGATGTCGTCGGTGAGCGGCTTGCGGCGCTTGAGCACGGCGTCGATCGAGGCCTTGCTGCAGATGCCGCAGCTCGAGGAAGTAAAAACGTGGCGCGTCAGTTTCTCAAAATCGAAAGTTCCTGGATGCGCCAGCGCGACATCCACCGCATTCCCTTTTCCCGCTGCGCCCGGTGCGACGCACATGGTGATGTCGAAGAGGTCCTTCGCCGACTTGATCACGCCCTCGGTGAGCAGGAAGCCGGCGGCGAGTTCGCGGTCGTGGCCCGGAGTCCGCATGACGACCGCGATCGGCCGTCCTTCGACCCGAATCTCCAACGGTTCCTCCATCGCGAGGATGTCGTCGCGTTCTTCGGGCGACTTGCCAGAAGTGCGGCGGATGAGGCGGATCGGGGCGGTCTCTGACATCGGTGAAAGCGTAGCGGGCGGTTCGCGGAATGGGAACCCTCTTGCCATCGGACGTCGGCGTGCCGGGGTGCGACTAAACGTGCTGCAATTCCGCGCCCGCTGGGGTCGTTCGTTCGATCCGCACGCGCGCGTTGTAATCCGGCACGCCACCACCTTTGTCCACGATCCCGCGACGGATGATCACGTTTCCCTCCGGCCACATCACTTGCAGATTGCCCGGCGCGAGATCGGCGAGGAAAACGCGGCCCTCGTAGTGGCCGAGGTCATTGACCAGAACGATGGGGTCGCCGTTCTTGAGATGCAGCGCGCCGGCATCTTCGCCGGACATGAAAATCGCATCGCGATCAGCGCCGGTCAGCGGATCGATCTCCGCATAGATGAGCGTGTTGAACTGCTTCCCGCGCCGCGTGCTCACGTGGAAAAAACCAGCCGGCGTCGGCTCCGGCAGATCGACCACCTGGAGGTGCGCCTTGCCATCGCTCGTCGGGAAAACGCCGTCCGCGCAGAGATGCGGGCCGCCGTATTGGAAGGCATCGCCGGTTTTGCGGAGGTGCTGCACGCCTTCGTAAAACGGCACGATGCGGGCGATCTCCTCACGCATCTTCCAGCCGTCCTCGCAGCCAAACTGTGCCGCGCGCTCGGGATGCACGCGCACCGCCAGCTCGCGCAGGATCTTCCACTCGGCGCGCGCTTCGCCGACCTGGCGCGGCAGCTCGGGCGAGAACATCACGCGGCGCTCGGTGCTCGTCTCGGTGCCACCGTCGTCCTGCTCGTAACGCGTCTTCGCGGGCAGCAGCAGCACATCACCCTCGGGCTCGATGAACATCTGGTCGGTGAGGATGATGTCCTGATGCACGCGCAGTGGCACGGACGCCATCGCCTTTGCGACGTAATCCGGCTCCGGCAGCGTGCGGAGGAAATTGCCGCCGAGACAGAAAAAGACATCGAGCTCGCGCCGCGCACAGGCTTCGACCATCTCCACCGCCGTGAGTCCCGCCCAGTCGGGCACGGGAAAACCATACTGCTCGCTGAGCGCGCGGGCGTTTTCCGCGTTCACGGATTTCACGCCGGGAAATGCGGTCGCGTAGGCGCCCATCTCCGCGCCGCCTTGCACCGAGCTGTGACCGCGGATCGGCATCACGCCGCAGCCGTCGCGTCCGATCCAGCCTTGGGTGAGCGCGAGGTTCAGGATCATCTGCACGCCGTCCGCGCCATGCGGATGCTGGGTGATGCCCATGCTCCAGATGAGCACGCCATTCCGCGCACGGTGGAGCAACTCGGCAAATTCCTCGATCGCCGCCCGCGGCAACCCGCTGCCCTTTTCCAGCTCCGCCCAATCCAGCTTCGTCACCTGCGCCTTCAGTTCGTCGGCGCCGACGCACTTCTCCCGCACAAAAGCTTCATCGATCCACCCGCGCTCGAAGAGCACCTTGAGCGTGCCGTAGAGAAACGCGATGTCGCCGCCCTGCGTGACCGGGAACCAGTAGTCCACGATGTTCGTGCCGAAGAGCGCAGAGTCAGCATTGCTCGGCACCCAGTAGCGTTTCATACCGGGCTCGAGCAGCGGGTTCACGAAGATCACCTTCATCCCGCGCTTCTTCGCCTCGTGCAGATATTTCGTGGAAACCGGCTGATCGTTCGCCGGGTTCGAGCCAAAGAAAACGACGACATCGGCGGAATACCAATCCGTGTAACTGCAGGTGCTCGCGGACACGCCGAGCGTGGACTTCATCGCCGCGCCGCTCGGGCTGTGGCAAAGGCGCGCGGCGTTGTCGATGTGGTTGGTGCCAATGAAGCGCGCCGCCTTTTGCGCCATGTAATAGATCTCGTTCGTCACGCCGCGCGAGGTGACGAAGAACGCCACGCGCTTCGGATCGCTCGCGCGAATCTTCGCCGCCGTGCGGTCGAGTGCGTCGTCCCAAGAGATGCGGCGGAAGCCTTTCTGCCCGCGCTCGCGCAGCATCGGATAAGCGAGCCGTCCGAGTTCGCGGAGCTGCTGATTGTTCATCCGTGCGAGTTCCGAAACGTCGGTCAGCCGCCGATGATCGAGCTCCGGCATCGTATTCAGCCGGAGCAAATTCAGGCGCGTCATGCAGAGATGCGGGCCCTTCACCGTCCAGTCGTGCAACCCCGCGACACCAAGCGCGCAGCCGTCGCACACGCCTTTGCTGATGACCTTCCACGCGTAGCCGAGGTTATCGCGGTTCAGCCACACGATCTTCGCCATATCGCGGAAGTGCTGCGGCTTCACCTGCCCCACGCCAAACGGCATCCAAGCGGAAAGCGAGCGGCGATGCGAGACGGCGTGGGAGGACATGGCCCGGCAATGAAGCCTGCGCGCCGCGCGGCGTCGAGCCGCGGCGGTTCCGCGATTGCGTAAAGCGCGCGGCGCTCAGCCGAAGATGCGCAGCACCGCAGGCACGTCGCTCAGGTCATCGAAGAGAAAGTCCGGAGCGTAGGCGCCGAGTTCGGCCTGCGTGAACTTGCCCGTCGCGATCGCCACCGCTTTCGCACCGATGGCACGCGCGCAGGACACATCGTGCGGCGTGTCGCCGAGGACGAAAATGCGCTCCGGCGGGAAATCAATGCCGTGCTTCTCCTCGGCGCGCGTCCGCGCGAAATGCCCTAGCTGATCGCGGTCGTAGTGGTCGTCGGCGTAGGCGCCAAACTCGAAGTAGTGCCACACGCCGAAATGCGTGAGCTTCAATTCCGCGCCTCGTTCGAGATTGCCGGTGAGCAGCGCGAGCACGATGTCGGAGCGCGGCTTCAGCGCCTCGAGCAAAGCCACAATCCCGGGCAGCAACCGGCCAGGCGAAGCCGGGAGTTCCTCGTTCAGAAAGTGCAGATAGCCGTCGAAGAACGCGGCGAGGTTTTCCGGCGTCTCGGGCAGGTCGTGTGCGGCGAGCATCCGCCGGGCGATGCCCGAATCCGTGCGGCCGGCGATCTCGACTTTCGCCAAATCGTCATCGATGCCGAAGCGCTCGCGGAAGCCCCGGCGCAGCGCGCGTTCGCCCGCGCCGCCCGAGGTGAGCAGCGTGCCGTCGATATCGAAGAGGAGGAGTTTCTTTTCCAAGACGCGAAAGAGTGTCCGCAGAACTCGCATCAGGCAAGACTCGCGCGGCCCGCGCGCGCTGTGTAAATCCACGCCGCACATGAATCCCCGCGTCCTCGTGCTCGTGCTTGCGATCGCTGCGCTCCTCGCGCGGCTGTATTGCGCGGCGACGACCGTGGGCACTTCGGATGTCGTGCTGTTCTGGAAATTCGCCCACACCATCCAGCGCGACGGGTTGCTCGCGATGTATGCGCAGACGCCGTTCTTCAACCACACGCCGCTCGTCGGCTGGTTCTCGCAAGCCGCGCTCTCCCTCTCCGGCGGCGAGCAACGGTTCTTCGCTTTCTATCTGCGGCTGCCCGCGGTGTTCGCCGATTTTTTCGCCGTGCTCGCGCTACTGGCGTGGCGGGAAAAAGCCGGCCGCCCAGCGTGGTGGGCGCTGGCGGTGTTCGCCGCGAGCCCTGTGGCCTTCATGGTTTCCGGCTATCACGGCAACGTCGATTCGGTGATGACGCTCGGCGTCTTGCTCGCCGCGCTGGCCTGCGCGCAGCAACGCCCGGTGCTCTGCGGCGTCTGCCTCGGACTCGCGTGCAACATCAAGATCATCCCGCTCCTGCTCGTGCCCGCGTTCTTTTTCCTCTGGCTCCATCGTGGGCAAGCGTTGCGTTTCTCGCTCGCCGCCGCGCTCGTCACGCTCGCGGGATGGGCTTACCCGCTGCTGACGATCCCGGCGATCTTCCTCCAGAACGTCCTCGGTTACAGCGGATTCTGGGGTGTGTGGGGCATCACGTATCTGCTGCGCTTCACCGGCGTCGCGGCGTGGCGCGAGATGGCCTTTACGGAAACGACTCCGCAGCAGGCCGCGATCATGCAGGGGCTCAAGCTGCTCATTGTCCTCACGACGCTGACGCTCGCGTGGCACCACCGGAAGGGCGAGGCCCCGGGGATCTTCCGGACACTCGCGCTGACTTGGGCCGTGTTCTTCGTCTTCGCTCCCGGCTTCGGTGCGCAATACCTCGCCTGGCTCGCGCCGTTTTTCCTCGTCGCCAGCGAGCGCTGGTATGCCGCGCTCACGGCCGCGAGCAGCGTGGCGCTGTTCGTTTTCTACACGGTCATTTCCAAAGGACTTCCGTGGGACATGGGTTTCACAGTGCATTCCATTGCCGGGCAATGGGCTGGCTGGTTCCTCCTGCCGTGGGCCGTGCTTGTCGCGTTCCTTGCTTGGGAAGGGCGCGCGGCGATTCGCGGGAGAAGGGTCGTCGAACCCGATGTGGCCTGAGCGATGAATCCGCGCCGCGTTGTTTTTTTCGCCGCGTCGGCGGCTTTGATCGCGAAGGTCGTCTGCGCCACCGCCACGTTGGGCACGAACGACGTCGACGCGTTCTTCAACTTCGGCCGGTTCATCTCCGAACACGGCCTGCTCGCGCAGTATCGCGCCACCGCGGAGTTCAATCACACGCCGCTCGTCGGCTGGTTTTGCGCGGCGATCTACAGCCTCGGCCAAGGGTTCGCGTTCAATTTGCTGCTGCGCCTGCCCGGCATCGTCGCGGATTTTCTCGCCGTCGGACTTTTGTGGAAATGGCGTGAGCAGCATGCCCAGCCGCCGTTCTGGGCACTCCTGCTTTTCGCGCTGAGCCCCGTGAATTTCATGATCTCCGGCTTCCACGGCAACGTGGACTCCGTGCTCGCGTGGCTGCTCCTGCTCGCCGCGTGGCAGGGTATGCGCAATCGCCCGATCATGTGCGGCCTCGTCTTTGGCCTCGCCTGTCAGGTGAAAGTGATCCCGCTGCTCCTCGCGCCAGCGTTGTTCTTTTTTTGGCTAAAACGCGGACACGCCGGCGCTTTTTTCGCGACCGCCTCAGCCACCATCCTCACCGGTTGGGCCGTGCCGCTCATCGCCACGCCCGAGCTCTTTCTCCGCCAGGTCCTCGGCTACAATAGCAACTGGGGAAGCTGGGGCATCACCTACGCCTTGCACGCCACGGGCGCTCCGATCTTCGCTCCCGTCGGGTTTCAAAACCTCACGACCACGCAGCTCGTGATCATGTCCACGCTCAAGCTGGCTATCGTCACCGGCGCGCTCTGGCTCGGGTGGAAGCGGCGGGCGCGCACCGCGACGGAATTACCCGCCACGCTCGCCCTCATCTGGGCGGTATTCTTCGTCTTCGCCCCAGGTGTGGGCGCGCAATACCTCGTCTGGCTCGCGCCTTTTCTCCTACTGACTTCGCCACGCTGGTTCGTCACGGTGACCGCTGCGAGCACGGTTTTCCTCTTCGCGTTTTACCACGCGATCAGCGGCGGGCTGCCGTGGTGGCACGGCTTCTCCACAGCGGAACTACTGCCGCGCTGGGTCGCATGGACGAGCCTGCCTTGGCTGGCGCTCACCGGCTTCCTTGCCTGGAGCTGGGCTCAATCGTCGTCCTCTTCGTCGCCTTCGTCCGTGGACTCGAGGGACGGGAGTTCGTGATCACTGTAGAAGTGGCGCTTGCGTTTGTTGGCCGGCAGCGGGGCCAGCGTCATGGTCACGCTCTTGCCCATCAGCTTCGGCTGCGTCTCGACGTTTGCCATCGTCACGAGATCGTTTTTTACGCGCGTCATTAGCGCCATGCCGAGCTCCTGGTGCGCCATTTCGCGGCCGCGGAACTGAAGTTGCACCCGCACCTTGTTGCCCTTGTCGAGAAACTCCTCGGCGTGACGCATCTTGGTCACGTAGTCGTGCTCGGCGCAGTTCACCCGAAATTTGATCTCCTTGAGTTTGCTCCCGGAGTGCTTCTTGTCTTTTTCCTGCTTCGCCGCCTCGTACTTGAACTTGCCGAAGTCAACGATGCGACAGACGGGGGGATTGGCCGTGGCCGCGACCTCGACGAGATCGAGCCCCAGTTCCTGCGCCTTGCGGATGGCGTCGGACAGCTTCAACACGCCGAGCTGTTCGCCGGTGGATGCCATGATCACACGCACCTCACGGGCGCGGATTCGGCCATTTACACGATTCTGGATTTGAATAGGGAGACTTCCTTTCTGCGCAAACGGGGAGCAGGTGCCGCGCAGTGTTGATTGATTTGAGGATCGCAGTTTTCTTGGCAGCGCGCGGAAAAAATCCCGCCGCTCCAGGCTCCGACATCACCGCGCTTGCGAAGGCGTTTCGGCGACCAGACGAGCGGCATCTCTGCCACCCATCCGAGCGCACGATTTAGGCCACTCCGGTATTCTGGGCAAGGTGAATCTTGGGCGCGGCGCGCGGGCGGAGGCCCGGACGCGGAAAACTTCGCCTCGTCTGGAGCGCGATTCAGCGGCGCTCCTGCGGCACGGGAAAGACCACCCGCCATTCCTCTTTGCTCAGCCGCGGCGCTCCCGTCTGGCCGCGCCCGCCGCCCGAACCCGAAGGCGCCAGACTGGCCCCCGCAAGGCCACCCGTGCTCAGGCTCCCCGTGCGGAGACTGCTGGCCATCCCGAGTGGCGGCTTGGCTGGAGCGACCGGCGCAACGGGGACCACGGCCGCTTGCGGAGCTGGCGCGGGCGCGGGCTCCGGGGCCGGATCGACTTCGGCCTCGGCCTGCATTTGCTTGAGCAAATCGGCGAGCACCGCCTGCAGTTCGGGCGTGAGTGAAGGTGGTGCCGGTTCCGCGGCCCGCACCGTGGCGAGCATCATGGTCAGGCTGAAGAGGGGGATGAAGAGCAGTCGGGGCGTTTTCATGGTGTTTGGTTGTCAAGGACAGTGCTTGTCTTCACCCAGATCTACGCCGCCCACGTTAAGCGGGCGTGTGAAGTTTCCCGGTAATTTGTAAAGGGAGTGTAAATCTGCCTCAATCGCTTTTCCCATCCGCTACTCTCCCGCCGCTCCGACCCCATGAATGCCTCCGCGACTCCCGCCCGCCCGCGCCTGCTCGTCATCGATGACGACCGCAAGCTCTGCCGGCTCATCACCGATTACCTCGCGCCGCTCGGCTACGACGTGACCGCGGTGCACAGCGGCCCTGAGGGACTCGAACACGCGACCACCGCAACGTGGCACGCGGTGATCCTCGATTACATGCTGCCGGGTCTCGACGGATTTGAAGTGCTCAAGGGCATCCGCCGCACGAGCGACGTCCCCGTGCTCATGCTCACGGCGCGCGGTGATGAAGCCGATCGCATCGTCGGCCTTGAGATCGGCGCGGACGACTATC
>JBBQYR010000105.1:0-15639 GCA_038208565.1 Chthoniobacterales bacterium
GTCTTCCGCTCTGATGAACCGCCTGCTGTCTCCGATTTGCCTGCTGCTGTGTGCCACTTTGAGCCCGGCGCAGGAAGCGCGCACGAGTGTCCAGCCTGCGCGCCCCGATGGGGCTCTGGCCGCGCTCGACGCGCCAATGCCTGCGGCGGGCGCGCCCGGTTTTGCCCCGACTTGGGACACTCAAAAGCAAGCACGGGCCTACGTGCTGAACATCCCGGCGCCGCGTGGGCAGATTGTGGATCGCCACGGGAACCCGCTGGCGCAAACGCGCGTAAGCTACAATCTCGCGATCAATTTCCCCACGCCCACGACCTTTACCGATGCGCAGGTGATGCAGTATGCGGAGCCGAAGATCATGCTCGCGCGGAGCATCACCGGCCGACCGATTTCCGTGAGCCAGGATCTGCTGCTCAAGCATTACAAAAATCGCGGTGTCCTGCCGCTGGTCATCGCGCAGGATTTGCGGCCGGACGAAATCGAAGCGTTTAACCAGCGCAAGCCGGAGATGTTGTCGCTGCTGCCGACCTACCAGCGTTTTTATCCGAATGGTGCTCTCGCCGGTCATGTCATCGGCTATGCTGGACGTACCGGGCGCATGCCCGACGGTCCGATCGAGAACAGCCAACCGCTTTGGCCGGGCGCGGAAGGTCGAGAGGGGCTCGAACAGACTTTCGACGATCAACTGCAAGGCAAGGAGGGGCAGTTCAACATCGCCTTCGACCCGACTGGGAAAAAAGTCAGCGAGCAGGTCAGCATCCCGCCGCAACCGGGCTACAACGTCGTGACCACGATCGACGAAAACATTCAGCGACTCTGCGAGCAGACGCTCGAGAAAGGCGCGAAACGCGGCGCCATCGTGGTCATCGATCCGAACAACGGAGACATCCTCGCGCTGGCCTCGTGGCCAACAATTAACCCCAATGCCTTCATTCCGAACATCTCCGCGGAGGCCTTCAAGGCGTTGCAGGACGACCCCTCGATCCCGCTGCTGCCGCGCGCGTTTCGCTCGGCCTACCCACCGGGCTCGACTTTCAAAGTCACCTCCGGCCTCGCGGCGCTGCAGGAGGGCGTGATCAAGATCGACGATCATTTCAGTTGCCCGCCTTCGCTCGACATCGGGCGCCTGAATTTCCGCAACTGGAAGAAAACGGACGCGGGATCGCTGAACTTTGCCGATGCCCTCACGCAGTCGTGCAACACGTGGTTCTATCAAGTGGGCATCAAGACGGGCAGTCAGCGACTGAGCGATTGGTCGCTGCGCATGGGCTTCGGGATGCGGACCGGAATCCCGCTCGTGGCGGAGGCGGAAGGCCGCGTGCCAAACGACGAATACATGAAGAAGGTGCATGGCCGGAAGATGCTCGAAGGCGATCTCGCGAACTTTTCCATCGGCCAAGGAGACCTCCTGATCACACCGCTGCAGATGGCGCAGATGATGGGAGTCATCGGCAATGGCGGCACTTTTTTTCAGACGCGGCTGGTCCAGCAGGTCCAGAGCATCGACGGCCAGATCGTCACGGCCTATGGCGTGCGGGCGCGGGCGCAATACGAGTTTGATCCGAAGATCCTCAAGGAAGTGAAGCGCGCCATGGTGCAGGTGGTGTCGAGCGGCATGGGCACGGCGGGCAAAGCGTCGGTGCCGAATGTGAAAGTCGGCGGCAAGACCGGCACGGCGCAATGGGGTGCGGGCAAGCGCGAGCAGACGGCGGCGTGGTTTGCCGGGGTGGCTCCGATCGATAAACCGAAATACGCCTTTGCCGCGCTCTACGAGAGTGATGCGAAAAATGCCGACGACGTCCACGGCGGCAGCCATGCCGCACCGCTCATCGGTAAAGTGCTGCGTGAGCTCTTCAAGGAAGAATCCAAGCCCATAAAAAAGGGCGCAAAGAAGAAAGCCGACAAGCCGGACAAGGAGGACGACGAGGATATGGAAGTGCGCAAGGCGGAACCCGTGGAGCCCAAGCAGGAACCGGCTCGGGATTAAGGCGGTGCGGCCCTCGAGACGGCTCTAGAGCTTGCCGAGCAGGCGGTCGACTTCGACGTAGCGATCGATGAGCGACTGGATTTTGTCGATCTTCTCCACGTCGCCCGGGAGCGTCTTCACGGTCATCGAGTGGATGCTGCTCGCCACGGTGTAGCTGTCGAGCGGCGAAGCGATGGTCGGCACCTCGGAGTTTTGCAGCAGATCCATGATCGGTGCATTCGGCACGAGATCGCCGGAGAGGACGAGGCCGGCGATGGAGTGACCGTCGTTTTCGCTCAGGGCGCTCGAGGAGAGCGCGGCGAGGATCACGTCCTCGCGGTCGCCCGGCGTGATGATGAGCGTGCCGGGCTTGAAATACTCCATGGCGTGACCGGAGTTCATCGCGCCGATGACGACCTTCTGCACGCGGCGCCGCGACTTGGTTTTGCCGTTGATGAACGTGCCGCGCGTCGTCTTGCAAATCTGGCCGAGCGTGGCGTTGGCGAGGATCGGCTCCTCGGGAATGGCGCCGAGCAGATCGATGCCGAGCCGGGCGAGGCCGCGGCGGGCGAAGTCGCAGACGTAGTCGAACTTCGTGGGCATGATTTTGTTCAGGATCACGCCGACCAGTTCCACGCCTTCCTTGTCAAAGAGCGCCTTGTTCAGCGCGACCTCGTCGATCGGCTTGCCGATGCCACCGCCGGCGATGAGCAGGACTTTGCTGTGCAGCAGGCTGGCGACGCGCGCGTTGGAAAGATCGAAGACCGAGCCGACGCCGGCGTGCCCAGTGCCTTCGATGATCACGAAGTCCTTCTCCCAGGCCGCGCGGTCGAATGAATTTTGGATGCGGCGGACGAGGAATTCGTTGTTCGAGTTCTCGATGTAACGGCGCGTGAAATCCGGCTCGACCGCGATCGGGCTCATGGCCTCGAGCGGCGTCTGCACGCCGAAGGTCTGATCGATGAGCACGCTGTCTTCGTCGATTCGCTTGCCTTCGACTTCGACGAAGCGCTGGCCGACGGGCTTGATGAAACCGATGCGCCCGAGCCGCTTTTGCAGCGCCGAGAAGAGGCCCAGCGAGGTGGTCGTTTTTCCGTCGTTCTGCTCAGTAGCCGCGACGAAAATGCGCGGCGTCATGGTGTTCATGGCGCGTCGAGTAGAGCCTGAATCAGGCTTCGGTTGGGTAGAGTTTGCGGAACTCGATGGCCTGCAGGCCCAGGATCGCGGCGACGCCGAGGATGTCGTCCTCCGTCGCACCGCGGGAGAGATCGGCGCAGGGTTTGGAAAGGCCGAGCAGGATTTGCCCGTAGGTTTCCGCGCCGGCGAGATACTGCACGAGCTTGGCGCCGATGTTGCCGCTGTTGAGATCGGGGAAGACGAGGACGTTGGCCTTGCCGGCGACGAGGCTGGTCGGGGCCTTGCGGGAAGCCAAGTCGGCCAGGAGCGCAGTGTCGGCCTGGAGCTCGCCGTCGATTTCCATCTCGATCATCTGCGCTTCCGCTTTCTGTCGCGCGAGAGCGGTGGCCGCGGCGACTTTCTGCGGAGACGCGAGATTGGCGCTGCCTTTGGTGGAGAAGCTGAGCAGGGCGACGCGTGGTTTATTGCCCGTGAGCTGGCGGCAGATGGCGCCGGTCTGCACGGCGATGTCGGCGAGTTGTTCGACGCTTGGATCGGGGATGACCGCGCAATCCGCAAAGAGCATGACGCCGCGCTCGCCATAACGCTTGTTCGAGAGATCGAGCATCATGCAGCTCGAAATGCTCGTGGTCGTGGGCAGCGGTTTCACGAGTTGGATGATGGGGCGCAGGGCGCTGCTCGCGGTTTCCCGGGCGCCAGCGACGAGGCCATCGACCAGCCCGTATTGCACCATCATCGCGCCGAAGTAAGCGGGGTTGGTCAGGATTTCGGCGGCCTGTTTGGGGCCGAGATCGCGGTAGCGCTTGAGCTTTTCCAGTCGCGTAACAAAAGCCGGCAGCTCGGAGGAAGTCGCCGGGTCCACGATGCCGACGTGGTCGAGGCTCACGTCGTTCTCCAGCGCCACTTTCTCGATCTCATCCTTGCGCCCGAGCACCACGGGGGCGCCGAGCTGGAGCTTCACGAAACGTGCAGCCGCACGCAGCACCCGCGGCTCCGTGCCTTCCGGGAAGACGATGCGCTTCGGGTGCCGCTTCAGTTTTTGGAAGACGGTCTCGATGAATCTCATGGGGCGGGAAGGTTGGCGGTGCTCGCGAGGGGCGGCAAGCGGAGACTTCGCGCGTGCGTCGATGTCGAGTCTTCGTCACATTGCGGCCCTCGATGCTTTCCTCGCTCGCCGATTACCACATCCACACGCCGCTTTGTCATCACGCCACCGGCTGGCCGACGGAGTTTGCGGCGCGCGCCGTGGAGCTCGGGCTCGAGGAAATCGGCTTCGCGGACCACAACCCGATGCCCGCACACTTCGACGACTGGCGCATGGCCCGGGAAGATCTGCCGCGATATTTGGAGGAGGTGGAGAAGGCGCGGGCAGCCTTTCCGCAGCTCCGCATTCGCGTGGGGCTGGAGTGCGATTTCCTCGATGGCCGCGAAGCCTGGATCGAGGAACTGCGCGGGATGGCGGACTGGGACTACCTGATCGGCAGCGTCCACTATCTGCCCGAGGGCTGGGAGGTGGATCATCCGAAATATGTGGGCCGCCATGTCGGCGATGCGGAGCAGATTTGGGCGAGTTATTGGGCGGCGTATGAGCGCTGCATTCGCAGCGGGCTGTTCGATTTCGTGGCCCATCCCGACCTGCCGAAAAAGTTCGGCTTTCGTCCGACTGGCGATCTGCGGCGCTACTACGAGCCGGCGATCGCCGCGCTCGCGGAGACCGGCACGCCCTTCGAGATCAACACCGCGGGCTGGCGCAAGGACTGCGCCGAGCAATATCCCGCGCGCGAATTTCTCGAACGGGCGCACGCGGCGAAACTCCCGGTGCTCATCAATTCCGACGCGCACGCCGTCGCGGAACTCGCCGCCGGTTTCCGCGAAGCCGCGGCGCTCGCTCGCGCGGTCGGCTTCACCCACACCGTGCGTTTCTGCCGCCGCGAGATCTCCCTTGTCGCCCTGCCATGAAGTTGCTCGCTCGTGGCGTCGAGTGGTCCTGGCCCCGCCGCCCGCTCATCATGGGCATCGTCAATCTCTCGGTCGATTCCTTCTCCGGCGATGGCGTGGCCGATGTCGATGCGGCCATCGGGAAAGCGCGCGGCTTGCTCGCCGATGGCGCGGACATCATTGACGTCGGCGCGGAGAGCGCGCGGACCAATCGCGGCCCAATCAGCGAAGAGGAAGAGGCGGCGCAACTCGTGCGGTTCATCGAGCGGTGGGAAAGCCCGGCGCTCCTCTCGCTCAATACCTGGCGCCCCGCCGTCGCCCGCGCGGCGCTCGCGGTGGGCGGGCACATTCTCAATGACATCGGCGCATTGCCGACCGACGAGAACGCCCGCATCTGCGCCGAGACCGGCGCCGCGCTGCTCATCATGCACAGCGTCGGCGTGCCGAAAGTGGCGCACACCCATGTGGGCTACGACGACATCATGGCGCGGATCGAGGAGTTCTTCGCCGAGAAGATCGCGCTCGCCGAGCGGGCGGGCGTGTCGCGCGACGCGATGATCCTCGACCCCGGCATCGACTTCGCCAAACAGCGCGCCGACAACCTCCGCATCTATCGCGAGCTCGACCGCCTCGCGCATTTTCAGCGCCCGATCCTCCTGCCGGTCTCGCGCAAGACCGTGATCGGCGAGGTGCTCGGCCTGCCGAATGCCGCCGAGCGCGACGCCGGGTCCGTGGCCTGCATCGTGCAGGGCATGCTCCGCGGCGCGCACCTCTTCCGCGTGCACAATGTCCGCGCCGCTGCGCAAGCGGTGCGCATCATCGAAGCCGTCGAGGGTGCCGCTTAGATTTCTCCGAGGTTGCGGCGGAGCAGCGCATCGAGGCCGCGCGGGTCGAGGACGGTGATCGCCTTGCCGGAAACACGGAGCAGCCCCTGCGCACGCAGCTTCGCGAAGGAGCGGGAAAGTGTCTCGCTGATCGTGCCGAGCTCGGCGGCGAGCACCCGTTTGGTGCGGTCGAGTTGGAATTCGACGGGCGCTTTCGTCGGTGGGCGCGGGCAGCGTTTGAGCAGCCAGTTGGCGAGGCGCGTCTCCACGTCTTTCAGCGTGAGATCATCGAGCAGGCTCACGAGCACGCGGAGATGCTGGCTCATCGAACCGAGCATGCGCAGCGCGAGCTCCGGGCGTTTGCGGAGCAGGGCGAGCACTTCGGCTTTCGGCACGAGCAGGATGGTGGAATCCTCGATGGCCCGCGCGTTCGCCGGATAGCCGCCGTCGCTGGCCAGAGCGGCTTCGGCGAAGGATTGGCCGGGACGGAAAATGGCGATGACCTGCTCCTTCCCGACCGCGCTCACGCGGTGCACATTCACCGCGCCGCGCACCACGACGTAGAACCCCTCAGCCGCCGCGCCTTCGCGGAAAAGATACTCGCCCTTGCCGAGTTGCTTCGGGATCACGAAAGCCGCAATCGCCTCGAGTTCCTCCGTGGGTAAGCCCATGAAAAGTTGGCAGCCGCGCAGCGTGTTCGCGTGCGCGATCGTGCGGAGTTCGGTGGTTCGGGGGAGCATCCGGGGAGCTTGTCTAGCTCCCGGGTTCTTCGCGCCAGAAAAAAGTCACCCAGCTCCCGTCGGCCTGCGGCTCGGCGCGCGAGGCGAAGTGCTCGCTGCGCAGCTTCTCGATGAGCGGCGATGGCAGAAATGGCGCGACCAGCTCCAAACCTTCATCGCTCTTCAGGGCGTTGATACGTCGGCGGATTTCGGGAAAGGGCTCGGTGCCGGCGGCGATCAGCTTGCGCACGTCGAAGCGTTTGAAATGGAGGGGCGCGGGCATGAGGGGCGTTATTCCGGTGAGGCGAGAAATTCCAAGACGTCGCGCAGCGCGCGTTTGCCGAGGATCAGCGCAAAGCCCGGGGGCATCGCGCTTGGGAGCGCGGTGCGTTCGACGATTTCCGCGCGCGGCACGGTGCGCTTTTTTCCATCCACGATGGAGGTCAGCGTGATCTCGTCGTTGTCCTCGCTCGCCAGCAGCCCGGAGACGGACTGGCCATCCTTGAGCGCGAGCAGCACGTGGCTGAAGCCCGCGGTGATCGTGGTGCTCGGGTCGACGATGGATTCGAGGATGAAGATGCGGTCCGTGACCTGGCGCATCACCGTCAGGTTTGGCCCGATTTCCGCACCTTCATTTTCGATGCGGTGGCAGCGCACGCAATTCGCCACGGGCGACTTGGTGAAAATCTCGCGACCGGCCTGCGCGTTGCCTCCTTCCAGACAATCGCGGTAGCGCGCGAGCGGATCGCGGGAATCGGCGAGCTTCTTCTCGTGTGCTGCGAGCCGGGCCTTGAGTTCGGGGTGATTGCGCTGAGCCGCCGTTTCGAAAAGATCGAGCCACAATCCCGCGGGCAGCGTGCCCGCGAGATAACGATCGAACAGGGCAAGCAGCGCTCGATCCGCCGCGGGCCCCGCTTGTGTCGCGAGGTCTGTGATCGCCTTCTGCCCCGCCCGAATGTCCCCGCTCGCCAGCGCCTCGTCGATCGGCGCCGCGCTGGCGCTCGCGACCAAAGCCCACACCGCGACCACTCCCGCCGCGTGATGCATTATCCGGCGATAGGCCGATCGGCGAAGCGAGCGGGTGGAGACGATCATCGGTGGAGCGGTCAGGGCGGGATGAATCGCTAGGCGGCGTAGTGCCGGACGATCAGGTCATTTTGAATCCAGAGCAGCTTGCTGAAAGCGCGGATCGCTTTGGTCTTGGCCTCGAGCGGCAGGTCGGCGCCGAGGATCGTAGCGTTCACGGCATCGGCCACGAAACCCAGCAGTGCGTTCATCTGGACGAGCGGCACATGAATGTTGGCGCTGCCGGCCTTCCCCGTGTGCATCTTCCCGACGAAGTCGAGATATTGCACCATCTTCGCGTCGTAAGGCGTGGTCACGAGCTTCGCGAGATAGTTGCCGAGGTGCTGTTTGCGGAACTGGATCTGCGGGTGGTCGGGCGTGAGATCCACGAGCGTCATGGGCACCTCGCCTTCGAAGCCGGATTGGCGTGGAAGAAAATGCCGCCACGTGGCGTCGTACTGGTAGAGCTTTTCGTAAACGGCATCGACCAGTCCGGGCACGAGCGGCGCGAGCAGCGGCGCGGCGCCATGGATGGTGGCGATGTCGTCCTCCCCGAAGCCCATGAACTGGGCAACGTATTGGAAGCGGTACTGGAGGTCGGTTTCGAGACGGGGTTCGTCGATGTTTTGCATAGGGGGAAGCTGCCCATAGTCCACAGGCGGCGCTTTGATCCACGTCAAATCTTCCGCCAAAAATATCTGCGCGCCTTCAGTCCGGCTGCGGGTCCTTTTTGAAGAACCGGCGCGCGTGCCAGAGCAACCAGACCAGTGCCGCGATGGCCCACAATCCCGCAGCGTAGAGATGATGGGAGATGATGATCTTCGGCCAGAACTCCGCCGAGGCGCGGGTGAAAGCGGCGACGATCACGAGCGCGACGATGGTCCGGGCGGTGCGGGATTTCTGCGCAAACTCCGGCAACGCGCCGCTGTGGCCGAAGAGCACGCGGCTTGCGACGATGAGGCAGAGCAGGCCGAAGCCACCGATGAAAAGCAGATGCTCCAGCGTGGTGTGGCGCAAGTAGGCGAATGCCGGCGTGGCGACGCCGAGGAAGGTGAGCGGCAGGCACCAGATTCGCAGGGCATTGGCGAGCGTGCCCGCGGGCGGATCATCCGCGGCGCGACGCCAGCGGATACCGGAGAGCGCGATGGCGGCCGCGACCGCGCGCAGGATCACGCCGGTTTGCGGATGCCACCACACTTCCACGGCGAAGCTCACCAGCAGCGTGGCCGCGGCGAGAATCGTGCGCACCCAGGCGCGGCGCATTTCCGGGCCGGGCGCAGGTTCCCCGAATTCCCCGCCGAGCAGGCGCGGAAAAAGGAATGATCCGACGCCCATGATCGGGCCGAGCAGCAAGCCCTGATAGAGCAGCAGCCCGGCGAGGCGGTAGGTCGCGGCGCTGCTGTGCCATGCGGGATGCAGCCACAGCGCGGTGCCAGTGATGCCGCAGAGCAGGCCGAGCGCGGCGAGGAGCATCGGCGGCGGCATCGCTTCGCTGCGACGGGAAAGTGCACGCGCTCCGAGGCACACTGCGAAGCTGATGAGCAGCGCGAGAAAAAGCGCATCGCCCCATACCGTCTGCATTCGCAGATGACACCAGCCGCTGCCGAGGTGGAGCGCGAAGAGCCCCGCGAGTTCCGCTGGCGTGAGTCGCGGCGCGGCGAGCATGCGTGGCCCGGCGGTGCCGAGGAAGCCGATCACAAACGCGCCGCCAAAGTTTTCGATCATCAATCGCGCGTGACTGACCGACGGATAAAACGGCAGCCAGCCCGCGTAGAAAAGCGGCCAGAGCAGCACCCCGGCGATGCTGAAAAGCGCCCCGCTCAGGAAGAAGACGCGGAAGGGTTCCGCCGCCAGCCAGCGCAACGTGTCTCGGGCTGGCGTTCGTTGCCGAGCGTGACGGCAGGCGGGGAAGCTCATGGCCTCGGTGCCGGTGCCGCGAGTGCGCGTTGGATTCCGGCCACGATCTCGGCGCCGTCTTTATTCAGGCCGGTTTGTTGGGCGATCACTTCGCCCTCGGGGTTCAGGAGGTGGATGACATTCGAGTGCGCGAATTGCCCACGCGCGTCGCGCTGGTAGTTGATGCCAAGCAGCGCAGCGAGTTCGCGCACGTCGTCTTCGCGTCCGCGGAGCAGCGTCCAGTGCGCCATGGCGAGTTTGCGGTTTTCGCGAAAAGCGCGCAGCGCGGCGGGCGTGTCACGCTCGCTGTCGAAGCTCACCAGCAGAAAGTCCACGCGGTCGCGCAGCGCCGCGGGGAGCGCGCGCTCGATGCGCTTCATGTCCTCGATGATGATCGGGCAGGCGTATTCGCAGTGGGCAAAAAACATCGCGACGACCTGCACGCGCCCGCGCAGGACGCCGAGTTTCACCTCGCGGCCCACGTCGGAAGTCCACGTGGAATCGAGCAGATAGAGCGATTGATCGCTGACCGGGCCGCTCGGCAGCGCGGTCCGGCAGCAGGGCGGTTTATCCGCGGCGAGGATCGTCGTGGCGAGCGCGAGGAAGCTGGTGAGGATCAATCGTAGGCGCATCGGAAGCCGAGGTTGTGGACGGTGTAGGCGGCTTTGAGACTCGAGCGGAAGCCGTAGCGCATGAAGGCGGGGAAGTTCGACGGATCGCTCGCGCCGACCGCGCCGGCGCCGCAGAAAAGTCCACGCTCCAGCCCGGAGTCACCGCGCGCGTCGCCGCTGACCAGCGCGGAGTTGAAGTCGCTCGTCCATTCCCAGACCAAGCCGTGCAGGTCGTGGATGCCGAAGAAATTCGCGCGTTGCGTGCCGACCGAGGGCGTCACCGGCGGCGTGGGTGTGCCATACCAGCGCGCGATGGCGGCGCTGAATTCCCGCTCCTTAGCGCCGTCGGCGGTGGTGAAACCCGCGCCCGCGGCCAGCTCCCATTCCGCCGTCGTCGCCAGGCGCCCGCCTTTCCACGCGGCGTAGGATTTCGCGGCGAACCACGAAACCCACGTCACCGGCTGGCGCGGATCGCAGGCGGCGCCGAGTTCCAGATCGCCCGCCCAGTCGCGGAGATATTTCGTGTCGGCAAAGAGCCGCTTCACCTGCGAGCGCCGCCACTTCGGCACGGCGCGGACGAATTCCAGAAACTCCGCGTTGGTCACCGGCGTCGTGTCGAGCCGGAAGGCGCGCACCGGCACTTCCTTCGCGTCGTCCTTGCCGCGAAAGAGCGGCCGGTGGATGCCCGCCGGGAGGCGCGCGCTTTCTGCGGAAGCGCTCGCGATCACTGCGAGCAGGAGCGCAAACGGGATGCAGCGCGGCAGCTTCATCGGATTATTGGTGCGCGGACTCCGCACGCACGCGGCGCACTTCACCCACGGTCACCACATCGCCCTGATTGCCCCATTCATTGCGCACGTAAGTCAGCACCTGCGCGATCTGTTCGTCGTTGATCATGACGGGCGGCATCACGCCGTTGAAGGCCACGCCATTGACCGTCATCGGCCCCGATTGGCCTTTGATGATCCCGCGGATGGCGCGGTCCTTGTCGGCCATGAGGTAGTCGGATTTCGCCAGCGGGGGGAAGACGCCGGGCAGGCCCTGGCCGTTGCCTTGATGGCACGCGAAGCACGTCTGCGCATACACACGCTTGCCTTTCTCGATCAGGATTTCCTTGGTCAGCCCGGCGATTTTCGGGTCGGTGGCGATGGCCGATTTCATCTTTGCCTCGAGTCCCGCCACGCGGCGATCGCCCGGACTGCCGGCGCTGCCGAGATAGACCTCGTCCACTTCCTTGCCCGAATAAACGATCAGATTTGCCGGGCCCTCGACCTTCAGCATGCCGAGCGCGCCTTTATTAAAAGCGCGGAAGAGCGAGTGATCCACGAGAATGAGCGTGCCGGGCACATCCACCTTGAAATCCACGATCGCCGAGCCGCCGGAGGGCACGAGCGTGGTCTGCACATTCTGCTGCGCCGAAATCGTGCCGCCTTCCTGATACACGCGGTCGAAGATTTCGCCGATCACATGGAAGGACGAAATCAGATTCGGCCCGCCATTGCCGACAAAGAGCCGCACGGTCTCGCCCACCTTGGCCTGCAGCGCGTTGTCGCCCACGAGCGAGCCGACCGAGCCATTGAAGACGACATAGCTCGGCCGCTCATCCACCGCCTTCTGCTGATCAAAGGGCTGCAAACCCTCCTCGCCGAAAGCCCCCGTCGTGTAGAAGTCGCCCTGCATCACGTAATATTCGCGATCCACCTTGGGCACGAGCCCGCCCGGCGGCTCCACGAGGATCAGCCCATACATCCCATTGGCCACATGCATCCCGACCGGCGCCGTCGCGCAGTGATAGACATAGAGCCCGGGGTTGAGCGCCTTGAAGGAAAACTGCGAGCTGTGGCCGGGCGCGGTGAAGGACGACGTCGCGCCGCCGCCGGGACCAGTCACCGCGTGCAGGTCGATGTTATGCGGCATCTTGCTCGTCGGATGATTTTGCAGATGAAACTCCACGAGATCGCCCTGGCGCACGCGGATGAATTTCCCCGGCACCTCCCCGCCGAACGTCCAAAACAAATACTCCACGCCATCCGCGAGGCGCTTCACCTTCTCGATCACCTCCAGCTTCACGATCACCTTCGTCGCATGCTGCCGCGTGATCGGCGGCGGCACCTGCGGCGCGAAAGTGAGCACGGCCACTTCTTCGCCCACGATCTCCGGGTCGGTGCCTTTGGCTTGCGGGCCTTTCGGCGCCGAGGTATCGGGAGTCTCAGCAGCGTGGAGGGAAAGCAGCGCGCTCAGGGCCAGCGCGACGGTGCTCCGGCGAAGGAGGGCGTTTGTTCTCATAGGGGTAGAGTGATGCTGGCCCCGACCGACCGCTTTGACGAGGGTCAAGGTCGGGCCAAGAAAAACGCGCGGCGCCGGCATGGCGCTACGGTCCCATTGGCGGCCGTGTCGCTCGATGACGCCGAGGCCCGGCGGCGAAGCAGAGCTTCGGGGACAGGTGCATGCCCAAGTCGGAGCTTGGGCACGAGGACAAGACGGCTTCCTACTCGATCGCAATGAAAACTATCGAGCTGGAATTTGAGCTTCTGGCAGTAACCGAGGAGCGCGGTGGGGTCGGCATCGAGAAGCGTAGCCCTGTCACCGCCGGGCCGGAGGAAGGGCACTTCGTTGTCCGCATCCCGGATCCCGAGGGTGGTGGCCGCTGGTATAAGTTCGCGATCCGAAAAAAGAAGTAATGAGATCGGAAGCGCTGAACTGTCGCCCCACGTAAAAGGGCGTCGTTCTTCATCCACTAGATCTCCGCGTTCTCCGGCAGTCGCACCGGCACGCCGTGCTGGGCTGGGTAGTGCTTCACGCCGCTGACGGTGGAGGTGCCGAAGTGGAAGATGCTGGCGGCGATGAGACGTCGGCTTTCCCGGCGTCGAGGACTGCGACCATGTGGTCGAGCGGGCTGGTTATTTCGCGTCTCGCTTCGAGGTCAGCGATGATCTACGCAGGAAGCAGTGAACCTCCCGAACGCAGCCAAGGCTCTCGTCGAGCACCGCAAAATCGCTGATTACCTCCTGGCGTTTGATCACCCCGAGGGTGCCGGGAAGGCCGGGTTTTTCACCCACTTCGGATTCACCGCGGTGCACTGGCAGGTGTTGGCGGCGGCGCTGGTGGCTCACGCGGCGCGCCATCCGGTGTCGTCCAAATCCGAATCCAACTATGGCGTCAAGTTTCGGATCGATGGCCCGATGCTTTGCCCGGACGGTCGTTCTCCTTCCATCCGAGCGGTCTGGATCATCGACGCAGGTGCCGACATGCCGAGGCTGGTCACGGCTCATCCGCTGTAGTAGGGTGCGGCCATGATTCACGAACATGACCGAGTGGTTCTCACTCAACCGCTAGCCGCTGAAGGCTTGGAGCCCGGCGATATTGGCGCGGTCGTCCATGTCTATCCGCGCGGTGAGGCTTATGAGGTGGAGTTTGTGACGCTCACTGGCCAGACGGCGGCTGTGGTGACCGTCTCGGCGGAGCAGGTGCGTCCGGTGTGCAGCGGCGAGATTCCACACGCCCGGGAAATCGTTCATCACTGATCCGGCGAGCTGCCCCGGCGGAGTCGGGTCGTTAGCGATTTAACCAGCCAACTCAACAAACCGCTCGGCGGTCAAGCCACTGGCGCGGATGAGGCTGCGCAGGGTGCCCTTGGCGACTTCCTTGTGATCGGGCACCGAGAGCGTGGCGGGATGCCCATCTTTGACGAGAATGATGTGGCTGCCGCGTTGCCGCGCGACCTGCCAGCCATCGCTGGCAAAGGCCCGGACGACTTCGCGACCGCTGAGGTGGGGCAGCGAGGGCATCAGGCCACGACTTCGACCTGCTGGGTCTCGAGGGTCAGCGGCAGGCCGCGCTCGGCCCGGATTTCCAGGCAGAGAGCGATGGCTTCGCGGATGTTGGCTACGGCTTCCTCGCGCGTCTGTCCCTGACTGACACAGCCGGGAATGGCGGGGCATTCAGCGATCCAAACGCCGTCTTCATCCCGATCCAGAGTGGTCATGAATTTCATGGGCGGAGGATATTCCCCGAGGGGCGGATGTGCAAATGGTTAGCCCGTGAGGTGAGGGGATGCCGGTGATTCAGCTCACCAGCTCCGGGAGCCGCACCGGCGTGCCTTGCCGGGCGAGGTAGCGCTTCACGCCGCGGACGGTGGAGGTGCCGAAGTGGAAGATGCTCGCCGCGAGGACGGCGGGGGTTCGGCCCGCATTGATGAGGTCCGCGGGCGCGTGCATCCTCTCGCCATGAAGACGCTCGCTTTCACCTACTGGCAGGATGGCGACGCCTGGCTGGGGCATCTCGAGGAGTTCCCGGATTACCTCACGCAGGGCGAATCGCTGGACGATCTGAAGGAGCACTTGCTCGACCTGTATCGCGATCTCACCTCGGGCGAGATTCCGTGCGTGCGGCGGCATGCGGAGCTGGAAGTAGCGTGAAGCAGCGCGATTTAGTTCGGAAGATCGAGGAACTCGGGTGTGTTTTCATCCGGCACGGGGGCCGGCATGATTGGTCAGAATCCGGAGACGAAAATCTCGTAGCCGGTGCCGCGGCATCGGGAGATCAAGGAGCACCTGGCGCGGCACATTCTGAAAATGCTCGGGAAACCGTAGCGGCGCAGTGTTGTTCCCGAGATTCAGCTCACCAGCTCCGGCAGCCGCACGGGGACGCCGTGCTGGGCGAGGTAGCGCTTCACGTCGCTGACGGTGTAGGTGCCGAAGTGGAAGATGCTGGCGGCGAGGACGGCGTCGGCTTTCCCGGCGTCGAGGACTTCGACCATGTGGTCGAGGGTGCCGGCGCCGCCGCTGGCGACGACGGGGACGCCGACGGCTTCGCTAATGCGGCGGGTGATGCCGAGGTCGTAGCCGGCTTTGGTGCCGTCGGCGTCGATGGAATTGAGCACGATCTCGCCGGCGCCGAATTTCACCGCGCGCACGGCCCATTCGACGGCGTCGAGGCCGGTCGGTTTGCGGCCGCCGTGGCTGAAGACTTCCCACTTTTCCCGCGCCACCTTTTTCGCGTCGATGCTCACCACGATGCACTGGCTGCAGAAACGCTCGGCGCCCTGGCTGATCAGTTCGGGCGTGGCGAGGGCGCTGGAGTTGATGCTGATCTTATCCGCGCCGGCGTGGAGCATGGCGTGCATGTCTTCGGTGGTGCGGATGCCGCCGCCGACGGTGAGCGGCATGAAGCATTGGGCGGCCGTGCGTTCGATCACGTCGATCATCGAGGCGCGGCCGTGGGCGCTGGCGGTGATGTCGAAAAAGACCATCTCGTCGGCGCCTTGGAGGTTGTAGCGCAGCGCGAGTTCCACGGGATCGCCGACGTTCCGCAGGCCGCCCTCCTCGGCGCGGCCGAATTGCACGCCACGGGTGACGATTCCGTCATGGACGTCGAGGCAGGGGATGACGCGTTTTGTCAGCACGGGCTGTAATAGTGATGAATTTTGGGCGAAAAACGATCAGGGTTTGCCCTGAATTGGTGATCTCGGTCGGCCATTGGGCAGA
>JBBQYR010000106.1:0-15637 GCA_038208565.1 Chthoniobacterales bacterium
GACCGATGACATCATCCGGATGCGGTATGTGGAGATCGATGGCCAGCTCCGGAAGGTCATGGTCATCATCAAAATGCGCGGCGGCAACCACAGCAAAGACATCCGCGAATACATGATCACGGACAAAGGCGTGATGGTCATCGAGCCGCGCCGAACCGAGTATGCCGGGCTGACGACTGGGGCACCGGAACGCATTCGCCAGCCGCACGAGGCCGCGCCCGAACCGAAAGCGATGTAGTAAAGGACATGGCTACCGAACCACCATCGTTGGATGCGCTCGCCGACCTCGATCGTCTGCACGACGTGGTCGAGATGAATGAGGCGTTGATGCGTGGGTCGATGCGTCAGCATGAACTCACGGAAACTGCGGAGAGCCTGAACGCGCAGCTCCGCGCGGAGATCGGCCAGCGGAAGCAGGCCGAAGCCGCGCTGCGGGAAAGCGAGGAACGGTTTCGCAGCCTGTTTGCCTCCGCGCCGATGGGCGTTTTCGCGTGTGATCGGGACGGGGTCATCCAGCACTACAACTCCCTCGCGGTCGAACTGTGGGGTCGCGCCCCGGTGTGCGGCGTCGAGCGTTACTGCGGGTCCATTCGGCTGTGGCTGCCGGATGACCGGCTTTTGCCCCATGCCGAAAGCCCGATCGTGGAGGTGCTGCGCACCGGTCGCTCGGCGCTCAACGTCGAAGTCTCGATCGAACGGCCCGATGGCTCCCGGGTTCCGGTGCTGGCCAACTTCGCGGCGCTGAAAAACGAGGACGCGGAAATCATCGGCTCGATCGTGTCCTTCATGGATCTCACCGAGCGCAAGAACCTGGAGCAGCAGTCGCTCCGCATCCAGCGCCTGGCGAGCATCGGCACGCTGGCCGGCGGCATCGCGCACAATCTGAACAATTCCCTCGGGCCGATCATGATGTCGCTCGACCTGCTGAGGATGAAGTTCACCGACCCCGCCAGCCGCGAACTCCTGGACGTCATCGACACCAGCGCCCACCGCGGCGCAGAGATGGTTCGGGAGGTTCTGTCCTTCGGCCGCGGCGTCGAGGGCCGGCGCGCGGACGTGTCGATCGCGCAACTCGTTCGCGACATCGAAAAAACCGCCCGCGAAACCTTCCTCCGGCACATCCAAATCCAGACCCATATCCCGCCGGAGCTGTGGACCGTGCTGGGCGACGCGGCCCAACTCCACCAGGTCTTGCTCAATCTTTGCGTGAACGCGCGCGACGCCATGCCGGCCGGCGGCCAGTTGGTCGTCTCCGCCGAGAACCGGGAGATCGCGGCCGGCCACGCGGGCTTGAGCGAAAACCCAAAAGCCCAGGCGGGCCCTTACGTTTTATTGGAGGTCAGGGATAGCGGCACGGGCATGGCGCCCCGGATCGTGGAAAACATCTTTGATCCGTTTTTTACGACCAAGGAATTTGGGCAAGGCTCGGGCCTCGGCCTGTCCAGCTCGCTGGCGATCGTCAGAAGCCACGGTGGATTCATGCACGTGGCGAGCGAGTTGGGCAAGGGCACGACCTTCCAGATCTTCCTCCCCGCGCAAACGGCGATCGCCTCCCCGGCGCCGCCTGCGCCGTCGCTCGAAATGCCGTGCGGCGACGGTGAACTGATTCTCGTCGTGGATGACGAGGCTCCGATGCGCAAGATGACGCAACAGATTCTCGAATTGTTCGGCTACCGCGTCCTCGTGGCCTGCGACGGTGCGGAAGCCGTGGCCCTCTACCGCCAGCGGAGCACGGAGATCGCCGCCGTGATCACCGATATGACGATGCCGGTGATGGACGGCCCGGAAGCGATCGGAATCCTGCGCACCATGAATGCGACGCTGCCCATCATCGGCGTCAGCGGACTTGCGGCCATCGCCTACGGACCCCAGTTCGCCAGCCTCGGCGTGAAGGACATTCTGTCGAAACCTTACACGACTCCGGAACTGTTGAAGCTGGTGAAGCGGGTGCTCGAAGGAACCAGTCCCGTGGAAAAAAATCCAGCGCTTGGCGCTTCGCCGGAAAGGTGAACCTGATGGCCGCCGAAAGACCACTCCCGGAGCCGCCCGCGAACCTCTTGCGAGTGCACGAGCAGACCGTCGCGCTCAATGAAGCGCTCATCCTCGGAGCCGTGCGCCAGCACGAACTCACCGAAGCCGCGGAGCTTCTGAATGCACAACTCCAGGAGGAAATCGCCGCAGGCCAAAAAACGGCTCGCGAGCTCGCGGAAAAAGCCCGTCTGCTCGACCTGAGCAATGACGCCATCATCGTGCGCGATATGGAGGGCCAGATCCGTTACTGGAATCATGGGGCCGCCGAGCTTTACGGCTGGTCGCGCGAAGAGGCGCTCGGACAAATCAGTCACGTCCTGCTGCAAACGAAATTCGTCACGCCCATCGAGGAACTGACCGAGGTCTTGCATCGGACGGGCCGGTGGGTCGGGGAGCTGATCCATACGAGACGGGATGGCCAGCGCATCACCGTGCATGCCCGAAAGACCATGGATTACGATGCCGACGGAAACCCCGTGGCCGTCTTGGAAAACCTCACCGACATCACCGCCCGCCGCGCGCTGGAGGATGCGCTGGCGGCGCGGGCCGAGGAACTGGCTCGGGCCGATCGCAGCAAGGATGAATTCCTCGCCATGCTCGCGCACGAGTTACGCAACCCGCTCGCACCGCTGCGCAATGCCGCGGAGATTTTGCAAACGGTGAACGCCACCGGCCACGAGCGGAAGCAGGCTCAGCAGATCATCGGCCGGCAGATCAACAACATGAGCCGGATGATCGACGACCTGCTCGATGTCTCCCGCATCACCGAGGGAAAAATCGAGCTGCGCAAGAAGCCCGTGCCGCTGGAGGCGATCCTCACCGCCGCGACCAGCCTCGTCCGCGCCGACTGCGCCGCACGCCATCAGGATCTGGCCGTCTCGATGCCCGCCGAGCCCGTCTTCCTGCATGCCGACGCCACCCGCCTCGAACAGGTCTTCATCAATCTGCTCGGCAACGCCTGCAAATACAGCGGCGACGGCTGCCACATTACCTTGAGCGCCGAGCGCGCCGCCGGCGTCGAGCCGCCGGAAGTCATCGTCCGCGTGCGCGACGATGGCGCCGGCATCGCTCCCGAGTTGCTCCCGCGCGTCTTCGATCTTTTCGTGCAGGCGACCCGGGCGCTGGACCGCGCGCACGGCGGCCTCGGCATCGGCCTCACCCTCGTCAGCCGGCTCGTGAAGCTGCACGGCGGCAGCGTGGAGGCGCACAGCGAGGGACTCGGCCAGGGCAGCGAATTCGTCGTCCACCTGCCGATCCTCCGGCGCCCGCCTCCGCCCGCCCCACTGCCGCCTCCCGTCGCGCGCGAGACCTCCCGGCGCATGCTCATCGTCGATGACAACACCGACTCGGCGGGCAGCATGGCGATGCTCCAGACGCGGCGTGGGCATGTCACGCGCACCGCTTTCACCGGCCCCGATGCGCTCACCGCCGCCGCCGAGTTCCTCCCCGACGTCGTGCTCCTCGACATCGGCCTGCCCGGCATGGACGGCTATGAAGTCGCCCGCCACCTGCGCGCGATGCCCGCGCTGGCGGGCGTCTTCCTCATCGCCATGACCGGCTACGCCAGCCCCGAGGATCTCCTCGCTGCGAAGCAAGCCGGCTTCGACGAGCACCTCGTCAAGCCCGTGGGCCTCGACACCTTGAGTGAGTGGCTGCGGAGTCGGGTTCGATCTCTTCCTTCAGCGACGGATCCCCGCTGAGCAGGCCGTCCGTTCAGCGGCCAGAACGGGTGCGGGGAAGTGGTACGCTTTTCACAATTACATTTACGCGACCGGTCCCCGAGCGCCGAAGGTGCTCCGTCTTTCAGCCCAGAGTTGCGAGGCACGAGCTACCCTGGGATCTGAGATGACCTGACCCAACCCTGAAGGGGTTGGATTGATGCGACCCGCGGAGGATGCCGTTGGCGTTAGCGCACTTCGGGCGGTTCAACGGTGTAAATCGGATGAGGTGCTTAAACCTCGGAGCGCTGGCCTCCGGAGGGACAATATCCGGGCTTACAATTGTGAACGGAGCAGCGCCGCACCGGCGTCGGTGGCCCGCTGCCACGCGGGCCGGTCGAGCCAGTCCCGGTAGGTGACTTCGCGTGCGCGGGCTTTGTCTTCCTCGAATTCGCGCGTCGCGTCCGCGGCAAACTCGCGGTCCTTGACGTTGAGGTTTGCTTCGTCGTTCAGACGAAAGGAACGGTTGTCAAAATTCGCCGACCCGATCGAGGTCCAGAGGTCGTCGATGATCATGAGTTTGCAGTGATACATCGTCGGCTCGAACTCGAAGATGCGCACGCCGTGCTTGAGCAAGTGACCCCAGCGGTGCCGCGACGCTCCGCGCACCATGCCCGAGTCGATGAACCGGCCGGGGACCAAGACTTCCACGGAGACTCCGCGGTCCACCGCGGCCACCAGCGTTTCCGTGGTGAGGTCATCGGGGACGAAGTAGGCGTTGCCGACCTTGATGCTGCGCTCGGCCGCGGTGATCGAAAGGAGATACATCAGCCGCGCGCTCTCGCTGCCTTCCATCGGCGAACTCTTGAACATCTGGCAGCGATGCGGACCGGCCGGGTGCAGTTCGGGAAAGTAGTCTTCGCCTAGCAGCACGACGGCGCGCGTCTTCATCCAGTTGTCGAGAAACGCCGCCTGCATCTGCGCGACCACCGGTCCCTCGATCCGATAATGCGTGTCGCGCCAGTCCTCCGGCGTTTGCGCCTCCCCGTTCCATTCGTCCGCGATCCCCACGCCGCCGGTGAACCCGACCCGGCCATCGATGACGAGCAGCTTGCGATGCGTGCGGTGATTGACGCGGGCAAAGTTGGAGAGGTGGTAAACCTCCAGCTCCACCCCCGCGTCCTTCATTTGCCGGAGCGCTTCGCCGTTCACGCAATTGCAGCCGACCCCGTCCAAAAGCACGTGCACCTTCACCCCGCTCCGCGCCTTGGCGGAAAGCGCGTCGGCGAACTTCTCCGCGATGCGCCCTGACCAGTAGATGAACGTCTCGAAATTAATACTGCGGGTGGCGTTGTCGATCGCGGCGAGCATCGCCGGAAAGATCTGCCCGCCATTGCGCAGCGGCGTCACCAGGTTGCCGTCGAGGATCGGTGGTCCGAGGAGCTGGCTCATCGAACGCTCGAAGAGCGGGTCGTCGATCCCGTATTTGCGCGCGACCCGGCGCTTTATCTTCTTTTCCCCGGAGATGAAGTTGCGCGCGAAGCCGGTCACCGCCGCCGTGACGAGGGCGGTGACGCCGATGGTGAAGAGCTGCGAGCGGCGGCTGTTCATGCTCCGATCCCAAGTCCAGGGCGCATTGGCAAATGGAACATGTTCCGCCGCCGGGGAAGCGGTCGCGTTTGAGGGGAGCGCAGTGACATCGTGCGAGTGATTCGCGGCCCAGCGGGGTGGCGGGTTGGTTTGTTTCTTGGGGGAACCAGAACATCGAGGGGCGCCGATTGGATTTTAATGTTCGCCTTCTTCTCCAGCCGCCTCGGGTGCATCGGATCGGTGATCGTTTCCGTCATCGCATCGGCTCTCTTGATCCTCCTACTGCGGGGATGCGGAGCAGTTTTCTAAATGGCTTCTCCTCGGGCCAGCGGACGAACGCTTTCCTAAAATGTCTCTGGCCACGGAAGGCCAACGCGTCGGAGTCGTGGGCGGAACGCGCGCGGCGGCGCTCCTCCTGATGCAGCGGACCGGCCCCGCTCTCGCTACGGGCTAGTATATTTCGCCGCTCACTTTACCCAGTTTCCCCGCACCTCTCTCGACCGGTTCGTGCTTACTCTTTGGGCCATGAAGCAGCCCAAGATTCTGATTGTTGATGATGACGCCAAGCTTTCGAAGCTGATGCACGTCATTCTTGAAAAGGCCGGTGGGTTTGAAGTGCGGGAGGAAAATCGCTCCTTCGCCGCGCTCGCTTCCGCGCGCGAATTCCGTCCGGACCTCGTCCTGCTGGATGTGGACATGCCTGGCAAGGACGGTGGCGAGGTCCGCGCCGAACTCGCGGCCGACCCGGCACTCAAAAACACCCCGGTGCTTTTCGTCACCTCGCTCGTCGCGCGCAGCGACGTGACGGGCACCACGGTTTTCCGGGGCGGTCAGCACTACCTGCCCAAACCAATTCTGCCTCGAGCCCTCATCGACACGGTGCGGATGATGCTGAACTCTGCCGCGGCCTGACCGTTCCCGCCGCCGCACCCTCCGGCGACGACCAGCGAAGAAACCCTCCGGCAGGGGCGCATCCTCATGGTGGATGACGATTTCAGCGGACTCTGCCTTTTGGAGAATGTGCTCAACCGGCTCGGCTTCCCGCGCTTGCGCAAGCTGACCCGTTCCGCGCGCATCCTCCCGGAATTTGACGGCTGAGAGCCCGGTCACGTCATCACCGACATCGACATGCCGGAGATCGATGGCACGAGCTGATCGAACGCCTGCGCGCCCATCCCTCTTCAACGCCTCCTCAGCTCCTTGGCGATCTTCGGGAACCTTAGGCAGCCCCGAATGCACGGAAGGCGGAACAAGGCGGCGGGATTGCTTTTTTCCATCCCGAGGCCCACCCTGCGATCGATTCGGAGCATCGAGGCTCCTGCGGTTGCAGAATGAAAAAGAAGTCCCCATCCCCTCGTCCTCCCCGCGAAAGGGCCCAAGCGCCGCCCAGCGCAAACATTCTGGCCGCGGAATCCGCCGCCGAACTGCGCCAGCATGCCGAGGTCCGGCTGCGCGCGACGCCGCCGGAGGCGAGCGACGCGTCGCGGCAGCTCCACGGGATGCAGGTCCACCAGGTCGAGCTGGAGCTGCAAAACGAGGAACTCCTCGCCGCCCGCGCCGCCCTCGAAGCCAGCGCGGCGAAGTATGCCGATTTCTACGATTTCGCGCCGGTGTGCTACCTCACGCTCACCGCGGAGGGCGCCATCCACGAAGCCAATCTCACCGCCTGCACCTACCTCGGCGTGGAGCGCGCCCGCCTGCTCGGGCAGCCCCGCGGAGAATCTCACGCGCATCTTCGAGCACGGCTTTACCACGCGGCGCGACGGCCACGGCTGGGGTCTACACAGCGGCGCGCTCGCCGCGCGGGAACTCGGTGGCTCGCTCCGCGCCGAGAGCGCCGGGCCGGGCTGCGGCGCGACTTTCACCCTCGAACTGCCGCTCGACCAAAAACCGAACCTCGCATGAACACACCCCTCGCCGCGAAAAACCACCGCATCCTCGTCATCGACAACAACCGCGCGGTGCATGATGACTTCCGCAAAATCCTCGGTCCGAAGGAAGCCGCCGCGGACGACGGGTTGGCGGGATCACGCGCGCTGCTTTTCGGCGACGCCCTGCCCACCACACCGACCACCGGATTCACGCTCGAAACGGCTGGTCAGGGCGCGGAGGGTGTGGCGCTGGTGCGGCGCGCGGTCGAGGAAGGGCGGCCGTATGCCGTGGCCTTTGTCGATGTGCGCATGCCGCCGGGCATCGACGGCATCGAGACGACCGCGCAACTCTGGGCCCTGGACGCCGATTTGCAGGTGGTGATTTGCACGGCGTATTCGGATTACGGCTGGGAGCAGGTGCGGGAGCGCTTCGGCAATTCCGACCGGCTGCTCATTTTGAAAAAACCCTTCGATGTGATCAAAGTGCTCCAGCTCGCCGACGCGCTCACCGCCAAGTGGGACCTGACCCGCCGCGTGCGGCAGCAAATCGAGGAACTCGAAGGCCGCGTGGCCGAGCGCACCGCGGCGCTGAGCGGCGAGATCGCCGAACGCCGCGCCGCCCAGGAGCAGCTCGAGGCTACGCTCCGGGAATTGGTCCGCGCCAACCAGGTCGCGGAATCCGCGGTGCGGGCGAAGAGCCAGTTTCTCGCGAACATGAGCCACGAAATCCGCACGCCCATGAATGGCGTGCTCGGGATGACCGGGCTGCTGCTCGATACCGCGCTGACCGAGGAGCAGCGGGATTGCACGGAGACAATTCGCACCAGTGCGGAGTCGCTGCTCACGGTGATCAACGACATCCTCGATTTCTCGAAGATCGAGGCGGGCAAGCTGACCTTTGAGACGCTCGACTTCGACCTGCGGGAAGCCGTGGAGGACGCGCTGGAACTGCTCGCGCGGCCCGCGCAGGACAAGGGTCTCGAGCTGCTCGGCACCGTCGATCCCGATGTGGCCACGAGCCTGCGCGGCGACCAGGGCCGACTGCGCCAGGTGCTGACGAATCTCACCGCCAACGCGATCAAATTCACCGCGACCGGCGAGGTGGCGGTGCGCGTGGTCGCCGAGTCCGAGACGGACACGGAAATGCGGCTGCGCTTTGACATCAGCGACACCGGCATCGGCATCACCCCGGAGGCGCAGGCCCGGCTCTTTCAGGCGTTCTCGCAGGCCGATGGTTCGACGACGCGCAGGTTTGGCGGGACAGGACTCGGGCTGGCGATCTGCAAGCAGCTCGTCGCGGCGATGGGCGGCGAGATCGGCGTGGAGAGCACGCCGGGCGCGGGTTCGCGCTTTTGGTTCACCGTGCGGCTCGAAAAACAGGCACAAGCGCGCACGGTGATTCCCGACGAACACGGGCTGGTCAACGCGCGCGTGCTGGTGGTGGATGACAACGAAACGAACTGCCAGTTCCTCCATCGCCAGATCGAGAGCTGGCGGCTGCGCAATGGCAGCGCCGGTTCCGGGGCCGAAGCGCTCGCCACGCTGCGCGCTGCGGTCGCGCAGGGCGACGCCTTTTCGGCCGCGATCATCGATCTGCAACTGCCCGACAGGGACGGTCTCGCGCTGGCCAGTGCGATCAAGGCCGATCCGGCGCTGGCCGCGACGCGGCTCATCATGCTCACCGCGCTGGGCAAGCCGCTCACGCCGGAAATCGTCCAATCGCACGGCATCGCCGCGTGCCGCTCGAAGCCGGTGCGCCAGTCCACGCTCTTCGACTGCCTGACCGATGTGATGGCCAATAAGACTGGCACGTCCGCCCCGCGCGCGCCTGTTCACACGATCACGGCGCGTGATGCTGACGCGCCGCCCGCCGCCGTGCCGCTGCGCATCCTCCTCGCTGAAGACAACGCAATCAATCAGCGCGTCGCCCTCGGGCACCTGCGCCGCCTCGGCTACCGCGCCGATGTGGCCGGAAATGGATTCGAGGTTTTGGAGGCGCTCGAAGGCATCCGCTACGACGTGGTGCTCATGGACTGCCAGATGCCCGAGATGGACGGCTACGAAGCGACGACGGAAATCCGCCGCCGCGAGACCCGCGGGCGACACACTTGGATCATCGCCATGACGGCGAACTCAATGAAAGGCGACCGCGAACTCTGCCTGGCCAGCGGCATGGACGACTACGTGAGCAAACCGGTGCGCCGCGAGGAGCTGCGTGCCGCGCTCGAACGCTGCCCGCGGCAGGCGGCGCCAGCGGTGAATGCGGACGTGATCAGCGTTTTGCAGGAAGAGAGCGAGGACGATTTTGCGAATCTGGTTGGGATGTTTCTGGAAGACGGCCCTGGGCTGTTCACGGAAGTGGAGAAGGCGGTCGCGGCCCAGGATGCCATCGGCCTCCGGCGGGCCGCGCACACCTTGAAAGGCACGTGCAGTATCTTCGGCGCCGAGCCGCTGTGCGCGCTCTGCGAAAGCTTGGAGACGGCGGGCGCCAGCGGCCAGCTCGCCGGCGTCGCGGAACTCCTGATCGCGGCGCAGGGTGAAATGCCCCGCGTCCTCGCCGCGCTCGCTTCAACCCACCTACCCTCCGCCAAACCATGAACCCTCCCGTAAAGCCTCTCAACCGGCGCATCCTCGTCATCGACGACAATCGCGCCATTCACGAGGATTTCCGGAAAATCCTGGGCTCTCCCGACGCCAACACCAGCGCTCTGACGAAAGCGCGGAGGCAGTTCTTCGGCGCGCCGAACGAAGCCGCGGAGGACCCGGGCTTCGAGATAAACTCCGCCTATCAGGGCGAGGAGGCGCTCGCGCTGGTCCGGCAGGCGCTCACCGAAGAGCGGCCCTACGCGATGGCTTTTGTGGACGTGCGCATGCCGCCCGGACTCGACGGGATCGAGACGACGAAAGCGCTGTGGGCGCTCGACCCCGAACTCGAGGTGGTGATTTGCACGGCCCACTCCGACTACTCGTGGCAGCAGATGATCGCGAGCATGGGCACCGTGGACCGGCTGCTCATCCTGAAAAAACCCTTCGACCCGATCGAGGTGCTCCAGCTCGCGCATTCGCTGACGAAAAAGTGGACCCTCGGTCGCACGCTCACCGCGTACCTCGGGAACCTCGCCGTGATGGTGGGCGAACGGACGCAGCAACTCGCCACCGCCAACAGCCAACTCGGCGAACAGGCCTCGCTCCTCGACAAGGCGCAGGATGCCATCGTCGTGCGCGATCCGGACGACGCGGTCGTTTTTTGGAACGCCAGCGCCGAGCGGCTCTATGGCTGGACCGCGGAGGAAGTCATCGGCCGGAATATCAACCAGCAACTCTACCTCGACGACACGGCGTTTCGCGTCGCGCGCAATACCGCCTACGAAAAGGGCGACTGGATCGGCGAGCTGCACCAACAAACCAAGGACGGAAAAGAAATCGTCGTCGAAGGGCGCTGGACGCTGGTCCGCGACGACGCCGGCCGGCCGAAATCGCTCCTCGCGATCAATACCGACGTGACCGGGAAGAAAAAGCTCGAGGCGCAATTTCTCCGCGGCCAGCGCATGGAGAGCGTCGGAATGCTCGCGGGCGGCATCGCGCACGATCTGAACAACGTGCTCGGCCCGATCATGATGGCGCTCGAGATTCTCCAGGCGCGCTTTCCCGACGCCGAGACGAAACAGATTCTCGAGATCCTCGAGACCAGCACGCAGCGCGGTGCCAGCATGATCAAGCAGGTGCTGCAATTCGCGCGCGGCGCCGAAGGCGAGCGGATGCTCGTGCAGCTCGGGCACATCGTCCGCGAGCTGCGCAACGTGGCCACCGACACGTTTCCGAAAACGATTCAGATCCAGACGACCGTTGCGCAGGGCCTCGCGCTGGTTTCCGCCGACCCCACGCAGATGCACCAGGTGCTCTTGAATCTCTGCGTCAATGCCCGCGACGCCATGACCGCCGGCGGCACGCTCTCGCTCGGCGCGGAGAACGTGACTCTCGATACGACCTACGCGAGCATGGTTCCCAACGCGAAGCCCGGCCCATACGTCTGCCTCCAGGTGAGCGATACCGGCACCGGCATGTCGCCCGAGGTCATGGCCCGCATGTTCGATCCGTTTTTCACGACCAAGGCGCAGGGCATAGGCACTGGGCTCGGCCTCTCGACGACGATCAGCCTCGTGAACAGCCACGGCGGCTTTATCGATGTCGAGAGCAAGGTGGGCGTGGGGACGACGTTCAAAGTCTATCTGCCCGCAGTCCTCGATGCCGAGGCCGCCGCGCTGGTCGAGGCACCGCCAGAGCTGCCGCGCGGCCATGGCGAACTCATCATGATCATCGACGACGAGCCAGCCGTCCGCGCGATCACCGCGGGCACGCTGACCGAGTTTGGCTACCGCGCGCTGACCGCCACCAATGGCGCGGAGGCGTGCGCGCTCTTCGCAGAACAGCATGGGAAAGTGGCCGCTGTGCTCACCGATCTGATGATGCCCATCATGGATGGGCCGGCGACGATCCGGGCGCTGAAGCGCATGCACCCGGGGTTGCCGATCATCGCCGCGAGCGGGACCAATTCCGTCCGTCAGGTGGCTCTGGCTCAGGAGGCCGGCGTGACCCGCTTCCTGAACAAACCCTACCGCACCGAAAAGCTGCTCGTCGCGCTGCGGGATAGCCTCGCGGCTCTTCCTCCGCCCCTCGTCGCCGCGACCGGTTGATCAGGCGGATGGCTCGTGGCAGATCGAGCGCCTCGCGCCGTAAGCAAGGAAACAGGCTGGTTCCAAGGCCGGACGCGGTGGAAAAACCCGCGCGCTAAATACACACTCACCGCGCGGGTCACGGTGTTGGGCATGCTCCTCTCAACCATTGAAAACACGTGAGCGAAAACCCCGAAACCCTGAGCCCTGCCATGAAGATCACGACGCCAGCATCCTCCACCCACGGCGGGCCGCCCGTCCCGACGCCGCACGTGGTGCTTGCGGTGGATGACGAATCCGCCGTCCGCGAATTGCTCGTGATGATTCTCGAGTATCAGGGCAACAAAGTCCTCGCGGCCGAAAGCGCGGCCCAGGCACTGGCGATGGTCGAAGCGTGGCGGGGCGATCCCATCGAGCTCCTGATCACGGATCTCGCCATGCCCGGCGCGACGGGAGATGAACTCGCGAGCAAACTGGGCGAGATCCTGCCCGAGTTGAAAGTGATCTTCGTCTCCGGCTACTCCGCCGACGATCCGATGGTCACACGCCTCGATCTGCACAACGCCCTCTACCTGCCCAAGCCCACGAGCCCAAGGTCCCTCGGCAAGGCGATTGACTCGCTCTTCGATCCTGAACTGACGTGGAGTCACGCAGGATGATCTCCACACCCTTCCCACCATGAATACCCTGGCCCCCGCCATTCATTTTCCCGATCACTGGAAAGTGTTCCCGAAATCCGACGCCGAGCCGACGGCGCTTGGAGCGGCGACCGCACCGGGGGAAAGAACGCGCATCCTCATCGCCGATGACGACCGGATCTGCCGCGAACTGCTCGCCGCCCGGCTCAACCGGGCCGGCTACGAGGTCATCGTGACCCACGATGGCCAGGGCGCGATCAAGGAATTGCGCAAACCGAACGCGCCCGCCGTGGCCATTCTCGACTGGCTCATGCCGGGTCTGGACGGTCCGGCGATCTGCCAGCGAATGCGCGAAGCGGACAAGGCGGTGTATCTCATTCTGCTGACCTCGCGGACCCGCAAAGAAGATGTCGTCGAAGGTTTGGACTCGGGGGCGGACGATTACCTGGTGAAGCCCTTCGAGACCCAGGAATTGCTGGCGCGCGTGAAGGTCGGCCTGCGAATCATTGGCCTGCAACGCGTGCTGTCCGACGAAGTCGCGCAACTCAAAGCCCCGCTGCCGGACCCGGCAAACAAACTGAATATTTCCATCCTCTAACGAAAATGTATGCGGCATGACTCTCTCACGATCGCTTCCTTGGGAGGGACTTGCGCACGGCCTCAGCCGGAGAGTCATTGAGAAAAATTTCCCGCGCGTCCGCAGACCGACGGATAACGACGACCACGGCCATCAGATTTGCTTTGGCGATTCGATCGCTCCTGCGCGCGGTGCCTTCCATCGCTTCACGCTGACCGAAAACTTGATCGCCGCGGGCATCGTCAGCCTTTGCTTGCTCGCGCTCTCTTCGATTTCCGCACAAGCCCTTGACCACCTCGATGCGGGTCCGGAGGCCTTCGAGGCGTTTGCGCCGCGGGCATCGCAGCCGCCTCTCTTCCCTCCTAACTTTCCGTGCGCCCGCCCAACTCTTCAAACACTCCCTCCGCCATCTGCTTCTCGATCAACTTCAACTGCTCATCGTAGCACTCCGGACACGCCCCGTGGCTGAAGCGGCTGCCCGTGCGGTCGCGGATATAGGTTTCCACACGCTGCCAGTAATCCAAACCATCGCGCACTTTGTGGCAGTAAGTACACATCGGGATGAGATCCTGGAGGCGGCCGATCTCGCTCGTGTAGCGGAGAATCCGCTGCGCGACAAAGAGCCGCGTGCGCAGCATTTCGCGGTTGAGCGGTTTGGTCAGGAAGTCGTCCACGCCGGAATCCATGGCGAGGGTGTAATCGTCCGTGCTGGTATGTGCCGCGGTGAGGATGATGAAGTAGGTATAGAGCGTCTGCGGGCGGTCGCGGACGCGGCGGCAGAGGCCCAGTCCGTCGAGTTCAGGCATCATCCAGTCGCTCACGATGACGCGCACGGGCTCCTCGTTGAAGAGTTTCCAAGCCTCCTCACCGTTGGCGGCGGCGACTACTTCATGGCCCATTTTTTGCAAAGTGAGGCTGAGCACTTTTGTCGCGATGGCGTCGTCTTCGGCGATGAGAATTTTCATGGAGATGAGAGCTGGTCCCGTTTCGAGACCTTGGTTGAAGTAAGCACTTCCCGCGCGTTTCTCGCCGCGGGGGATCCGGTATTTTGAAGTGCGAAGAACTGGTATCCACGGCCAGTTCATCGCAGATCAACGGCCCTTTCGCATTTCACGGACTCCATCTGCATCTCGTGACGAATTCGCGATGTGAACGTCGCCCGCACGCTGCCTAGGCAGTATTCTCGATTCGCCGCAGTGAGGAGGAACGGTCGCAGCGTTCCTCGCATGCGATTAGTAGAGACACGTGTGGAATGCTTCGTCGGTCCGGAATTTTTCCGCGACCGCGCCGAGTGTTGAATAACTCCACCCATCGCCAGTCCAAGCCGCCCGCCACCTGTTTCCATTTATGAAGAATCGCCTTTTCCTTCTCGCGGCACTCGCCGCCTCGCTCGCCGCGTGTGACCAGCGCCCACGGGCCGATGCCGGCGCGGACGAACGCCGCAACGCGGAGCAACGCACGACCGACGAGCGCCGACTCACGGAATTGCGGGAACTGGAACAGCGGGCCGCGGCGCGGGAAGAAGCGACGCAACTCGAACAGGAACGCAACGCCCTCGCCACCGAACGCGCCCGCCTGGAGCGGGACCGGGCGCAGCTCAATGAGGCGCAGCGCCGGGCGTCGGATCAGCGCCTGGCGGAGATTCGCGACGAGCAGCGCGCCAATGAATTGAGCGAAGCGCAGCGGAAAACCGAGGCGCGGAAGCTCGAGCAAAAGCTCACCGAACAGCGCACCGCGACGGCCCGCGCCACCGAGAGAGAGGTTCGCACGGAGCAGACGCTCGACTTTTTCTACGACGCCCTCGAGCCCTACGGCGACTGGGTGCATGTGGAGCGCTACGGCTACTGCTGGCAGCCGCGGCTCGCGAATAAGACGTGGCGCCCTTACCTCGATGGGCATTGGGTTTACACAAACTATGGGTGGACCTGGGTTTCGGCGGAGCCCTTCGGCTGGGCCGTTTACCATTACGGCCGGTGGGCGCAGGTCCGGAGTCTCGGCTGGGTGTGGGTGCCCGGTTCGGAATGGGCGCCGGCCTGGGTGGCGTGGCGGCGGAGCGAACGCTATGTGGGCTGGGCTCCCCTGCCCCCGGAAGCGCACTCGGGCACTGGGTTCAATGGCGCCGTGGATCGCTATTACGACATCGGTCCCGGGGCCTATCTTTTCGTGCCTGTGGAAAATCTGGGGGCGCCGACCTACGTCGGCCGCGTCGTCGAGCCGGCGCGGAATATCACGGTGCTCAATCAGACGACGAACGTGACCAACACCACCTACCGACAGGTGGACAATCGCACCGTCGTTTTTAATGGAGGGCCGCAGTTCGCGGAGATCGAGCGGCACACGAAAGTCCGGCGCGTGGAACTCGAGCGCGTTGCGGAAGCGCCCGCGGCCACGGATCAGCGCCCCGACGTCCTGCGACTGCTGGCTCCTTTTATCACCGCGGCGAGCAAACCTGCCGGCGAGCCGACGCGCGTGCGCGAACGGGTGCGCGGTCCGGAGATCGAGCGCGGCTGGGGCCGCGGCGACTCTGCGGATGCAGGGCGGGTGCGCGAACAGCAGAAACAGGAAGCTCAGAAAGCCGAGCAAACGCAGCGGGAGCCCG
>JBBQYR010000107.1:0-15621 GCA_038208565.1 Chthoniobacterales bacterium
TCCGCGCCTACATCGACCTGACCAGCGACCCGATCAAAGCCAAGATCGCCCACGCCGAGGAAAAGAAAGCGCACACCATGTTAGTCATCGGCAAGCGCGACCTCGACGCCGGCAACGTCGCCGTCCGCATCCACGGCCAAGGCCCGCAAGGCTTCAAGCCGCGGGCCGAAGTCATCGCCGACCTGCTGGCTGCGATCAACGAGCGGCGGGCGTGAAGTGACGTTTCGCCATGCGTGCCTGCATTCTTTTGCTGGCGGTTTTGATCCCTTGGGTGGCCGTCGCCCAGCCGGACTACTTTTTTGCCGATTTCGAAGCGGAGAACGGTTGGGCGTTGGGACCGTTGCCGGAGAAAGAATCGGCGGTGCGGCCTTTGCAGGGAAAAGTGGAAATTTCCGCAGAGCCTGAAGAGGCATCGCGCCAAGTGCTGCGTCTGGGGCCTGGGGAAAATTTCCCGGTGGCTTACGTGGATGCGGCGCGGTTTGCGGCGCAGCGCGTGGTGTATTGCGAGGTCCTGGCGAAGCCTTATGCCGTGGACGAAAACCGCGATGAAGAGTTCCTCGATTTCGGCGGGGCGATCCTCGGCTTTTTCCGCGTGGGCCAGCAGGGCGAAGTCCGCGGGCTTTACGCCAAATCGCCGCAGGAAAATGTGTGGATCTCGACGGGGTTGCGCTTCGACCTCGGGCCGGACGGCTTGCCGACGCGCTGGCTGCGCATCGCCATCCGGCTGGATCGGGTCGCCGGCACGTGGAGCGTGACGATCAATGATGTGCCTGCGGTGGCCGCGCTCCGCACGGTCAGCCTGCCGGCGGACTCGCCCCTGCCGCTGTGGCTCTACGGCGACGCGGCGCACCCGACTTTTTTCGACGATTTGCTCATCTCCCCGACCGCGCCGGAGGAACTGGAGAAGCTCCTGGCGCTGCCGGCCCGGCCCGCGATTTTTGCTCCGCAGCGCCCCGGGCAGCAGATCGTCACCCACTCCAAACCGACCCCGGAATTGCGGCGGGTGCAGGAGTCGGCGGCGAAGCCGGAGAATCTCCCTGTCCGGCAATCGCCGCTGGCGCTGCGCGGCTGGCATTTGTCGCTGGATACCGGGCGTCAGAAAATCGACAAGCCGCTGCCGCTCGCCGACCGCAAGAACGACGCGGGCATCATCGCTTATGCTCCGGGTTACGATGACGAGGGGCGGCCTTTGCCCCTGGTCATTACGATCACCGCCGACGCGGAGCTACGGCCGGGAGTCGATCTCAGCCGTCTGCGCTGGCAGGTCGCGGAACTGAAAGGTTGGCCGGACAAGATTGGCGAAATTGCAGGACAGGGCGATTTTCGCAAAGGGCTCGTGCAGACCTTCACGCTCACTCCCGAATGGGCCCGCCGCGCCACTCGCGTCATGGTCTGGGTGAAAAAGTAAGAAGTCAGGAAAGCGCACCTGCGAGGAATCGCTCGACTGGCCGCGCTGCGGATCGTCTGGATCTTCCCCGGCAGCACCACGATCAGCGGCGTCACCTTCCGAGACAACGAGATCATCGACGCCATCTTCCGCGGCCTCCACGTCGGCTTCAGCCAGCTCTCCAACTGCGGCGCGGACTACAGCGCGACCCTGAGTGGCAACTCCTGGCCGTAGCGTGCCGCGAGGTGGAGGAAGAGATGCGCGCCCGCCTATTTCCCCACCGCCCGCATCATGGTGGCGAGTTCCTGCTGCGCTTTGGTCTGCTCGGCGGCGGCGTTCTGCACTTTCTCCATCAGTTGGTTGAAGGTCTCGAGGGTGGCGTCGTCCTGAAAGGTCAACTGGCCGCTGGCTTCGTCGCGGCTCCAGCGCCCGCGGGTTTTTTCGAGCAGATCGATGGCGGCGAGGCTGGCTTCGCCGAGGGTGCGGTCGTGGGCGCGGATGCGGAGCTGCACCTGGCGCTGGGGGCGGCCTTTGTTGAAGCCGTTCATGGTGGCTTCGACGGTGCGGGCGGGGACTCTGGCGTTGACGAGGGCGGTGCGGGCGATTTCCTCGGAGCGGGCGACGAGGTCGGTGAGTTGTTCGTTGGCGGCGGCGAAGTCGGTGACGACCTGGCGGTGCGCGCCGAGGGTGGCGCGGTCGGTGGATTTGAAGGCGAGGACATCGGCCTCGAGGAGGCGGGCGAGGGCGGCTTCGTAGGTCCTGGCCTGGGTCTGCATCTGGGTGAGGTAACCGGCGAGTGCGCGGGCCGCGGCGGCATCGTCGGGCGACATCTGGCCGGCGGATTTCTCGAGCTGGGTTTTCATGCGCCCGATGGCCTCGTCGCTGCCTCCGGTGTCGCCTCGTTCGATGGAGTCGGCCATTTTCTCGCGCTCGGTGGCGGCGCTGGACTCGATGGCCTCGACCGCGGCCTGCGAGGCGGCCTGCTTCTGCTTCATGAGCTGGGTAAAATAGATCGCGAAACCGACGCCGGTAGCGAGCACGAGGAAGCCGAGGGCGGTGGCGAGGTAGGGCCAGAGGTTGCGTTTCCGGGGAGCCGGTAATGGCGGCGGCAAATTCGGCGTGTCCATGCGCGAGATAAGCCGGGCGGGCGGTGGGAGGACAAGTGCGAATGGGCGCGGGCGGGCGGTGGCGGGTGCGAAAAATCCGCTCGCCGCGGGGGTGGCGTGCGTATGGTCCGCCATGGAACTCGACCTCGCTGGCCAGCATGCCGATCGCGCTTATCCCATCCTCGCTTCGCTCGTGACGCCGCGGCCGATCGCGTGGGTGACGACGCTCGGGCCGGATGGCGTGGTGAATGCCGCGCCGTTCAGCTTTTTCAATGTGCTCGGAGCCGAGCCGCCGATCGTGGGCTTTTCCCCCGGCGATCGCGAGGACGGCACGCCGAAGGACACGGCGCGCAATGTCCGCGCGGGGCATGAGTTTGTCGTCAATCTGGTGGACGAAGCGCTGGCCGAGGCGATGAACAAGACGGCGGCGACGCTGCCCTATGGCGTGAGCGAGATCGCGCACGCGGGCCTGACCACGGCGCCTTCCTCGGTGGTGAAACCGCCGCGGATCGCGGAGGCGCCGGCGAGTCTGGAATGTGTGGAGTGGGGGACGCTGCAGATCGGGGACAACCGGCTGATCATCGGGCTGGTCAAGCGCCTGCACATCCGCGACGAGCTGATCGATCCGGCGACGCTGCGCATCCGGAGCGACGACTTCCATGTGGTGGGCCGCATGGCCAGCCCGCACTGGTATTGCCGGACGCGCGACCGCTTCGAGATGATCCGCCCGGCGTGAACCGCGCCCGCACTTCTCGCTGGAAAACTGGCGCGAGCCCGCCTAACTGCCCCGCGCCATGGGTCTGATCGCTCTCGAAATCTTCATCATCCTGCTGCTGCTCCTCGCCAATGGCGTCTTTGCCATGACGGAGCTGGCGGTGCTTTCCGCCCGCAAGGCGCGGCTGCGGCAGCTCGCGGAAAAGGGCGACCGCGCGGCGGCGGCGGCGCTGGAACTCACGGCGGCACCGAACCGCTTTCTCTCCACGGTGCAGATCGGCATCACGCTGATCAGCATCTGCGCGGGGGCGTTTGGCGGGGCGACGCTCGCGCAGAATATCGGCGCGGCGCTGGCTACGGTGTCGGGGCTGGAGCGTTACGCGGAGAGTCTCGGGGTGGTGATCGTGGTCATCACGCTCACGTATTTCTCGCTGATCATCGGCGAGCTCGTGCCGAAGCGGCTGGCGCTGGGGAATGCGGAAGGGATCGCGCGTTTCATGGCGGGGCCGATGACCGTTCTCGCGCGGTTCGCGAGCCCGGTGGTGCATCTGCTCGGCGTCTCGACGGATCTCATTTTGAAAATGCTGCGCGTGAAGCCGCCACAGGACGAAGGCGTGACGGACGACGAGGTGCGCGTGCTGATGCAGGAAGGGATGATGTCGGGCGTCTTTCACAGCACCGAGCCGAAGATGGTGGAGAGTGTGCTCGCGCTCGATCATCTGCCGGTGAGCGAAATCATGACGCCACGGGCCAAGGTGATCTTCCTCAATAAAGCCGATCCGCACGAGGCGGTGTGGCACAAGATCGTGATCAGCGGGCACTCCAGCTTTCCCGTTTACGAAGGCCAGCGGGATAACATCGTGGGCGTGATTTCGGTGAAGGCGATCTACGCGAATCTCGCGGCCGGGGCGCGGGCCAATGTGGCCGATCTCACGGTGCAACCGCTGATCGTGCCGGCGACGCAGTTCGTCACGCAGTTGCTCGATAGCTTCAAGACGAGCGGCAAACATGTCGCGCTGGTCGCGGATGAATTTGGCACGATCGTCGGCCTGATCACGCTCGTGGATGTGCTGGAGGCGATCGTGGGCGACATCGCCACGCCCGAGGAGCGGCTGCGGCCCATGGCGAAGCGGCGCGACGACGGGAGCTGGCTGGTCGATGGCGCGATCGAGATCGAGGAGCTGCAGCGGACGGTTCCCGCATTCATCTTCCCGGAATCGCGCGCCCGCAGCTATGGCACGCTCGCCGGTTTCACGCTCGCGCAATTCGGCCGCGTGCCGCACGAGGGCGAGTGCTTTGACTGGCTCGGGTACCGCTTCGAGGTGATCGACATGGATCGCCACCGCGTGGACAAGCTCCTGATCCTGCCGCCGCCGGTGGCTGGGTCGGCTTAGACGAGCAGGGCGATTTCGCGGTTTGCCTTGCGGAGTTTGCGGGTGAGTTCGCGGCTCAGGTTTTCGAGAAGCCGGATCTTCACTTTGGGATTGGTGAGGCCGAGGGCGGTGAGCCGGGCGAGGCTGAGCAGTTCGCACGTCACGGCGGTGTCGGCGACGATCGTGGCGCTGCGCGGGGCGTGATCGATGAGGGCCATTTCGCCAAAGGCCATGCCGGGGGTGAAGGAGGCGAGGCGCTTGCGGGCGCCGTCTTCCAGCGGGAGGAAGACGGTGACCATACCGCGGGTCAGGAGGTAGAGCTCGGTGGCCGGGTCGCCGGTATTGATGATGATCTCGCCGGGCTGGAAAGTGCGGGGCTGGAGGAACTGCCGGACGGTGGCCACTTCCTCGCGGCTGAGCCCTTCGAGCAGATCGTATTGCGAGACGGCGATGCTGGAATCCGGGATGTCCGGGAGGAGGTGCATGAGGAGTTGGTCCTCGCACCATTCGAGTCCGGGATCGAGTTCGTCGAAAGTGCGAAACAGCTCCTCGAAGCGGGCGCCGAGCTTGGCGCGGATGATCCGGCGGAGCGCGGAGACTGCGCCGGTCTGGGTGAAGACGACGACGCAGCCGCTGTCGAAGAGGCGCACGAGGATGTCGTGCAGCATCTGGCAGGCGCTTTCATTGATCGAGAGCACGTAGCGGAAGTCGAGGAGCAGGAACTCGGGACGCGTCTGCATTTCCATGATCTCGCGGATGACGAGCTCGGTGCTGGCGAAGACGAGATTGCCCTGAAGCTGGAAGACCTGGATGCGGTCGCCGTGCTCGCGGAGCAACTGGCCGGCGGATTGCGAGCGGACGCGGCTGGAGTTGAATTCGCCCGCATTGAGCCGCAGGCGGATGACGGACTTGCCGATGCCGGGGCGGTTGAAAAGGTGCAGGTCCCAGCGCCGCGAGAGCGCGGAGCAGACGCGAATGCCGCGGACGCTGTTGCCTTTCGGATCGAGCAGGGGTGAATAGACGCCGATGCCGATTTGCCCGGGGAGCACGGCGATGACGCCGCCCGCGACGCCGCTCTTTGCGGGCATGCCCACGTCGTAGAGCCACTCGCCCGCGTAGTCGTACATGCCGCAGGTGCCCATGACGCCGAGGACGCTCTCGCCGTATTCGCCGCGGATGGCCTGCTCGTTGGTGATCGGGTTGACGCCGCGATTGGCGAGCGTCGCGGCCATCATCGCGAGGTCGCGGCAATTCCCGAGGATCGAGCACTGCTGGAAGTAAGTCTCGACGACGGGCATCGGGTCGTCGGTCAGGATGTCGAAGTTGCGCAGCATGTGGCCGATGGCGCGGTTGCGATGGCCGGTGCTGCTTTCCGAGGCGTAAACCTCGGCATCGATGGCGAGGTCGCGCCCGGCATAGCGGCCGAACATTTCGAGGATGCGCCGGAGGCGGGTCTGCGCGCTCTTGCCCTGCACCAGGCCGGTCGTGGCGATGGCGCCGGCGTTGATCATCGGGTTGCGCGGGCAGCCCGTGGTCGGATCGAGCGAGATGGAATTAAACGCGTCGCCCGTGGGCTCGACGCCGACTTTTTTCAGCACCTCCGCGCGGCCCTGATCCTCCAGCGCGAGGCCGTAGACGAAGGGCTTGGAGAGGGACTGGATGGTGAAGTCCTGGCGCGAGTCGCCGACTTCATAGACGCCGCCATTGGTCGTGACGATGCAGATGCCGAACCAGTTGGGATTGGCCTTGGCCAGCTCCGGGATGTAGGTGGCGACGGCGCCGTCGCCGATGGCGAGGATTTCGCGGTGCAACTCCTCGAGCTGCTCGCGGATGGGTGATGATTGGTCGTTTTTCGTCGGTGTCATGAGCGCGCCCCTTTACGGCCCTGCGGCGCGCGGCGGATGATGCGTAAATCCCCGAGTGAAACAAGAGGGAATCAACCGTGGGCGGTGACAAAGAATCCGCAGGCTCGGAAAGGCTGTCCAAGAACCCGTTTCCCGGCCTTACAGTAGCGACACAATATGCGCGCTCTCCTCCTCTTCGCTCTCTGCCTCGCCGTGCTGCCGCTGCGCGCGGCGGAGGAATACGATGTCGTCGTCTATGGCGGGACGCCGGGTGGATTGAGCGCGGCCATCGCCGCGGCGCGCGAGGGCGCGTCGGTCGTGGTGATCGAGCCGACGAAGTGGATCGGTGGGATGGTGACGGGCGGGCTGGCGAGCACCGATGTCGGCAATGAAAAGGTGATCGGGGGAATTGCGCGGGAATTTTTCACCCGCGCGGCGGAGAGCAAGGCGGGCACGCCGCTCTGGAAAGCGGAGCCGCAGGTGAACATGGCGACATTCCAGAAAATGGTCGCGGAGGCGAAGGTGCGCGTGGTGGCCGGCCATCACTTGAAGGGCATCTCGCGCGACGGCACCCGCATCGACTCCCTGCTCGCGGACAATGGCGTGCGCTACGTCGGCAAGGTCTTCATCGACGCGACCTACGAGGGGGATCTCATGGCGCGGGCCGGGGTCAGCTACATCGTCGGGCGCGAAAGCAACACCGCCTACGACGAGCCGCTCGCCGGTTTCCAACCCGCGCCGCTGCGTCCGCGTACGGTCGAGCAGATGGCGCTTGATTCGCCGTCGATCGGCGGGCCGAACGGGGCGCTGAATTATGTGCACGGCACGCCGGCGAAAATTCCCTCGCTCGATATCGCAGGGCTGGCGCTGCCCGGCGTAGGCGGCGAGTGGGCGGAAGTCGGCGCCGGCGACGCGCGCACGCAGGCTTACAATTTTCGCGTCATCGTCACGCGCGATCCCGCCAACCGCGTGCCCTTTCCAAAACCCGCGCACTACGACGCGGACCGCTACGAACTGCTCGGGCGCCTGATCGACGCGTTCCCCGGCATTCGCTTCAGCAAGCTCGTCTATCTCGGGCCGATCGCGGGCGACAAGTTCGACGCCAACGCCATCGGTCTCGTGACGGGCACGGATCACGTCGGCGCGAACTACGCCTACCCCGACGGCGACGAGAAGACGCGCGCCCGCATCTGGCAGGATCACGTGGAGTATGTGCAGGGATTTTTCTGGTTCCTCGCCAACGATCCGCGCGTGCCGGCGCAACTCCGGGCGCAGGCGCGCGAGTGGGGACTGGCCAAGGATGAATTTGCAGACAACAAGAACTGGCCTTACGCGCTCTACGTCCGCGAGGCCCGGCGGATGATCGGCGAATACGTGATGCGGCAGAATGATTGCACGACGCACCTGACCAAGCCCGACTCGATCGGCATGGGCTCGTTCATCATGGATTCGCATGCGGTGCAGCGGCTCGTGGATCGCGACGGGAGTGTGATCGACGAGGGAAATTTCGATATGCCGGTGCGCCCTTATCACATTCCCTATCGCAGCCTCGTGCCGCAGAAAGGTCAGTGCGACAACCTGCTCGTGCCGGTGTGTGTATCAGCGTCGCATGTGGCCTACGGCACGCTGCGCATGGAGCCGCAATACATGATCATGGGCCAGGCCTGCGGCGTCGCGGCGGTGCAGGCGCTGCGGAGCGGGCGCACGGTGCAGGAGATCGACGTGGCCGCTTTGCAGGCAAAGCTGCGCGAGCAAAAGCAGGTGCTGGAGCTGGCGTTGCCGCCGGGCGCCGTCGCGGTGAAGGATCTGCCGGGCGTGGTGGTCGATGACGCCGCCGCGGTCTTCACGGGCGAATGGACGGCGAGCAGTTCTTCGGGTGGGGTCGATGGATTTTACCGCCACGATGGCAACGAAGCGAAGGGCGCAAAGACGGCGCGCTTCGATGTGAAGGTGCCGAAGAGCGGGAAGTATGAAGTGCGCTTTGCGTATGCCACGGCACCGAATCGCGCGACGAATGTGCCGGTGAAAGTGCAGCACGCCGATGGCGCGCAAACTTTCACCGTGAATCAAAAACGCGTGCCGGATCTGGACAAAGCGTTCATCTCGCTGGGCGTGTTCCGTTTCACCACGGAGCAGGGCGCGGCGGTGACGATCACGACCGAGAATACCGACGGTTATGTCGTCGCGGATGCGGTCCAGCTTTTGCCGGTCGAGTAGCGAATTTTTTCCGCTCGTTCCTTGCGCGCGACGCCCCGCGGAGCGTAACGGTATTCGGCCCCCATGAATGCCAGCCCGTATCTCCAACTCGGTGTCGCTCTCGGGCTCGGCCTGCTGGTCGGCATGCAGCGCGAGCGGACCGAACGCTCGGTGGCGGGCGTGCGGACGTTTCCGCTGATCACGATGTTCGGGGCGGTGTGCGCGTTGCTGGCGCAGGGCTTCGGCGGCTGGGTGCTTGCCGCGGGGATGGTCGCGCTGGCGGGTCTCGTGGTGACGGGGAACCTCGCTAAACAAAAGGCCGGCGACCTCGATCCAGGCACGACGACGGAATTCGCCGCGGTGCTGATGTTTGCCGTCGGCGCGCTGACCACGCACAACCTGAGCGTGGCCGTGATCGTCGGCGGAGTCGCGGCGTTGCTGCTGCATTTGAAGGCCGAGCTGCACCGCATCGTCACCGCGTTTGGCGATCGCGAGGTGCGAGCGATCATGCAGTTTGTTCTGCTCACGCTGGTCATCCTGCCGGTGCTGCCCAACCAAACCTACGGACCCTACGCGGTGCTGAATCCGTTCAAGGCCTGGCTCATGGTCGTGCTCATCGTGGGGCTCAGCCTGTGCGGCTACGTCGCGTTCAAGCTGCTCGGCGCGCGGCGTGGCACGCTGGTTGCCGGGCTGCTTGGCGGGCTGGTTTCGAGCACCGCGACGACGGTGAGTTTCGCCCGCCATTCGCGGCAGGGAAGCGACGGCGTGCCGCTTTTCGCGACGATCATCCTCCTGGCTTCCACGGTGGTCTATGCGCGGGTGCTGGCGTTGCTCGGCGCGGTGGCCGCGCCGGTTTTCGCGCAACTCGCGCCGCCGCTCGCCTGCATGCTGCTCGTCATGGTCCTGCTCTCGACCATCACGTTTTTCGCCGGGCGCCAAAAGGCGACGACGCCCGTCGAGCCGGAGAACCCGGCACAACTGAAATCCGCGCTCATCTTCGGCGCGTTGTATGCGGTCGTGCTGCTGCTCGTTGCGGCGGCGAATGATCATTTCGGGCAGGCGGGAATCTACGTCGTGGCATTTCTCTCGGGCCTCACGGACATGGATGCGATCACGCTTTCGACGAGCCAGCTCGCGGCGGGGAATCAAGTCGCGGCGAGCACGGCGTGGCGGGCGGTGCTCCTCGCGTCGATGGCGAACATGGTTTTCAAGATGGCCATGATCGCGGCGCTCGGGACACGCGCGCTTTTCCTCCGGGTGGGTGCGGCCTTTGCGGTGGCGCTCGTGGCGGGCGGCGCGATTCTGTGGTGGTGGCCGGTGTAGCTGAAGTGCGCAAGCCGGGGCTGGCCCCGGAGGGGAGAAGTGGATAGCTGTCGCCGATGCGCGTTTCCAAATCTCCGTTTGCCGCGGAGTTTCACGCCTTTGCCGAGGGAGAAGCGGAACGCCCGCTGCCACGCGATCCGGTGCTCTTTTACGGCAGTTCATCGATGCGGCTCTGGTCCACGCTCGCTGAGGATTTTCCCGGAGTGACGCTGGTCAATCGCGGCTTCGGTGGCTCCACGCTGGCGGAATGCGCGGCTGAAATGGAGCGCCTGGTTTTTCCGGTGCAGCCACGCGCCGTGGTGCTCTACGCGGGGGAGAATGATCTCGATCAAGGCGCGACACCCGAGCAGGTCGAGGACTCGTTTCGCGACTTCGCCGAACGGCTCGACGATCGCCTCGGCCTCGTGCCTCTCGTTTTCATTTCCATCAAGCCGAGCCCGTCGCGTGCCTGGGCGCTGCCGCAGATCCGCCGGACCAATGAACTCGTTCGCGCCGCGCTCGCCGATTGGCCGAATGCCCATTTCGTCGATGTCTTCCCGCTGATGCTCGATGGCGCGGGAAAAGCGCGTCACGAATATTTCACCGAGGATTGGCTGCACTTGAGCCACGCGGGATATTTGCTGTGGGCCGCGCAAGTGCGAGCCTGTCCGGCCGAACTCCGACTACTTCCGTGAAACGCGAATATTTCAAATGGCACAGTCCCATCCTCGATCGCGAGATGGAGCTGCTCGTGTTCGGTCATGCCGGCCCGCGGATGCTCGTCTTCCCGTCGCGCAAGCAGCGCTTCTTCGAGTACGAGGAACACGGCATGGTCCACGCGCTGCGGTATGCGCTGATCGCGGGCGGTCTGCAGCTCGTGTGCGTGGATGGGGTCGATGAGGAGAGCCTTTACTGCTTCGACAAGACGCCCGAGCAGCGCATCGCCCGGCACCTCGAATACGAGCGCTACATCATCGAGGAGGTGCTGCCTTTTTCCACGAAACTGAATCCGCACACGCCGATCACGACGCATGGTTGCAGCTTCGGCGCGTATCACGCGATGACGCTGGCGCTGCGGCATCCGGCGCATTTTCGGCGCGTGCTGGCCTTTAGCGGGCGCTTCGATCTCACGCTGAACAGCGGCGATTTCCACACGCTTTTCCACGGCTTCTACGACGACCGGCTGCGCGCAATCATGCCGAGCCACTTCCTGCCCGACCTCACGGATCGGAAGCTCCTCCGGCAGATTCGCCACCTCCGTTTCACGCTGGTGATCGGGGAAGACGATCCGTTTTACGAGGACAACGTCGGGCTGGCGAAGACCTTCGCCGCCCAGGCGATCCTGCACGACCTGCACGTGTGGGTCGGCAATGCGCACCGCTTCCGCTACTGGCGGCAGATGGCGCGCATTTATGCGTCCTGAGCGCGGGCCAGCGAGATGTCCACCTGCAGTCCGTTCGGGGTGACGTTCCGCGCGGTCACAGTTCCGCCGCAGGCTTCGACGCAGCTTTTCACGATGGCGAGGCCGAGGCCCGCGCCTCCGGTTTCGCGAGTGCGCGCGGATTCCGGGCGAAAGAATGGATCGAACAGGCGATGCAGCGCGCTCTCCGGGACGCCGGGGCCGGAGTCAGTGACGGAAAGAATCACGCGGTCGCCCGACTCGCGCGCGGAGACCATGATCGGGCCGGTCGCGCGGCCGTCGCTCTGCAACGCGGGCCGGTAGGAGAAACCTTCGCCGGTGCCGGCGTTCGTGGGATTGGCGTAGCGCAGGGCGTTGCGGATGACGTTGCCGAGGGCGCGCGCGAGCAGTTCCGGCTCGGCGAGGACGGCGAGTTGCGTGGGCACATCGACGATCACTCCGCCGCGTTCCTTGGCTTCGCGCGCGACGACACGCCCCGCCAGCGTGGCCAGCGGCACGGGCTTGAGCTCTACGTTTTTCCCGCCGACGCCGGCTTTGGAAAACGAGAGGAGTTCGTGCACGAGCTCGGACATGTGGCGCAGTTCGTCGCGCACGTCGGCGACGTAGGCGTGCTGCTTTTCGTCGGCACGCTGATCGAGGATGCCGAGCGCCATTTCCATCCGCGCGAGGGGGGAGCAAAGCTCGTGGGCGATGTCGCCGAGGAAACGTTTCTGGCCGGTGAAAAATTCGCGCAGCCGCCCGGACATGTCGTTGAGCGCGGTGCCGAGACGGCCGAGTTCGTCGGCGCGATCGGCGGGCACTTGTGTCTCGAAGCGGCCCTGCGCGATGGCTTCCGCGGCGCCGGTCATCTGGCGCAGGGCGCGCGTGATGCCGCGGACGAGCGGCACCCACATGAGCACGGAAAACGCAAAGACCGCCGCGCCGCCGATGATCCACGGCGTGAAGTCGAAGAGCAGCCCACCGCCGCGGAGCGAAGACGTAGCGAGGACGAGCGTGGTCGGCATCGGCGGGCGCGTCGTGCGATCGACCACCGGCATGCGGAGGAAGACCCAGTAAAGATCGGGCTGGGTCGTGTGCAGGATCGATTTCGGGTAACCGCCCTGGATCGCAGGTGGCGGCCCTTGCTCACGCGGCCGATCGTGTGGTGGTGGCTGATCGGGGCGGGGTCGGCGGTCGTCGGGTGGAGGGTTACCTTCGCGGGGTGGTGGCGCTGATGGGTCGTGCCGGCCTTCGGGCGGGCGGTCCTGCGGGGGACGATCGCGGCGATCCTCCGGGCGGTCGCGCGGACCTTCCCGCGGGCGCGCATCTATGATTTTGCGAAGCACCTCGGGCGGCGGCGTGGGGACAGTGCCGGCGAGGGGCTGGCCATCGTTGCGATAGAGCGCCAACTGCACATGGTAAGACGCCGCGCTGCTTTCGAGAATCCCCGGCCACTCGGCGGGCGGGCGTTCGGTAAATTGCCGCGCGAGCACTTCGCCCATCGTTTGCAGGCGGTCGTTGACGGGTCCGGCGAGCAGCGAGTCGAGCCCGAAGCGCAACTGCACGCGGGCGAAGATCCACGCGGCCGCGCCGAGGAACGCGAGGTTCAGGAAAAACCAGAGGAGGATTTTCGCCGAGATGGGGAAGCGCACGCGGCGCGCTCGCGCCGCGGGTTCAGGGGAATTCGGCATCAGGATCGATGAGCATGTAGCCGGCGGCGCGGACGGTGCGGATGAAGTGCGGCTGCTTCGGGTCGTCGCCGAGCTTTTTGCGGAGCGCGGAAATATGCACGTCGATCGAGCGATCGAAGACCTCGTAGTCGCGGTCGCGGATTTCCTCGAGCAGGTGATCGCGGGTGCGGACGCGGCCTTTCGCCCGGGCCAGCGAGAGGAGCAGCTCGAACTCGACAGGCGTGAGCACGAGCGGTTGGTCGCCGAGCGCGGCGGTGCGGGCGCCGGGGTGGATGCGGAGATTGGCGATGACGATTTCGGCGTCGTCGGGTTCCTTGGAAGCCGCGCGCGTGTTGCGGCGGGTCACGGCGCGGAGCCGGGCGAGCAGTTCGCGCGTGGAGAAGGTCTTCGGGAGGTAATCGTCGGCGCCGATTTCCAAGCCGACGATGCGATCCGCTTCGTCGCCACGCGAGGTGAGCATGAGCACGGGCACATCGCTGGTGCGGCGGATTTGCTTGAGCACTTCGAAGCCATCGAGCCCCGGCAGCATGAGGTCGAGGATCACGGCCTGCCAAGCCTCGGCCGTCGCGCGTTCCACGCCCTCCGGACCGGTGTGGACGGCGGAGACATCATAGCCGAGCGGGTCGAGATAATCGGTGATGAGCCGGCAGAGCTTGCGGTCGTCATCAATGACGAGCAGGCGCGGGCGGGAGTTGGGCGAAAGCGGCGGGTGCATGGGTGCGACGGGCGCGAGCATAAACAGGGAGTTTCCGGCGCGGGGCGACATTTACACATCCTTAACAAAATTCCGCCTCCGCGCTCATACGGTCTTTACGCAGCCGTGCGAGGTTCCGGGACAGACAGAGACAAAACCTCGCCGCCCAAACTTATGACAACCTCGCTCCTCCTCCGCACGCTCCTTCTCGCCAGCGCACTTGCCGGCACGGCGGTCCACGCCGCCGACGCGGTGCCGGCCACGCCGGACATTGAGTCGCTCATGGCGCTGCTCAATCGCCTCGCCGCCGAGGCCGGGGTCGAAGCCGAGCCCGCGGCGGCCGCATCCGCCGACGCCGCGCCGACCGTCAGCAAGCCCGCATCCTCGAATTTGCGGATGAGCAGCCTCACGCCTTCCGCCGCGCTCGGCGGACGCGGCGCGACACCCGCCGCCCGCGCGCCGGAGAGCGACTGGCGCGCGCTCTTTCCGCTCAAAGCGCCGCGCAACTAATCCGCCGCCCGCAACCTTCATGCACCCAGCGCAAATTTCCCCGGACCCCCGCTCGCAGCCGACCCCGGCCCGCGGCGAGAGCCCGCGTGAAAGCGGGAGAAAGCTCCCGCATTTTCCAACAACCCAAAACCGCAATCCTATGAACAAACAAACGCTCAGCCTCACCCTCGCGCTCGCCCTGCCGGCGAGCCTCACCTTTGCCCAAGGCCCCGGCGGACCTCCGCCCGGCGGCCCGCGTCCGGGAGGCTTCCCGCCCGGCCCGCCGCCGCATCAGCAGCCCGGCCGCGACGGCGGCGGCAATCGCCCGCTTAAGCGCGAAAAAGAGCAGCCGGAAAAACCGCCGCTCGCGCCCCTGCCGCTCCAGCACGCGCTGGATGCGGATCACGACGGCATCATCGCTGCCGGGGAGATCGAGAAAGCGCCCGACGCGCTCAAGAGCCTCGACAAAAACAAGGACGGCAAGCTCACGCCGAACGAGTTCCTGAGCCCGCCGCCCATGGGTCAGCCGCAGGGCGGAAAAGACGGCCAGCGCCCGCGCAGCACCCTCGACCGGAAGGAGACCGAGCGCCCGTTCCCCGGCCAGAAACCGCCCGGTGACGGCGACAAAAAGCCCGACGGCAAGCATCCGAAAAAACCCGCGCCGCCGCTCATCGCCGCGCTCGACGCGGATCACGACGGCGTGATCTCCGCCGAGGAAATCGCCAGCTCCGCGAAAGCCCTGCTCACGCTCGACAAGAACGCCGACGGCCAGCTCGGCCCGGTGGAAATCATGGGCCGCCCGCCCGGCGAGCGCCCCGACGGCGACGGCCCCAAACCGCCGCGCCCGCCCGACGACGAGCCGCAATAATCAGCGGGCCGGAGACTTCACCGGCCGCACGAATAGCCCCGCAACGGCCGCGTGCCGTTGCGGGGTTTTGTTTTGCGGCGAAGCGCATCGCGCCAACGCGCCAACGCGCCAACGCCGCCGCCGTAGCGCAAGCCTCCGGCTTGCCGTAGCGCGGGCGTCCCGCCTGCTCCGGCGGCGCTGCGGGGAAACGCCACGCACGTCTTGTAGCCGCGCGTAAGGCAGGCTGGAAGCACTGCGATACGGCAAGCCAGAGGCTTGCGCTACGGGTGCGGACCGCGAACGCCTCGCGCTACAGCCGCAGCGTGACGATCCGCCGGTTCTTCGTGTCGGCCACGCGGATGCGCATCTGCGCGTCCACGGCCACGCCCCACGGCGTGGCGAATTCCCCCTCGCCGCTGCCGGTGTGACCGAGCTGGCCGAGCAGCCGCCCGTCGGGGCTCACGCGCGAAAGCCGGCCCGCGCCGTATTCCACGATGTAGAGCATGCCGTCGCCGCCGGTCGCGATGTCGTAGGGCAGGTTAAAGGCTAGCGGTTTCCCCATTTCGCCGAGCAGTCCTA
>JBBQYR010000108.1:0-15191 GCA_038208565.1 Chthoniobacterales bacterium
ACACCGCAGCACCTGGTCCGAGACGGGGGGGGGTGGGGGAATGGTCGTGTAATTTCCGAACAATGACGGCGCCCGGTTGAATAAAAAACCCTCCACGGGCTAACTCAACCACGTTAAAAAAAACGACGCGTGGACCGTGCAGGAGCGCTCCGATTACCCGGCGAACTTCGAGCAAGTCAGCGGCCTGCTGCGCAAGCTGTGGGAACTCAAGACCGTGCAGGAGGTGAAAGTCGGTGCCTCGCAACTGCCCCGGCTCGAACTCGACGAACCCGGCAAGGGCGACAAGGCGGGCACGCTCGTCGAGGTCATCAGCGCCGATGGCAAGACGCTCGCCGCGCTCCTGCTCGGCAAATCGCACGTCCGCAAACCCGATGGTGGCGCCGACCTGGGCGGCTTCGGAGGCTTTCCCACCGGCCGCTACGTGAAGGTCATCGGCAGCGCCAAGGTCTCGCTCGTCTCCGATCCGCTGACCGAGGCCGCGATCAAGCCCGAGGCCTGGCTGCTCAAGGACTTCGTGAAAGTGGACGGCCCGAAAGCCATCGCCGTCACCGGTGCGACCGACGCGCAGAAGTGGAGCGTCACCCGCGACAACGCCGCCGCCGAGTGGAAGCTCGCCGACGCCAAACCCGACGAAAAAGTAGACGGCAGCAAAGCCTCCCCACTCGGCAACCTCCTCTCAGCGCCCACCTTCGCCGACGTCCTCGCGCCCGACGCCAAGCCCGAGGACTCCGGACTCGACAAACCAACCGTGGTCACGATCGAGACGTTCGACGGCTTCCGCTACGAGCTGAAGATCGGTAAAGCCAGCGGGGAAAACTATCCCGTCCTCATCGCCGTGAGCGCCAGCCTGCCAAAGGAACGCCCGCCCGGCAAAGACGAGAAGCCCGAGGACAAGCAGAAGCTGGACGAAGAGTTCCAGGCGAAGCTCAAGAAGCAGGAGGAGAAACTCGCCGCCGAGCAGAAATTCACCGGCCGCGCGTACCTCGTCTCGAAGTCCGCACTTGAGCCACTCCTCAAAGACCGCACCGGACTCCTCCCCGACAAACCCACCGAGCCCGCACCCGCCGCGAGCGCCACCACCCCGCCCATTTCAGTGCCACCGGCATCGAGCGCGACTACCCCGCCCGTCCAGGCGCCGCCTGCGCCTGCGCCGGAGAATCGCTGAGCTCACGCTGGAGATTCAACGCTGGGGGCACAGAGGAAACGAAGGGAGCCGCAGAAGGGAAGTCACGAAAGCTCCTCTGCTCTACCCTTTCTCCACGCCTTGGCGGAAAAATCCGCGTCATCGGCGCAATCCGCGGTCAAATCTCATCCACATTCTGATCTGTTTCACAGTCCCGCCGAGGATTTACCGAAAGTCGTTTTAACCACGGGGGAGCACAGGGGACACGGGGGGAAGGAATTACCCTGCGTTCTCCGAGTCCCCGTGGTTCCTTTCGAGCTTCGGTCCATCCTCTGAGGAATAGATTGTCCGATGCGCCGGACTGTGCGCGGGCTGACCCGGCCAGCGCTTGGCCATGATCGAGAACACCCACTGGGTGGAATGGGGCGGCGTCTCCCGCGTGAACTTTTGCACGACGAGTCACCGGTTCCTTCACAGCGAAGCCCTATGCTCCTCGGTCTATGCCGGCCTCCACTAGTTCCCGCCCAGCGCGGCGCCGAGCGCGGCTTTCATCACCGCTTCGCTGCCCGGCGGCGTCCACGCCCAGTCGCGCAGATTCGTGTCGGCCTCCGCCCACGCGCGTTCGATCGGGATGTAGCCGGTGCCACATTCGCCGTAGCCGAGCACCATGACGAAGCTCTCCGGTCGCAGCTCCTGCGCGTGAAGCTGGAACTCGACGTAAGCTTCGCCCGGCAGGAGGAGAAGCTGAGCGGAGCCGAGATCGAGCACCGGCAGTTCGATGCGATGCCCAGACCGAACGCGCTCGTACCACGCCAGTCCCATCGCCGCTTCGGAACGGTCGAACGGCTTCGCCGCACTGCTCAGCCGCTGGCGGAGAATGGCCTCGGTATGATCCGGAGTCGCGCGCGCCCCGAGCGGCAGCGGCGTGACCCGGAAGTCTGCGCGCGTGAGCGGGTGCCGCTGCACTCCGCGCCACGCCTCTTCCATCGCGGCCCGCAGACGATCCGCGAGCACGGTCTTGGTCTCCGGCGCGCCGGAGTTCCACTTGCCCGCAGTGACGTTGCCCGCGCAGCCCGTGGCGTAGATCTGGAAGACGCTCGGATGCGCCTGCTGCATGAGCGAACGGGCGAGGCCGGGGAAATCTGCCGAGACCTGCCCCGCTCCGTAGCGGCTCATGGGATGCACGGCATAGCTGTGCAGCGCGCAGAGCGCCTCATCACCATCCCAAAAGCTCAGCGTCCGCAGCCACGGATCGATCGCGCCTTCATCCGCGGCCTGCGCCTCGGGATCGTTCGTGCGACTCATGCGCGCGTGGGAAAGCGCGCCGTTCGCCCGGAGGAAGCGCCGGTTGCTCGCCACGCGTTCGACCTTCGCCTTGCCGAGACCGAAGTGGGTCACGCGCCGCGCCCCCGGCAGGCTGGCTCGCAGGGCCGCAGACACTCGGGCGATGCACTCGTCGTTGAAGGCCGGCCAGCAGACGGACGCGACCTGCACGGGTGCCGCCGGATCGGGGAGTGGGAGCGCCTTCCATGCGCCCGTCGCCTCCATATTGCGCAGGAGTTTCTCCGCGTCCTCATCCATGACCGGCGCATCGTGGACATGGGTGCTGTGAACGAGCACACGCGCCGGTTCGGTGCCGGCGGCTTCGGCGAGGGCACGCTTCCATTTATCGTGGGACGTGCCGCGGATCTCGCACCAGTCGAGGCTCACGAGAACGAACGGCTTTTCTCCACCGAGCAGAACGAAGCCGCGCGCGGCCAGTGGGTCGGCCACAGCGCGCGCCGGCGCGATGCCACCACCCATACATGGATGGCCGATCGGGATCGTCACGTCGGCTTCGAAGGCCGCGAGGCGGAACTCCGCGCCGCGCGCAGAAACGGCGACACAGAAACCAAAGATCGCGAATCCGAGGCTTCGAGAGAATCTCAGGTGGAGCCACCGGGGGAAGAATGAAGTCGGCATGGTGCCGAGCGTAGCGACGCCTCCGCGGCGTGCAACGCTGCGCGAATCGAGGCTTACGCCCCAAGGCAGACGCGCAGGGTGAAATAACCGCCGCGACTAGCGCGGCTCTAAATCAGCTCCGCGATCTGCACCGCGTTGAGAGCGGCGCCTTTCAGCAACTGATCGCCGGCGACCCAGAAGGTGAGGCCGTTATCCAGCGCGCAGTCGAGGCGCAGCCGCCCGACCTGGCAATTGTCCTTCTCGGCGACATAAAGCGGCAGCGGATACTCGGCCTTCGACGGATCATCGACCACATCGAGACCGGGCGCCCTGGCCAGCACGGCGCGGGCGTCCTTGAGCGAAACGGGACGCTCAAACTCCGCGCTCACCGACACGCTGTGCGCCCGGTAAACGGGCACGCGCACGCAGGTTACCGACGCCTTGAAAGTCGGGTGATGCATGATCCGGCGGCCTTCGTTCTGCATCTTCATCTCTTCCTTGGTGTAGCCCGTATCGAGGAAGGAATCGACGTGCGGGAGAACGTTGAAGGCGATCTGGTGCGGATATACTTTCTTCTCCACCGGCTGACCATTAGCGATGGCCTGGACCTGCTGGCGCAACTCCTCGATAGCCTGCGCGCCGGTGCCGCTCACGGCTTGATAGCTCGAAGCAAAGATGCGCTTCACGCGGAATTCCTGATGAAGCGGAAAGAGCGCCATGAGCGTGATCGCCGTGGTGCAGTTCGGGTTGGCGATAATGCCCTTATGCTTCTTCACGTCGACGCCATTGATCTCCGGCACGACGAGCGGCACATCGGGGTCCATGCGGAAGAAACTCGAGTTATCGACCACGACCGCGCCGGCCTTGACGGCATGCGGCGCGAACTCCTTCGAGATCGAGCCACCCGCGCTGAAGAGCGCGACATCCACGCCGGCAAACGAGTCGGCGCGCAGTTCCTTGATCGCGATGTCGCTCCCGCGGAACGGCAGCTTTTTCCCCACCGAGCGGGCCGAAGCCAGCAGGGTCAGTTCGCCCACGGGAAAGTTGCGCTTCTCCAGGGTCTTGATCATCTCGATTCCAACGGCTCCGGTGGCACCAACGATCGCGACATGTAAGTTCTTGCTCATAGAAAGGGCCGCGCACTTTATAGAGGCACCCGCGCAATGCAAATCCGCATCCACGTTCCCTCACAAACCCTCGATCTGCTGGATGACGCCGGCGAGACGATCCGCTGCTACGTCATTTCCACCTCGCGCTACGGCCTCGGCTCGGAGCCGGGGAGCAACAAGACCCCGACCGGGTGCTTCCGGATCACGGAGAAAGTCGGCGACGGCGCGCTGCCGGGAGAAATCTTCATCAGCCGCGAGCCGACAGGGCGCTTCGGGGAGGAAGGTGACGAGAAAGATCATGTGCAAACGCGCATCCTGTGGCTCGACGGCCTTGATCCCGAAAACGCCAACACCCACAGCCGCTACATCTACATCCACGGGACAAATGCCGAATCGCAACTCGGCACACCCGCCAGCCACGGTTGCGTGCGGATGAGTAATCTGGATGTGATCGATCTTTACCACCGGGTGCCGATCGATACCGGCGTTGAGATACAGCCATGAAGGATCGGCCCCGCGATTAGACGGCAACGGAGGAAAAACGTTGTCTTGTATTGGCAAATCACGAACATCCCCGCCCCATGCCCACTGGCACAGAAAGGAGGGAAAACTAACAAAATGAAATATCTCGCTATCATCGCGCTCGCCGCCGTGGCTCTCAGCCTCGGCGCCTGCGCCAGCAAGGAACCGACCAGCGCCTCGACCACCACGAGCGCTTCGACCGGCTACAGCAAGTAAGCCTCTCACCACGAGGGGAACTACTTTATCGAGCCAGGCCCGCGCAAGCGGGCCTGGCTTTTGACTTTGCGCGTTTCGGCTTACGGGACGACCATCGAATCTGCTAAGAAAGCCCCTCCAATCTGCTTTTCTACGCAGGCGTATCATTGCACTGGTCAATCAGACCGACTAAGTGTGAGTTCTCGTCCCTTCCCCGCCTCATGAAAAAACTGCTCGTCCTATTCGCCATCGCCGCCCTGCTCGGGGGCGGATGGTATTATTTCAAGGACAAGCTGCCTTCCTCTACCAAGGATCAGCCCTCACTCGATCATTTCACCGCCGTCGCCGAAAAACGGAACCTCGATTTCACCGTGGAGATCAGCGGCGATGTCGCTCCTGCTTCCCAGCTCGATGTGAAGTCGGAAGTCGGCGGCAAGCTCAAGGTGCTGCATGTGATCCCGGGGCAGACGGTGAAGCAGGGGGAAATCCTCGTGGAAATCGATGATACCGATCTGCTCAGCGAGAAGGACAGCGCCGATACCGAGATCGAGGGAGCCAAGCTCTCGATGGAGAAATCGAAGAAAAACTACGAGCGCTCGCGCGAGTTGTTCGAGGAGAAGCTCATCAGCCGGGAAGTCTACGACAACCTGACCGCCGAGTATCAAATCTCCGAAAACAGCCTGGTCAAAGCGCAGCGCAAGCTCCAACTCGTCACCGACAAGCTGCGCAAAACCCGCGTCATCGCCCCGAGCGAAGGCACGGTGCTGACCGTCCCCGTCATCGAAGGCCAGGTCGTGATCGCTGCCGCGAGCGTGAATAGCGGCACCACCTTGATGACCATCGCCAACCTTTCAAAACTCCTCGTCGAGACGCACATCAACCAAGTCGATGTCGCCAAGATCGAACTCAATCAAGACGTGAAATTGCGCGCCGAATCGCTCAAGGATCTCGAACTGGAAGCGACCGTCTCCTTCATCGCCCCGGTCGCGACGGTCAAGAACAACGTCAAAGGCTTCCAAGTGCAGGCCTTGATCGAAAATCCCAGCCCGCGCCTTCGCCCGGGCATGACGGTCAACGTTTCCATCCCGATCGCCGCGGCGAACGACGCGGTCAGCGTGCCGATCTCGGCGGTCTTCAAGGGCGAGGGTAAAAAGAAGGTCGTCTACGTCCGCAACGGCGAGTCGACCGAGCAGCGGGAGGTGAAGGTAGGCATCACCAACACCGACCACGCGCAGATCATCAAAGGCGTGACCGAGGGTGAGGAAGTGCTGCTCGTCGAGCCACATCGCCTGCAAAAGAAGTCGTGAGCGTAGCCCGCGGCTGACATGGCGCTCATCGACCTTCGCAACGTCACCAAACGCTACCAGATCGGCGAACAGGAAATCCTTGCGCTGAACGGGATCAACCTAGTCATCGAGCAGGGCGAATACGCGGCGATCATCGGCCCGAGCGGCAGCGGCAAATCGACCCTCATGCACCTGCTGGGCTGCCTCGACACCCCGACCACCGGAAGCATGCACATCGATGGCGTGGACGTGAGCCGCGCGGGCAGCAACAAGCTGAGCGAAATGCGGAACCAGAAGATCGGCTTCGTCTTCCAGAGCTTCAATCTCCTGCCCAAGCTCAACGTCCTGCAAAATGTGGAGCTGCCGATGATTTACTCCGGCGTCTCCGCGAAGGAGCGGCGGGATCGGGCGCTCGTCGCCATCGAGCGTGTCGAGCTGCAGAATCGCGTGAAAAACACGCCGCTCCAGCTTAGCGGCGGCCAGATGCAGCGCGTGGCCATCGCCCGCGCGCTCGTCAACCGGCCCAAGATCATCTTCGCCGACGAACCCACGGGAAACCTCGACTCCAAAACCGGCGCGAACATTCTCCAGCTCTTCCGCGAACTCAGCGAACAGGGCAGCACCATCGTGATCGTCACGCACGACAACAAGATTGCCGCCCAGACCCCACGCCGCATCGAAATCGCCGACGGTGTGATCGTGCAAGACGCGAAAAACGCGCCCGCCCTGACATGAATCTCTGGCTCGGTTTTCTCGTCGGGCTCAAAGAAATCTGGGCCAATAAATTTCGCAGCTTCCTGACGATGTCAGGCGTCATCCTCGGCGTCGCTTCGCTGCTTTCCATGTTCTCGCTCACCGCCGGCATCGCCAAGGGCGTGCGCGAATACATGAAACAGATCGGCGGCCTGGAGCGCGTCAGCGTGATCGGCCAGGAAATCCCCGAGGATCAACAGGGCTACTGGGAAATCTCCCCCGGTCGCACCGTCCAGGACGCCGAGGCCATCGCCAAATCCGCGCACCTCGTTTCTTACGTTACGCCCGTCTCTTCACTCGCCAGCGCCGCCGTGCAGCGCAGCGGACACACCATGCGCGCGGAGGTCAGCGGTTGCTGGCCGGACTTCGTGCCGATCAACAAGCACATCATCGCTTCCGGTCGAAACCTCACTCACCTCGACCTCGAAACCGGGCAACGCGTCTGCATCGTCGGCCGGATGGTCGTGGAAAAACTCTGGCCGGAGCGACCAAACTTCGACCCGCTCGGCGAGAGCATCCGCATTAATGACCGGCCCTTCCGCGTCGTCGGAGTCTTCGATCACTACGAACGCGAAATCGACAAACGCCGCCGCGAATTGGGCCTCAGGGGCGCATCGAAGTTGAGCAGCGGCAGCGGCAAACCGCGCTCCTCCGGCAGCCGCGGTTCCGGCGCTTTCGACCGCAAAAACTCCGCGATCATCATCCCGATCACGACCATGTTTTGGGAATACAAGAGTGCCAATGTCGTCTCCAAAGAAGATCAGGGACCGCAGTACAAACTCGACGCCCTCACCATTCAGGTTGCCGACACCGACCGCTTCGACGAGACGCTCGATCAAGTCCGCACCATCCTCATGAGCACGCACCGCGAGATCGAGGACTTCACCTTCGACACGCGCCAGGAGTTCTTCGACTCCATGGAGCAGAACATGCGCAACACCCGCATGAGCGGCGGCGTCATCGCCGGCATCTCGCTCATCGTCGGCGGCATCGGCATCACGAACATTATGCTGGCCTCGATCACCGAGCGCATCCGCGAGATCGGCGTGCGCCGCGCCGTCGGGGCCAAGGCGCGCGACATCTTCGTGCAGATCGTGGTGGAAAGTGCCGTCATTGGCGTCATCGGAGGGCTGCTCGGCTTGGTCGCGAGCGCGGGCGTGATCCAGATCCTCATCGCCATTTCGCCGGAGGCCAACGCCCCGGTCGTGGAGTTTGGGGACGTCCTGATCAGCTTTGGCTCCGCCGTGATCATCGGCACGTTCAGCGGATTTTATCCCGCTTTCAAAGCCAGCCGCCTCGACCCCATCGAAGCGCTGCGCTACGGGTAACGCGTGGCCACTTCCACCGCACCTCTCCGCCGCTCGCTGCACGACCTCACCTTTCCCGCGCTCACGCAGGAAATGGGCGGCCTTTCTCCCGTGCATGCGCAGGCCTTGTGGCGGGCCCTCCACCGCGACGCCGATGTTGCGTTGGAAGACCGTGCCGACTTTCAAGGGCCGCTCCGCCGCTGGCTGGACGAATCCTCCGCGCGCTACTTTCTCGATACCCCCGAGGTCGCGGCCGACATTCTGAGTAGCGACTTTCTCACGCAAAAGCTCCTCCTCCGACTGGAAGACAACCGCACGATCGAGACCGTGCTCATGAGCTTCCGCGGCCGCTTCAGCGCGTGTGTGAGCACGCAGGTCGGCTGCGCGATGGGCTGCGTTTTTTGCGCCACGGGACAGATGGGATTTGGCCGGCACCTGCGGGCCGGCGAGATCGTCGGCCAGGTGCTGCTCGTGCAGCGCATCCTGCGCGCACAAGGCGAAGCGGGCCTGCGCAATCTCGTGCTCATGGGCATGGGCGAGCCGTTGCACAATTACGACGCTGTCCTCACCGCACTGGAAATCCTCACCGACCGCCGCGGCGTCAACCTCGCCCCGAGCCACATCACCATCAGCACCGTCGGCGTCGTCCCCGGCATCCTGCGGCTCGCAGAGGAAAAGCAGCCCTACAATCTCGCGGTCAGCCTCCACGGAGCGACCGAAGCCGAGCGCTCCGCACTCGTCCCCGCGAGCAAGCGCTGGCCGCTCGCCGACTTGATCGCCGCCTGCCGGACCTACGGCGAGAAAACCGGGCGCCGCATCTTTTTCGAGTGGACGCTCATCGCCGGGAAAAACGATTCGCCCGAGCAGGCCGCGCGTCTCGCCGAGCTACTCACCGGACTCGACGCCCACGTAAATCTCATCCCCCTCAACCCGACCGACGGCTACGTCGGCGATCCCACCGCCACTCCGGCGGCGAAAGAATTCCAGCGCGTGCTCCAAGCCGCCGGTTTCCCCAGCACCGTCCGCCAGCGCCGCGGCATCGATGTCGCCGCGGGCTGTGGCCAGCTCCGCGCAGAAAAGAAATCCCGATGAAAGCCTTTACCACCCTCGCCCAAGTCCGCACTCGCGACGGCTCGACGCTCGCGCTCCTCGAACACGACGGCCAGCATTACCTGAAGCTCAACGGCCGCCAGCTCATGAGCACCTACTCCACCGCCTCGGAGCTGGCCCTCGCGCAATACTCCTGCGCCCGGCTCACCCGCGATCCTGCGCCCCGCATCCTCATCGGCGGGCTCGGCCTCGGCTTCACGCTCCAGCGCGTGCTCGAGCTCGTGAGTAAAGGTGCGATCGTGCATGTCGCCGAGCTCATCCCGGAAGTCGTCACTTGGAACCGCGAACTGCTCCAAGGCGTGAACGGAAAACTCCTCGACGACCCGCGCGTCGAAGTCCTCGTCGCCGATGTCTTCAAGATCCTGAAACGCAAGGATGCGGAGCGCTACGACGCCATCCTGCTCGATCTCGACAATGGCCCCGTCTCGATGATGCAGCCGGAAAATTCGCGCGTGTATGACAAGCAGGGCTTCGCCCGCATCACCCGCGCGCTCGAGCCCGATGGGTGCGCCGCCTTCTGGTCCGCCAGCGAAGACCTCCCATTCGTCAATCGCCTGACCCGCGCCGGATTCGACGTCGAGACCTTCGCCGCTCCGGCTTACGAAGGCGCCAAACAAAAGAATCACCGCATCTACATCGCCACCCAGCGCCCGCCAGAGCCCGAGCGGCAGGATTAAAGCCCGCGCGGGTGGCGGATGACTGCGCCCTTCGCTGGGCGATCGAGCGTGGACCAGCGCGGACCTTCCGGCGCCCGCGTCCAGCCCGTGTCGAAACGCAGCCCCGCGACCACCAGGAACACGTGTCCGCTTTTCGCGTAGATGCTGATCCACTCGCCCTCGCCCGCCTTGCCGTAGCGGCGGAAACCCTTCGACGGCATGCTGCTCTCCATCAGCCCCGCCTCGCGCAGGACGTAGGACACCGCCCCGGAGCAATCGTAAGCGGTATCGATCTCCCGCGCGTGCCCGCCGCCCCGGCGATAAGGCAGGCCGGAAATGCGATTGCCCGCGGCGATGGCCGCATGCACCACCGGCGGCGCTTCCTCGGGCGGAAAGGCATAGCCTTGGCGCACCACGCCGGTCCGTCCCGGCACGGGTTTAAAATGATACGAAGGTCCGCCGCAACCACTGAGCAGGAGGATGGCGGCGAGGGCGAGGAGGAGGGCGATACGGGGCATGCGCCGCGGTTTATGCCGGGCCGGGCGCGGCGGCGTCCAGCCTTTGTCGGGCGGGACCCGCTCCGCTCGGAACACAAGTGAAGCAGTGCATCAGATGAACCGAAGAGGCGCAGAGAAAAGACGACCCATCCCTCGCCAAGACACCTCCCACTTCTCCGCGGCCCTCTGCGTCTCTGCGTCTCTGCGCCCTCTGCGCCCTCTGCGGTGAAATCCCACCCGCCATCCCCATAGGCAGCCGCCCATGAAAGGCGTATCGTCCCGCCGCCGCATGCCCGTCATCTCGTCCCGCTTTCACCCTCCGCGCTTTCTCCGCAACGGCCATGCCCAGACCATCGTCCCCGTGCTGCTGCCGCGCCGGGTTCGACTGTCGATGCAGCGCGAACGACTGGAAGTGGCCGACGGCGATTTCCTCGATCTCGACTGGGCGCGCGCCGGACGCAGCCGCGTGGCCATCCTCACCCACGGGCTGGAGGGCAGCTCCACGCAGAGCTACATCCGCGGGCTCGCTGCGGCGCTGGTCGCGGCGGGCTGGGATGTGCTCGCGTGGAATTTCCGCGGCTGCAGCGGCGAGCCCAACCGGCTGCTCCGCGCCTATCACAGCGGCGAGACGGGCGACCTCGCGGCAGTCATCGCGCGAGCGGTCACCGACTACCAAAAGATCGCGCTCGTCGGCTTCAGCCTCGGCGGCAATGTAGTGCTGAAATATCTCGGCGAAGCGCCCCCGCACCCGGCGGTCGCCGCGGGCGTCGCCATCTCCGCACCGATCGACCTCGCGGCCTGCGCGGGTCAGCTCGATGCGCGCTGGAGCAATCGCCTTTACCTCCGGCGTTTCCTCGTCTCGCTGGCGGGGAAGATCGAGGCCAAGGCGCGGCTTTTCCCCGGCCAGTTCGACGCGACCGGCGCGCGGCGGATGCGCAGCTTCCAGGAGTTCGACGACCGCTTCACCGGCCCGCTCCACGGCTTCCGCGACGCCGCTGACTACTGGACGCAATCCAGCGCCCGGCAATTTCTCCCGCGCATCGCGCTCCCGACGCTCCTCCTCCAGCCGCAAAACGACCCCTTCCTCGCCCCCGGCGCCTACCCCTGGCCCGAAGCCGAAGCGAGCGCGCACGTCCATCTCGAAGCCCCCGCCAGCGGCGGCCACGTCGGCTTCCTCGACCTCGCCCGCGGCCTCCAGCCGTGGAGCGAGCGGCGGGTGGTGGAGTTTCTCGGCAGTTCCTAGGTGAAGAGGGCGGGTTTGCTTCTCGAAATGGGCAGTTTCCCTCTGCGAGGGAGCGGCTCTCCTTGCTGAGTAGGAGGTTCTCTCGTGCCGAAACTCCATTCCAGCACGCGCTTGCCGGACGGCTCTGTGGCCTGCGGACGGCGTGTCTGCGTGCAGGTCACCCCACGGGCGACAGAGCCTGCAGGATTCGCTGGCGATTTGGGGCATTCGCGAGTAACGAAGGCGCCCGCCAAATCACCGAAACGTCATGCTCACCATTCGCGAACTCAAAAAATCCCACGGCGGCCGCGTGCTCTTCGAAGACGCCGCCATGCAGGTCAACTATGGCGAGCGCGTCGCGCTGGTCGGGCCGAACGGTGCAGGCAAATCGACGCTCTTCAACATCGTGCTCAAGCGCGAGGATGCCGACGCGGGCAGTGTCGAGCGCGACGAGTGGACGATGATCGGCTACCTGCCGCAGGAAGCCGAAATCGTCGGCGAAGAGACCGCGCTCGATCTGGCCACGGGCCGGGCGGGCGAAGTCCCGGCGCTGGAAAAGCGGCTGCACGAGTTGGAAAAAGCGGGCGACGTTTCCAGCCCCGAGTATCTCGAAGCCCATGCCAAACACGAGGCGCTGAGCGATCCGCAGGTCGAAGCCAAAGCGAAGCGGATGCTCGCCGGCCTCGGTTATCGCGAAGAGCATTTCAACAAAGCCGCGAAGGAGCTGAGCGGCGGCTGGGTGATGCGCGCGCACTTGGCGCGGCTGCTCGTCATGGAGCCCGACCTGCTGATGCTCGACGAGCCGACGAACCACCTCGACCTGCTCTCTCTGCTCTGGCTGCAGAACTACCTGAAGAACTATTCCGGCGCCGTGCTGCTCATTTCGCACGATCGCCAGTTCATGGATGAGATCGTCCAGACGGTTTACGAAATCCACGAGCGCAAGCTGCTGACCTACTCCGGCAACTACACCGATTTCCTCCGACTGAAGGACGAGCAATACGAGCAGCAGTCCGCCGCTTACAAAAACCAGCAGAAGGAGATCGCGAACCTGCGGGAGTTCTACGACCGCTTCCGGCAGGTGGCGTCGAAGGCCTCGCAGGCCATGAGCAAGCTCAAGCAGATCGAGCGCATGGACCTGATCGAAAAGCCGCTGCCGCCGAAGAAGCCGTTCAAGTTTCAGATCCCGCAACCGGTGCGCAGCGGGGCGCAGGTCATCGGCCTCACCGGCATCCACATGGCCTACGGGGACAACGTGGTCTATCGCGGGCTCGACCTCGCCATCGAACGCGGCGAACGCACCGTGCTCGTCGGCCCGAACGGCGCGGGCAAAAGCACGCTGATGAAGATCCTCGCCGGCGTGCTGGAATTCCAGAAAGGCGAACGTAAGCCGGGGCTGAACGCCAAGATCGGTTACTTCTCCCAGCACCGCTCGGCCACGCTCGATGCCAACAAGAGCGTGCTCCAGGAAGTCATGGATGCCAACGGCACGCTGAGCGAAAACGAGGCGCGCGGCATCCTCGGGTCGTTCCTTTTCCGCAAGGACGACATCTACAAGAAAACGCCCGTGCTCAGCGGTGGTGAGAAGACGCGGCTCAACCTCATCAAGTTCCTCGTCGATCCGCCGAACCTCCTGCTCATGGACGAGCCGACGACGCACCTCGACATCCATACCGTGGAGTCGCTGATCCTCGCACTCGAGGGCTACGAAGGCACGCTCGTCTTCATCAGTCACGACGTGCATTTCATCCGCAAGCTCGCGACCAAAGTCCTGCACGTGAACACCGGCGCCGTCCGCGCGTATCCCGGCGGCTACGACTACTTCCTCGAAAAAACCGGCGCGCTCGGCAACGAACGCGCGGCGATCACGGCGCAGTAAAGTCGGAGACGGGACGAGCCGCGGAGCTTGTCGGCAAGCCCGTCGAGCGGTGGCGCGCTGATTTTCATCTCACAATTTGCGGAGCTCGCTGGCAGATGAATGCCCTCGTGAAAATCGAGACGCTCCAACTCCTGAGCGTCGGACTCGTCTTCACAGGTCTCCTCTGCGCGGCGGTCGGCGGATTCGGCGCCTTCCATTTCGGGCAACTCCTTGAGCGAGCGACCTTCACCGCACCCGCTCCGCCCGCCCCGGCGACCATGCCCGCACTCGCCCTCCCCGCGCCACCTATGCCCGACGTGCTGCTCCCGCATTTACCACCCATCGCCACCGGGCCGCCTCCTTGAAGCTGGCGCCAAGGAATTCGTCACCGCCTGCAGCGCGCTCGAACGCGCCGGTTTCCTGGTCAGCAGCGATCTCGATCCCAACCAAGGCAGCCAGCGGGTCGCGATCTCGATCGGCCCGATGCGCTAGGGAGTGTCTGAAAGATAGCTCGGTGTCATCCTGAACGAAGTCGAAGGATCTCTCGCATCCGCCTTTCCTCACCCGCGCGGTCGGCTTCGCAGCATCGTTCGACAAAACGACGGGGTGAAGACGCAGGATATTGGAGATCCTTCGACTTCGCTCAGGATGACAGAGTGTTGTTCTAAACACTCCAGAGGAGTCGCCGTTTCCGCGCTTCTCAATCCGGCCCACCTCCGGCATAGTCGCCGCGATGAAATTTCTCCCCATCTTCGCCACCCTCATGCTCGCCATGATTCTCCCCACCGTCGCCGCCGAAAAAGACACGCGCGTCTTCGAGATGCGCACCTACACCGCCGCGCCCGGCAAGCTTGACGACCTCCACGCGCGCTTCCGCAACCATGTCGTCAAGTTGCTCGGCAAGCATGGCATCAAGGATCTCGGCTACTGGGTGCCGATCAACAACACGGAGAACAAAGTCATTTTCGTCCTGATGTATCCGAGCCGGGAGGCGAGAGAGACCATGTGGAAATCCTTCGGCGCCGATCCGGACTGGGTGAAAGCGAAGACGGAATCTGAAGCCAACGGCAAGCTGGTCGAGAAAGTGGACCAGCGTTTCCTGACCGCCACGGATTACTCGCCGCTGGCCCAACCCTCGATCGGCAAAGGCGAACGCGTCTTCGAACTGCGCACCTACACCACGACGCCGAACAATCTACCGCTGCTCCACGCGCGATTCCGCGACCACACCGTCGGACTCTTCGCCAAACACGGCATGTCCAATTTCGTCTACTGGCAGCTCATGCCTGATCAGGCGGGCGCGGAAAACACGCTTATCTACCTGCTCGCCCACGCCAGCCAGGATGCCGCCAAGGCTTCGTTCGCGGGGTTCCGCGCCGACCCGGACTGGGTCGCGGCCCGCAAGGCCAGCGAGGAAAAAGGCGGCGGTTCGCTGACCGTGCCGGATGGCGTGAAGTCGCTCTTCCTCAAAGCGACCGACTACTCGCCGACGCGCTGACGATCGCGCCGCGCGGCGAAGACGATCAGCAACCCGACCAGCCCGCCCGTCACGATGAGGAAGGGCAGCACGCTCGCGCGCTGTTGCGGGAAGAAGAACTCGCCGGCGTTGAAT
>JBBQYR010000109.1:0-15167 GCA_038208565.1 Chthoniobacterales bacterium
TCGCCGCACGCGCCTTGCAGGAAGACGACTTTCGCGTCGGGATAGAAGCCCTGGATGACGCGCTCCATGTAATAAATCCAGTTTGCGGAAATCCACGGGCCGCTCGTCGTGGCGTGGCAGGCAAAGTTCACCACGCAGCCCACGAGCTTGCCCTCGGGATTCCAGTAGCCGATCACGCCGACCTCGGGATCGACCGGCCCGGCGAAGTCCACATTGTCAGGATTGCCTTTGCCCGGATGGGAATAGGCGAGGCCATTCCACATCGTGATGCGGCGGTTGAAAGCGACGGTCTCCTCCTTGCCGGTGCCAAAGCCCACCGTGCCCTCTCCACGTCCGTCGTGCGCGGCGACGACCGCCTCGACGATCGCGTCGCGCACCTTGGCCATGTAGCCCGCGTCGGCGCACGACGACTTGTTGTAAGCGAGATCCTTCACGAGATCCGATGCGTGATCGAATTCCCCCGGAAGCACCATCCCAAGCGGTCCGGACGAGTGGGAGTGCGAGGCGCCGATCAGCACCGCCTCGGGTAAAATGCCGCTCCGCTTCTCGATCAAGGCCCGCACCTCCAGCACCAGCGGACGCGGGACGACGAGCGCATCGAGCCCGACGATCGCGACCTTCTTTTTGCCATCGTCGAAGACCACGGCGCGCGCCTTGCACGGGTCGTGGATCTTCTTCGAAAACGACTTCCCGTAGCCGCCCGGCACTTCCATGCCGACCTCCGGCGTGATGTCGCGCTCGGCAAAACCGACCTTCACCCCCGCGTGGAGAAGAGGCGAAGAAAGGGCGAGCGAAAGGACCAGCAGGAATTTGTTCATGACGCGGGAGGAGAAGTGACGGAGTTGAAGCGCGAGAAGATTCGAGGCGCAAGTGCGATCTTCATCGGTTCGGAAAATTAGCTTCTAAAAAATCGCACATTCGATGCTTTCCTAGCCGAGCGCCTCTTCGCCACTCTCCGCACCATGCTTCTCCCAAAACTGCGCGTCATCGTGTTGCCTCTGCTCGCCTTCGTTTCCATCGCCGACGCCCAAACCGCCCGCAAGGAACCGCGCGAGTTGATTCCCCCGCCCTTCGACCAATATTGCGCGCGCCGTGTCGCCGAACTCTCGTCCGCGGATTGGACGAAAGACATCACGCGCGAAAACTGGCCGGCAAAGCAAACCGAGATGCGCCGCCAGCTCCAGCGCATGCTCGGACTCGATCCCTGGCCCGCGCGCAGCGACCTCAAGCCGGTCATCACCGGCACGATCGAGGGCGACGGCTACGTCGTGGAAAAGCTGCACTTCCAGTCGCTGCCCGGCGTGTATGTGACGGGCAACCTTTACCGACCCAAGGAAGTGAAGCAGCCGCTGCCGACGATCCTCTACGTGTGCGGCCACGCGAACGTCGTCGAGGACGGCGTGAGCATGGGCAACAAAACCGGTTACCAGCACCACGGCTCGTGGTTCGCGCGGCACGGCTACGTCTGCCTGATCATCGACACGATCCAGCTCGGCGAGATCCGCGGCTATCATCACGGCACTTACAAGGAAGCGCGCTGGTGGTGGCCAGCGCGCGGTTACACCCCGGCGGGCGTGGAAGCGTGGAACGGTATCCGCGCGCTCGACTATCTCGAGACGCGGCCCGAGGTGGACAAGACGAAGTTCGGCATCACCGGGCGTTCCGGCGGCGGCGCGTATTCGTGGTGGGTCGCGGCGCTCGATGAGCGGATCAAGGTCGCGGTGCCGACGGCGGGCATCACCACGATGAAAAATCACATCCTCGACGGCGCGATCGAAGGTCACTGCGACTGCATGTTTCACGTGAACACCGAGCGCTGGGACTTTGATCGCCTCGCCGCGCTCATCGCGCCGCGCCACCTGCTGATCGCGAACACCGACGACGACGCCATCTTCCCGCTCGATGGCGTGGTGGAAATCTACAACCGCACCCGCGCGCTTTATCGCAAGATCGGGCAGGAGCCAAACATCGGCCTGCACATCGCCGAAGGCCCGCACAAGGACACGCAGCCGCTCAACACCGGTGCGTTCAACTGGATCAACCGCTGGCTGAAAGGCGCGGATCGGATGGACTTGATCGACGAGCCCGCGCGCAAGATGCACGAGCCGCGTTACCTCAAAGTCTTCACCGAGCTGCCGAAGGACGAGAAGGTCACGACGGTCGATGAGTTCTTCGTCCCCGCCTTCACCGCGAAAGCCGAGCCGCCCGCCAATGCCGACTGGTCCAAGCTCCGCGACGGCTGGCTCGCGGCATTGCGGCGCGATTGCTTCCGCGCGTGGCCGGAAAGTGAGCCCGCATCTGCCGCGGCGACGCCCAAGGAATTCGCCGCGAAAGGGCTACGGCTCGTCCAGGTGGACTTCACCAGCGAGGCCGACATCCCGCTCACGCTCTGGCTGCTCCAGCGCGCCGACATGAAACCCGAGGCGTTCGAACTCGTGGTGCTGAACGCGCTCGACGATCACGGCTGGGACGACTTTCGCGCGCTCGCCGCCGCCGCTTTCCCCGAGCAATTTCCCGGCGCGACGCCGAACGAAAAAGACTTCGCCGAAGAGAGCAAGATGCTGACCGGCACCAAGTGGGCGATGGCCTACGTCTGCCCGCGCGGCACCGGCCCGACGAGTTGGGCGGCGCTTTCGCCCGTCAAACAAACCCACCTCCGCCGCCGCCTGCTGCTCCTCGGCGAATCGCTCGAAAGCGGCCAGGTCTGGGACATCCGCCGTGCCGCCACGACCCTGCGCGCGCTGCCCGGCTTCGCCAAAACGCCGCTCTGGTTGCAGGCGGAAAAGACGATGGCGGCCAATGCGCTCTACGCCTCGCTCTTCATCCCCGACGTCACGCGCCTCGACCTGCACGCGCTCCCGGCCTCGCACAAGGACGGCCCGATTTACCTCAACGTCCTCCGCCACCTCGATCTCCCGCAAGCCGTCGCCCTCGCCGCGGAACGCTCGACCGTCGCCATCTACAGCGCCGACGAAAAGCCCTGGAGCTACGCGCAAAGCGCAGCCGCCAAATACGGCTGGGGCGAAAAACGCGTGCAGGTCCGCAAGCCCATCGACGCTCCGGCACCGGCCACTCGCTAAGTCGCCCATCACGTGAAAACGCTCTCCAGCCTCGCGATCGTTCTCCTGGCCGGCGCGTTCCCAGTCTCGGCGCAAATCGGCGACAAGGCGGGCGAAGCGCAGCCGCCCATCGTCCCTAAAGATCTCATCCCGGCTTCCCCCGCGCTCTCGGCGGAAGAGGAAGCGAAGACCTTCAAACTCGCGCCGGGCTTCAAGGTGGAACTCGTCGCCAGCGAACCGCTCGTCGGAGATCCGGTCGCCGCGCAGTTCGGCCCGGACGGGCGACTCTGGGTCGTCGAGATGCGCAGCTACATGCCCGACCTCGACGGCACGCACGAAGACCAACCGACGGGCCGCGTGGTCATCCTCACCGACACCGACGGCGACGGCAAAATGGACAGGAGCGAGGTCTTCCTCGACCAGCTCGTGATGCCGCGCGCGATCTGCCTCGTCGCCGACGGCGCGCTCATCGGAGCACCGCCAAACTTGTGGTATTGCCCGGACAAAAATCGCGACGGCAAGGCCGACTCGAAGGTCGATGTCGCGGTGGACTTTGGCATCCAGGTCGATCCGGCGCGCCCCGAGTTGGCCAATCCGGAGCGCGCCCCGAACAGCCCGCTCTGGTCGCTCGACAACTGGATCTACTGCGGCGCCTACGCCGCGCGCTTTCGCTATCGCGACGGCACTTTCGAGCGCGCGGTTTCCAGCTTCCGCGGCCAGTGGGGTCTCACGCAGGACGACTGGGGACACCTCTTCCACAACTCCAACAGCGACCACCTGCGCGCCGACATCGCGCCTTCGCACTACCTCATTCGCAACGCCCACTTTCCCCGCCCTACCGGCGCGAATGTGAAAGTCGCGGCCGAGCAGTTCGTCTGGCCGATCCGCGTGAATCCGGGCATCAACCGCGGCTATCGCCCGGAGATGTTGCGCGACTTCAAGCTGAAGGAATTCACTGCGGCTTGTGCGCCGTGGATTTATCGCGGCGACCTCTTCGCGAAGGAATTCTACGGCAATGCGTTCATCTGCGAACCGGCGGGCAACCTCATCAAACGTGACCTCCTCTCCGCGAACGGAGGCACGCTTAGTGCGCGCGAGGCTTACCATGAGCAGGAATTCTTCGCCTCGACCGACGAGCGTTTCCGGCCGGTCAATCTCACTACCGGTCCCGATGGCGCGCTCTACGTCGTCGATTTCTACCGCGGCGTGATCCAGCACCGCATCTCGCTCACCAGCTACTTGCGCCAGCAGAGTGAAGATCGCGGGCTCGCTCAGCCACGCGGGCTCGGTCGCATCTGGCGCATCGTCCCCGACGGCGCGAAACGTCCGCCTGACCGCGACCTTTCAAAGCTGTCTCCCGCGGAACTCGTCGCGCAGCTCTCGCACCCCAACTCGTGGAATCGCGAAACCGCGCAGCGCCTGCTCGTCGAACGCAGCGACGCATCCGTCTCATCCGCGCTGGAAGAGCTCGCGCGCCACGGCAAGTCATGGCGCGGGCGCTTGCACGCGCTGTGGGCCCTCGACGGGATGCAGAAATCGAGTTGGCCGGTGCTCAGCGGCGCGCTCGCCGATTCCGATGCCCGCGTACGCAACGCCGCGGTGCGCTGCTGCGAGAGCCTGTTCGCCGGCGCGACTCGCGAAGAAGCCATCGCCAGCCTCATCGCCCACACCGCGACGGAAACCGATCCGCAGGTGCAGCTTCAGCTCGTCCTCACTCTCGGAGAAGCTCGCGACAGCAAAGCGGACAGCGCCATCGTCGCCCTCGCTTTGCGCGCGGCGGACCACGCTTTCCTCGCCGACGCTGTCCTGAGCGGCGTCTCCGGGCGCGAACTCGAGCTCCTCGAACAGTCCCTGGACAATCCGCAGGCTTCGTCGGCGAGCGGCAAGCGCCTCGTCGCCGGCCTGGCCCGCAGCGTCGCCGCCGAACGCAACGCCGCCCGGATCACGCGCTTCCTCGCGCTCGCGCAAAACCTTCCACCAGCACAACGCACCGCCCTGCTCTCCGGCTTCGTCTTCGATGCCACCGCAGCCGCGCGACGCCCGGTGAAACTGGAAACAAAGCCCGCGCTGCTCGACGAACCGTCCGCCGCAAAAGCCGCGACGATGCTCACGTGGCCGGGCAAACCGGTGCCCGCCGGCTTCACCCCGCCCCGCGCGCTCACCGCCGACGAACAGACGCGCTTCGACATGGGCAAGGCGCTCTACGCCGGCGTCTGCGCGGCGTGCCACCAACCACACGGCATGGGCCTCGACGGACTCGCCCCGCCGCTGCTCGACAGCGAATGGGTGCTCGGCTCCCACGAACGCCTCGCGCGCATCGCGCTCCACGGCGTGCGCGGCCCGCTGAAAGTGAAAGGCACCACCTACAGCCTCGACATGCCACCGATGGGCGTCTTCGCCGACGATCAACTCGCCGCCATTCTCACCTACATCCGCCGCGAATGGGACCACGGCGCCGAGCCCGTCAGCCCCGAGCAGGTGAAAGCCATCCGCTCCGCCGAAGCCAAGCGGCAGGACTCCTGGACGCAGGACGAGCTGCTAAAAATTCCCTAACCCATCCATCCCTCCATGAAACTCATCGCCTTGATCCTTGTCGGACTGAGCGTCTTCGCCAGCGCCGCGGAACTCGAATGGAAAGCCGCGGCGACCAAAGCCACGATCACGCCGAAGGAACCGATGTGGATGGCAGGTTACGCTTCGCGCAACAAACCCGCGGACGGCACCGCGCAGGAACTTTTCGCCAAGGCGCTCGCGATCGAAGACGCGGTCGGAAAGCGCGTCGTCTTCGTCACGCTCGATCTCATCGGCGTGCCGCGCACGCTGCACACCGCGCTGGTCCAGCGGCTCGCGCTGAAACCCGAAGCGCTGCTGCTCAATGTCTCGCACACGCATTGCGGGCCGGAGTTTCGTCTCGCGGGCAAGCCCGGCATCTTTGCGGAATTTGGCGGCGCGGACAAAGCGGAGGCTTACGGAAAATTTCTCGAAGACACGCTGGCCAGGCTGGTCACCGACGCGCTCGCACAACTCGCACCCGCGCAACTCAGCTATCACCACGCGCGCTGCGGCTTCGCCATGAACCGCCGGCGCGACTACGCCCTGCCGCCGGAGGAGCCGAATGCCAAACTCGCGCCAAACCCAAACGGCCCGGTGGATCAGGCGGTGCCGGTGCTGCGCGTCGCCGATGCGGCCGGAAAACTGCGGGCCGTCCTCTTCGGCTACGCCTGCCACAATACCACGCTCAGCTTTTACCAATGGTGCGGCGACTACGCCGGCTACGCGCAGGAATTCGTCGAGGCCGAGCATCCCGAGGCCGTGGCGCTATTTGTCTCGGGTTGCGGTGGTGATCAGAATCCGTATCCGCGCGGCCGGATCGAACTCGCGCAGTATCACGGGCGCGCGCTCGCGACTGCGGTGGACGCCGCGTTGCAAGGCCCTCCGCACACGCTGTCCGGCCCGCTGCAGACCGCGTTTGCCGACGTGAGCATCGACTTCGCGCCGTTCACGCGCGCGACCTTCGAGGAAGAACTCAAATCCAAGGACAAGTATGTCGCTGGCCACGGCCGGCGCCTACTCGAGCGCCTCGAGAAGGATGGGAAAGTTCCCGAAAGTTATCCGTATCCGGTGCAGACGATTCGCTTCGGCAAGGGGCTGACTTTCATCGGCCTCGGCGGCGAGGTCGTCGTGGATTATTCGCTCCGGCTGAAACGCGAGCTGACCGGCGGACCTGTCTGGGTCGCGGGCTATTGCAACGACGTGATGGGCTACATCCCGAGCAAGCGCGTGCTGGAGGAAGGCGGCTACGAAGGCGGCGACTCGATGCGCTACAGCAGCCTGCCCGGCCGCTGGGCGCCGACGGTGGAGGAGCGGATCATCGGAAAGGTCCACGAACTGCTTGGCCGCCGCACCCCATGAGGCCAGGACGGCCGTCGCTCCGTTCCCTTTCCGCCCCATGAAATCCCCCATCCTCGCTCTTGGCTGCGCGCTGCTCGCGCTCACCTCCATCGTCCGTTCCGCGGAACCCGCCAAGCCTGCGTTTCTCGACTGCTACGTCAGCACCGGCGACAACCATTTCCTCGGTTCGTCGCTGCCGATCGACTCGCCCGCGAGCATCGAAGCCACGTTCGACCTTTTCAAAAACGTCAACCGCGTGCGCCGCGTTTATTGGCGCGGGCTGGAGGAAGCTTCGTGGCTGGCCACGATGCAGGCCCGTCCGGAAAACCCGCGCTACCACTCGCTCTGGACGTGGCTGGAACAGCTTTACGCGGAGGTGCAGCCCGATCAACTCGCGGTGAAAGCAGCGCACGCTCGTGGGATGGAAATCTGGGGCGTCGGCAGCCTGTGGGACTGGGGCGCGCAAGCCGATACGCCGACTTTTGGCGACTACCCATTCCCTTTCGAAAGCAAGTTGCGCCTCGCTCATCCGGAGTGGGCGCCGGCGAATAAATTTGGCACGCGCCGGCAGGGCGGCCCGATCGAACTGGCTTATCCCGAAGCCCGGCGCGCGCTCGTCGAACTGACCGTGCAAGAAACGCTCAAGGCGGGCTATGACGGCATCACTTTCCTGACCTACGTCGAAAACTACTCGATGCGGTATCAGGACGAATTCGGCTACAGCGAGCCGATCGTGCGCGACTTCAAGAAGCTACACGGCATCGACATCACGAAGGAGCCGTTCAAGCGCGGCGCGACCCGCGAAGACTGGCTGCGACTGCGGGGCAGATACCTCACGGCTTTTCTCCGCGAACTGCGCGCCGCCCTGCAGCCGCACGGCGTGAAGCTCGGGATGATCATCAACGGCAACGACCCGCACTCACCGCTGACGTGGAATGTGCCGGAGATCATGATGACTGCGGGCGCGCATCATCTCGACATCGAGACGTGGGTGCGTGAAGGGCTCGTCGATGCGCTTTGCGTGTATGGAAATGTCGCGCCGGGCGCGCAGGAGAAGACGCTCGCCGACCTGCGCTTTCTCAGCCGTGGCACCGATGTGGAGGTGAGCTTCATGACCAGCGGGCCATTCGCCGAGCGGTGGAATGCCGCGCACCAGGAGCGCGTGCCGTGCGTCCTCGCGATCAGCGATGACACGCAGCATCTCGCGCGCGGTTATGTGGCGGTGCAGACGGCTGAAGCCTTGCGCAGCGCGGACCTGTGGTCGCGCCTCCGGGCCCTCGGGCAGATCATCGACGGCGAACTCGTCGCGCCGCCCGCCGAGATCATCCCGCTCGCAAAGTCCGCGAATCTCATCGAGCGGCGCATGGCCTTGCAGGCCCTGGGCAAGACCGGCGCGAAACTAGCGGATGCAGTTTTACCGACGCTGACCGCCGCGCTCGATGATCCGGAAAATGGCGTGCGCTGCATGGCCGCACTCGCGCTCGGGCAGGTGCGCGATCCACGATCTGCAGCCGCGCTGCTTTCGGCGGTGGAGAAACGTGGCAACCACATGCTCATGGAGTGCGCCGTCATCGCGCTGCGCCGGTTGCAACCGCTGCCCGCCGCGGACTTGGCGAAGTCCTTGACCGCGCACGCCAGTAGCCGTGTCCGGCAAGCCGCGATCCGCTCGCTCATGCCCTTCGGACCCAAAGATCAACTCCCCGCATTTTCCAGCGCGCTCGACGACTCGGACCGCTTCACGCGCTTCGCCGCCGCGGAGGCGCTCGGCAATATCGGCAAATCCCCGGACGCCGCGAACCGACTGCTCCTCGCTCTCGATCACGCCGATCCCGCCGTGGCGAATCGCGCCGCCGTTTCGCTCGGCGTCATCGCTATGCGCCGCGAACCGGAACTGACGGCACTGCGTTCCAAAATGCTCGCGGCTCTCGAAGCGCGCTTTCCACAATACGCGCGGCCTCAGCCCCCCGCGGATGCTGACTGGGGTTATCGCCCCGTCGGCAATGCCTTGCTCGATTTCGGCGATGAAGGCGGCGCCGTGCTGAAAAAATTTCGCGACCAGCGCGAGAACCCCGCGCTCGCCGAACTCGCGTGGCGCGTGCTCGATCTCCGGCAGGCCAAGAACACCTTTAGCGAAGCCGACCCGCAATCCGACGAAGCCGCGCACGCCCGCCGTCCAACGGCGGCTGCGCCGGAGCAGGCCCGCAGTCTTCGCGTCGATCCGGTCGGAGGAAACGACGCCCACGACGGTCGCACTCAGCCGGTGAAAACCATCGCCCGCGCCATCAAGCTCGCGCAGCCGGGTGACACGATCCATCTGGCGCCCGCGCGTTATCGCGAGTCCGCGGACCTTTCCAACAAGCGCGGCGAACCCGGGCGCCCGATCATCCTCGATGGCCACGGCGCGGTGCTCGATGGCGCTGAGTCGCTGCGTCCGGAGGACTGGCCAATGGTCGCGCCCGGTCTCTACCGCTGCGACCGTCTGACCACGATCAACGGCGCGATCCTTGGGCGCTGGTTCTTCGTCTTCGAAGGAAAGATGAGCCACATGGGTCGCACGAGCAAAGGCCCGAGTGCAGCGCTCAAGACGCCTGAAGAACTCGCGCCGGGCGAATGGACCTACGTGCCCGATGCGCCGATCACGCGCGAAACCAAGGACGGCAAACCCTGGGACTCCGTTCCTCGGGCGGGAGCGTTCTACGTGAAGATCGATCCGGCGAAGTCACTCGCCGAGGCGCGCATCGAAGCGCCGATCCGCTCCAGCGGCGTCGTCCTCAGCGGCAAAAGCGCGCACCTTGTCATCCGCAACATCATCGCCACGCACGTCCACAACGATGGCTTCAACATCCACGGCGACGCGCGCGATCTGATTTTCGAAAACATCGCGGCCATCGAGTGCGGCGACGACGGCTTCAGCGCGCACGAGACCGCCGAGTGCCGCATCGATGGGTTCGTGAGCATCGGCAATTCCACCGGCCTCTGCGACACCGTCTCCAGCGTCACGCATTTCAAGAACGTCTTCATCAAGGACTGCCTCGGCTACGACATTTTCTTCATCGGCGACTCGCCGCACAGCATCGAAAACGCGCTCATCGAAAGCCGCGCCGCGCGGGCGGTGGAGGTCTCGCAACACGGCGATCGGCCACAGGCAGGCCTTTCGTCGGTCGTCTTCAAGAACGTGCTCATCCGGCGTGCCGACAGCCCACAGGAAATCCGCGTGAACAAAAACTCCAAGCTGCAGGCCGAGCGTTGCACCTTCGTGGGATTGAACGTCAACATCACGCCCGGAGGCGCGATGTCGGCGAAGCAATGCGTCTTCAGCGGCGAACCGAAACCCGGCATCCTGCTTTTTCCCAACACGATCTGGCAGGGCGAAGGCAATCGCTACGATCTCGGCAGTCTCCGCGTGGACAAGTCGTCATTCACCGCGGCGAACTTCGCCGATTTCCAAAAGCTCATGGGCGCGGACAAGAGTTCGCAATGGTCGGCGACCGATCCCGTTGAAGCAGGGGCCGACGAGTTGGCGCTGCGCCGCGTAGAAGCCGCGGCCAAGGATGTCGTGAGCCGCTGGCGGAGCATGCTGGACAGGAAAGCTGTGGACACGGTGCGCTGAGCGGCAAATTCTTCGGCTGGCCGGAACGTTCCTCCCCCGCATCAAATCGCCCACGCCCCATGCTCACCCGCCTGACCGCCCTGCTGCTGACCTGCGCCTCCTTCGCCATCGCCGCCGAACCGCTCCCGCGGCTCAAGGTCGCGGACGATCATCGCACCCTGATCACCGCCGATGGAAAGCCGTGGGTCTACCTCGGGGATACCGCGTGGGAGCTTTTCCATCGCTTGAATCGCGAAGACGCGGACGCCTACCTCGCGGACCGGGCCACCAAAGGATTCAACGTCATTCAAGCGGTGGCGCTGGCGGAATTTGGCGGGCTCGTGGAGCCCAATGCTTACGGACATTTGCCGCTGGAGAACAACGATCCGACCAAACCACTGGAGCCCTACTTTCAGCACGTGGACTACATCGTGGACAAAGCCGCATCGCTCGGAATGCGCGTCGGTTTTCTCCCGACCTGGGGCGATAAGGTGAACAAGAAGTGGGGCAAAGGTCCGGAAATCTTCACGCCGGAGAATGCCCGCATTTTCGGTGAATGGCTGGGTCGTCGCTACAAGGACAAGCCGATCATCTGGATCGTGGGCGGGGATCGTCCGGTGGAAAACTCGGCGCACCTTGAAATCTGGCGCGCCATGGCCGCGGGACTACGCGCGGGCGACGGCGGCGCTCACTTGATTACCTACCACCCGATGGGCGGACGGTCCTCGAGCGAATACGTGCATGCCGAGCCGTGGCTCGATTTCAACATGCTGCAAAGCGGGCACGGCGACCGGAACCGACCGAACTACAAAATGGTCGCGAAAGATCTCGCGATGATGCCACCGAAGCCGACGCTCGACGGCGAACCCGCCTACGAGGATCACCCCGTGCGCAGCGACAAGACGAAGACGCAGTGGTTCGATGAATGGGACGTGCGCAAGCTCTGCTACTGGGGCCTGCTCGCCGGCGCTTGCGGTCACACCTACGGCACGCATTCCATCTGGGCGATGTGGGACGGAAAAGGAAAGCCGCCGGTCGATCAGCGCACCCCGTGGAAGGAAGCGCTAAAGCTGCCGGGCTCGACACAGGTCGGCTACGCCAAAAAGCTGCTCGAAAACCGCCCGCTCGTGGGACGCGTGCCGGATCAAACGCTGCTCGTCAGCGATCTCGGCGATGGCGCCGCGCACTGTCAGGCATTGCGCGGAGCGGATTCGAGTTGGGCGATCATCTATAGCGCGAGCGGGCGTTCCTTCAGCGTCGTGCTCGGGAAGTTCTCGGCAAAGAAACTGAACGCCGCGTGGTTCGATCCGCGCACGGGAAAAAAACTGGTGCCGACGACAATCGCCAATGATCGCGAACCGCGGGAGTTCACCCCGCCGACCAGCGGCGAAGCGCAGGATTGGGTGCTGCTCCTCGATACCGCTCCATGAAGTCCTCACGCCTCCGCCATCTCTTCATCGCCGCTACTTTTGTTCTCGTCGTCGCGGTCGCTCCGCCCGCGGCCGCGCAGATCGAGGGCAGCGCGTCGTTTTCCAGCGCCGGCACGACAAGAGAAGACGTGTCCGCCTTTCTCGCTCGCCTGCAAAAAACCGTCGCGAGTGATGACCGCGCGGCTGTCGCGAAGCTCGTGGAATTTCCACTCCGCGCGTGGAATGGCAAAGCGACCGGCGCAGTCCGCAATCGCCAGGAATTCCTCGCGCAGTATCCGAGAATTTTCACCGCGAGCCTGAAGCAGACGATCGCAGCGGCCAAGGTCGAGCAGGCCTTTGCGAATTGGCAGGGCGTGATGTTCGACCGCGGGCGTTTTTGGATTCGCCCGGACGACGCCGGCACGCTTGAGATCGTGAGCATCAATCGCAGCGATCACGCGCCCGCCGAGAAGAAGCCGTAACCCTTTTGACCAGCCAACCACCATCGACCCATGCTCACACCCGCTGATTCCTCCCGCCGCCATTTCCTGAAAACCACCGCGCTCGCCGCCGCCGCCTCGACCGCGGCGCGTCCAGTCTTCGCCGCCGCGCCCTCCACGGCGCCCTGGAAGATCATCGCATTCAGCAAACCTTTCGCGCAGCTCAGCCCGGACGACACGGCCGATCTCGTCGCCGATATCGGCTGGGATGGCATCGAGTGCCCGGTGCGCTCGAAGTCCGGCCAGATCGCGCCGGAGCGGGTCGAGGAAGATTTACCTAAGATGGTCGAGGCGCTGAAAAAGCGCGGCAAGGAAGTGACGATCGTGACCACGGAAATCACCCGCCTCGATCCGCTCGCGGAGAAAGTGCTGCGGACCATGGCCAGACTCGGCATCAAGAAATACCGGCTCGGATTCACTAAATACACGAAGGACAAACCGGTGCCCGAAACCGTGCGCGAAGTGGGCGCGGCGCTCAAGGATCTCGCCGCGCTGAACAAGGAACTCGGCCTGCAAGGCGGCTGGCAAAATCACTCCGGCGCGGACTACGTCGGAGCGCCGCTTTGGGACCTCTGGACGATGATGCGGGACATCGACCCGCAGCAGATCGGCGTCTGCTTCGACATCGGCCACGCCACGCTCGAAGGCGGGCTCTCGTGGCCCGTGCAGGCGCGACTGATGGAGCCGTATTACGTCGCCGTTTTCCTCAAAGATTTCTTTTGGGAGAAAGGCGCGAAGGGCTGGCAGCCGCGCTGGTGCGCTTTCGGTGACGGGATGGTGCAGAAGAGTTTTCTCACGAACCTGAAGAAGTCGTCCTTTGCCGGCCCGCTCTGCCAGCATCACGAATACAAGGAACTCGGCACCGGCCCGGAGATGATTGCGAACATGAAGAAAGACCTCACGACACTCCGCGCGTGGCTCGCATCTTGAACGCGCTCGATTCCCGCTCATCGGCGATTGCTCTCATCCACCAAAGAACCCCGCTTTCGACATGGCCCAGTTTCCCGATGAAGAATCCGCCGACGGCGCCTTCGCACGACAGGAAGACGCCTTTCGCGGACTCGTGAGCACCGACGGCTCCACGCCCTTTCCGGCCACATCCGGGCGCTACCATCTCTACGTCTCGCTGGCCTGTCCCTGGGCCAGTCGCACGGTGATCGTCCGCAGGCTGCAAGGCATGGAAGCGGCGATCGGCATGACCGTGGTCGATCCGATCCGCGACGAACGCGGCTGGGCCTTTCGCGATGGGCCGGGCTCCAGCCACGACCCGGTGAATGGCTTTGCTTTCCTCAGCGAAGCCTACGTCGCGAGCGATCCGAAATTCGACGGGCGCGTGACTGTCCCCGTGCTGTGGGACACGGAAACGCGCCGCATCGTGAACAACTCCGAGGACGACATCTGCCGCATGTTCAACGACGCCTTCGGCGGTCGCGCGCAGGTCGATCTTTTCCCGGCGGACCTCGATCCCGAGCACAGCGCGCTCTCCGCGTTCATTTACGAGAAGGTGAACAACGGCGTCTACAACGTGGGGTTTGCCAGCCAGCAGGCGCCGTACGAAAAAGCCTGCCGCGCGCTCTTCGCCGCGCTCGATGAACTCGAGGCCCGGCTCGCCACGCGCCGTTACCTTTTCGGCGCGCGCATCGTGGAGGCGGACTGGCGGTTGTTCTGCACGCTCGTGCGCTTCGACGCGGTGTATCACGGCCACTTCAAGTGCAACGTCCGCCGCATCCGCGACTACCCAAATTTGCAGGGCTACCTCCTCGATCTCTACCAGCAGCCGGGCATCGCCGAGACGGTGAATCTCGACCACATCAAGCGGCACTACTATTTCACGCACGACGACATCAACCCGACACGCATCGTGCCGATCGGGCCGGAACTCGACTTCACGGTCGCGCATGGTCGTGCAGCGCTGTCCGCGTAGTTCGGGCTGCTTTGTCCTTCCCGCCGCCGATTCGCCCGGCGCATCATCGCCGGCCATGAAGCTGGTGCTCTTCGCTCTGTTCCTGCTGACCGCGCGCGGCGTGTTCGCGGGCTGGGAAGATCACGCCTCGCTGGTCGTCGCGGATCGTGCGCCGACGCGGGGCGGCATCCGCATCACCTACCTCGGGGTGAATGGCTATCAGTTTGAAACCGGCGGGCACGCGCTGCTCGTCGATCCGTATTTCAGCCGCGTGGGCTTGTCCGCGGTCGCTTTGAATCAGCCGATCGAGCCCGACAAGGATCGGCTCAGGTATGGACTCGCGCGCGTGCGGCAGCGGGTCGACGCGGTGCTCGTCACGCACGCACACTTCGATCACCTGCTCGATGTCCCGCCGATCATGCGCCGCACCGGCGCACGTCTGATCGCGGGACCGACCGCGGTGAATCTCGCGCGCTCGCTCGGCCTGCCCGCCTCCCAATGCCGCCCCGTGCGCCACGGCGACGTTCGCCGCATCGGGCCGTGGACGATCCACGTCCTCGCCGCCGAACACGACCGCCTGCTCGGCTCCGTGCCCATGCCGGGCGAACGTCTGCAACCGGGTAGCCCACCACGCCGTCCGAGCGACTGGGTGCTCGGCGAACCACTTGCCTTCCTCATCGAAGCCGCCGGGCAGCGCATCTATATCGAATCCGGCGGCGTCCCCGGCACGCTGCCGCCGGCGATGAAAGTGGACCTCGCCATCCTCGGCGTCGCGCTGCCGGATGCGCGCCGACACTTCGCGCCCGCCGTCCGCCG
>JBBQYR010000110.1:0-15006 GCA_038208565.1 Chthoniobacterales bacterium
AGCCCCCCTGCGTCCACTTTGACTTCTTGCACTTCCCACGGCTCTCCAAGCCCAAGAATCACCCGGTAAAATTCGCGTTCATTCATCCCTCCCTATTCTCAAATCCCCACTCGTTTTCCCACTCGATTCCCGGAAGAGCCAAATTGTGGGGCGTCGCTAGCAGGGGCTGGAGCACGCCGTTGACCTTGATGCTCTCGATCAAGCCTTCATCGGCAGTGTCGCCGGAAATCTCAGCATTGAGCTGATGAGGGTGAAGATCCTCAATTTGCACGAGTCGAATCTCGACGGGGCGGAGGTTTGCAGAAGGATTCGACGGAGGCGTCGCCTCGACTTGTGCCCCTGCGGTTTGGTTGACCGTAATACGTTCGTCATGTGTGACGGTTTTTGGGGAGTTGATGGGGTAAGTCTTCATTGTGGTGTGCTTGCCTTGGTGGTTGGTGTTGATGCGCCCAAGGCGTACGCGGTTGTCGCCATTTTCCCGAATCGCGAAAGGGTGTGGTCTTTTGGTGATTCTTGAGATGACATGGGGCGGTGAATAAACCCGCAGCTAAGGAGAAAGGCACGAATTCGGTTGTTGTAAAAAAGCAACACTCACAGCCACTGACGAACGAGAGATCAGACGTTCATCCCGCCGTGCTGCTCCGAGTGATGCTCTGCCAATCGGGAAAAGAGATCGCGGCTCTATTGGAGGTCGGAGACGGCGAGTTCCGCCAGATGCAGCTCAGTAGCGGTGCCTCTCGGTCACCACGAAAGGTTGAGCCGATGGTGAGCCGCAAGCTGGTAGAGGAGTGGGGCATTCGCCCCTGGGAATTCTGGCGTGAGAGACGCCTAGAGAACCTCCTACACCATGGAGTGACGCGAACTTGGATAGCTATCTGGCGATCGACCGCCGGAGAATTCGCAGAGCTTGAGAAGCTGTGCTTGAAATGGCAGCATTCCTATATCTGGGAGGCTCTCATAGCAGCGCGTTGCGAACTTGCTCGGAAACGCTCCGCGTGGACGCATAATCAAACGGTAGAAATCTGCGGGGAAGCCGCGGGTGGCGACGAGGGTGAAGAGGAGCGTGATCTCTTCCTTGCGGAAGTCGTTCCGAATAGACCTCTGGAAAACCAACAAGTCTTCAAGACGTTCCTTTCAATGTTGCGAGAAAATTTTCCGGCGATCCCTTACTCTGGATCGAGGGTGGCCTGCGCTACAGCGCAACTCCAGCTTCGCCAAGTTCGGTGCTGGTGCTGGGAAATGACCATCCCGTATGTCACACGAGAAAAAGGTATCCCTCAGGATGTCTGCATTAAACTGTCGGGCTATACATCGATGTAAGTGCCAGTCTCCTGCCTCCTCAATCGAGACTGCGCGGCTGACCACCTTGGCGTCTTCCACGGGAACGTCTCGTCATCTCTTCACCGAACTAACAGGAGAGATTGACCACCATTTCTCCGAAGAAGCACGGGAGACCAGTTCACGATAGCTCTGGAAGACTACCCGTGGAGTGTTCCCCATCTCCAGCGCGACCTCGGCTGCACTTTTGCACACGGCGAGTCGGTAACTAGCGAAACTGTGCCGAAGACCATTCTGCGGCCACTCGAAATCACACTCAGGTGCCAACCTGGTAACTTTACCTAGAAAGCGTGTGGCGTGCCCCTTGAAGAGTAGTCCGCCTTTCAAGGCATGAGGGAGGAGCCAAAGCGCGAGGTTCGTTGAGATCGGGACGATTCTTCGTTGCGCGGTCTTCGCCTTGTCGGCAGTCACTTCGATGTGGCCTTCGGTAAGATTTACGTCAGTCCATTCCAGTCGCATCAACTCAGCATGGCGAAGTCCAGCGAACCCTCCGATAGCCAGATAGGGAATGACTTCGTTGCCAGCCTTCCCCAAGATCTTAGTCATCTGCTCGGGCGTGAAGATTCCGATTGTTGTGGGCGGTTCCTTGGCGATCGCGACGGAATCAGCCTCGGTAGGCTGATTCCTCGGGAGATAGCCTCGCTGGCGGGCATAGTTGAATAGCGTGATCACCAAAGAGCGGACACTATTCCGAGCCACGGCCCCGCAGCCCAAGCCAGTGATCCAGTTTTCAAGTTCCTGGGTCGTCACGTCGGAAATTGGTCCGGTGAAGTGACGAGAAAGTCTGCCCAGTCGGCTCTGAATGTCGTGTTGGTAACGGACGCTGGCAGCGTCGGCCTTCTTGGCCTCCAGGAACTCCTGGTAGACCTCGGTCACTGTTCTACTCGGCAGCGCAACTGGATGATGCTTGGCGAAGAATCCCGCCGCTTCCACGATCGACCCTACCCCGGCCAGCACTTTCCAGGCTTCGGCGAATTGCACGGCTGCTGCATCGACCGTGGTGCCTGTGGAGGTAAGAACCGCAAGTGCGTGCTGATAGGCGATACGATCGCCGCTAGTAAGCTGCAGGACGTCGATCTGTCCGGTTTGAATTTTGGCTGCGACCGCATAGGCCTCAACCCTCGCGGCCTTCAGATCCGCAAAGCTCGACCTGATCCGCTGATTGTTCGTGCCTCGGTAGGCGAGGGTGAACAGCTCGCGGCCGTGAGTGGTCGAGCGGTAAAGTTTAACGGTGACGTTCCCAGCTTTGATTTCTTCGGGAAAGCCACTCGACTTGGAACTCACCTTGGCCGGACGTTTCATACGAAGAAACTTGTCCTGCTTTTGTCCTGCTTTCAAGTCAATCAGCCGGGAAGCCCCATAAATACAAGTAGCGCTAACGGGATTCGAACCCGTGTCCCCGCCTTGAGAGGGCAGTGTCCTAGGCCTCTAGACGATAGCGCCGTTTTTGAGGGGCCGCCAGATTAGTAGCAATTTTCCCTCCCGACAAATGGTATTTCTACCCTTTGCTTCACCGTTTTTTCGTCGGCTTTGCTGCGGGAACTGGAGCAGAAATCGGCGCCGAAGTCGTTGGTTCCGTAGGTGCGATGCGGGTCTGGTCGTAAGCGGAAAGGTAGCGCCCCTTCAACGCTTCGAGTTCTTCCTTCTTGATCGTCTTGTCGATCTGGCCAATGCGCTCACAGAGGAGGGTGTAATACTTAGTGTAAATTTCGCGCTGTTCGTAATCGGTGCGCGCCTTGAAGGTGCTGTCCCAGAGGGCCTGCAACTCAGGATCGCTCTGTGCTTTCGATTTCGCCGCGCGAAATTTGATCCGATCGCGCAGCGCATCCTCAGCGGCCGAGGTGGACGATTTTTTTTCCTTCTTCTCTTTGAAGGCGGATTGATCCAGCGCGGGCATGTTTTCCGGGATCAGGGGAAGGCCGCCCTGGCCCTCGGGGAGCAGCGAATCGGGTTTGGCCGGCGTCAGGCCGAAGGCGCTGGTCGGTTCGGCAGAGCGGAGCCATGTGGGAGCGGACGCGGCGAGGATCGTCACGAGAAAGAGAGCGGGCAGTTTTTTCATGGCTTTGAGCGGCGCAAGGTAGCGGAAATATTTCGTTTGAAAAGTGCGGCGTTCTCCCGCAAGCGGAAGCGATGCCGATTGTTGTTCCCGCGCCCCGCCCTGTGGCGCTTGATTTTACGCCTGCCGAGGCCGCTGCTGCCTGCAGGCATCTGCCCGGGCGGGTGTTTTTCGATACAGCGCTCGAGGGCGGGGAAACAGGGCAGCTTTCGCTGGTGACCGCACGGCCAGTGGAGGTGCTGCGCGGCCGCACGGATGAGGATTGGGCACGGCTTCGTCAGGCACTGGCGGGGCGGGAAAGCGCAGCGCACTGCGATGTCGGCCTGCCGAATGGTTTTGCGGCGGGCTGGGTGGAATATGACGGGCAGTTCTGCTTCGGCATCTACGAGGACGCGCTCATCTACCGGCACGGCGAACGGCAATGGTATGAGATCGGCGACCTTTCTTTGCATCTGCGCCCGGACTCGACTGCCTCGGCGGAAGAAGGGCCGCGGTTTGCGCCGGAGATGGAGCCCGAGGACTACTGTCGCCTCGTGGCTCGCGCGCAGGAATACATTGCCGCTGGGGACATCTATCAAGTCAATCTCGCCCACCGATTCTCCGCTCGCTGGGAAGGTAACGTCTTCGCGTTTTACGAGGCTCTCCGCCACTACTCGCCCGCGCCCTTCGCCGCGCTGGTGGAGATCGCAGGCCGCAGCGTTCTCTCCAGTTCGCCCGAGTCCTTTCTGCGGATGTCGGGTCGGGCGATTCGCACCCGGCCGATCAAGGGAACGCGCCCGCGCCGTTCCGATCCGAATGCCGACGCGCTCTCGGCCTACGATCTTCGCAACTCGCCGAAGGAAACCGCCGAATTGGTCATGATCACCGATTTGGAGCGCAACGATCTCGGGGCGGTCTGCGAATTTGGCAGCGTCAGCGTGAAAGAGCTGCTGAAGCTGGAGTCTTACGAGCAGGTTTTCCATCTCGTCTCCACGGTGGAGGGGCAGCTGCGCGAGGGCATCGACCACATCGCGGCACTCCGCGCGTGCTTCCCGGGCGGGTCCATCACCGGCGCTCCGAAAAAGCGGGCACGCGAAATCATCACCGAGCTGGAGCCCACGCCCCGCGGCCTCTACACGGGCGCTGTCGGCTGGTTTGGGTTTAATGGCGAGAGTCAGTTCAACATCGCCATCCGCACCGTCGTCGCGGAGCGAGGGCGCGCGCATTTCCATGTCGGCGCGGGGATCGTGGCGGACTCCGTGCCAGAAAAGGAGTGGGAGGAAACGCTCGATAAAGCGTCCGGGATTTTGCTGGCCGCCGAGCGGTGCGGGCAGATTTAGCGGCACTGGCCGCTAAATGGTCGGGGCGGAGAGATTCGAACTCTCGACCTCCTGGTCCCAAACCAGGCGCTCTACCAAGCTAAGCTACGCCCCGACATTCGCGGGCGGCACTATGCAGCCATCCGGCGCATCGGCAAGGACTTTAACTGCGCCGAAGCGTAATATGTACGATCTCCGCCGGAGCACGGGTGCGCAGCGGGAACCAATTCCCGGTACCATTCGAGACGACCAGCGCGCGATTTGCATCCTGATAGAGCCCCGACCAGTAGCGGTAGAGCATCGGCCCGAAGCCGAGATTCGGCGCGGCCATGAGCTGTCCGCCGTGGGTGTGGCCTGCAAGGGTGAGCGGGATGTCTTTCGCGAAATCGAAGGCGTGCGGGTGGTGCGCGAGGAGGATGGGGAAAGTGCCGGGCGCGCGCTGCGGGAGGAGTTCTTCCATGGAGGCGGCGATCGCTCCATCGCCGCGGCTGGCGGGATCGTGCGGATGGCTATCCCGCGCGCCCCAGCGCAGGCCGAGGAGTTGGACGGGCGTGCCGCGAATGGTGACGACGCTCGATTCATTGACGAGCAGTCCCAATCCCGCGGCGTGCGTGCGGCGACGAAACTCGGCGGCGTCTTCGAACAGGTCGTGATTGCCCTCGCACATGAAGAAGCCATGGGTGCCGCGCATGCGCCCGGCGACGGCCAGCGCCGCATCGAGGTCGCTGAGCGCGAAGTTGATCAGGTCGCCCGTGTAGAGCACGAGGTCGGCGTGCAGGTCGTTCGTCGCGCGCACGATCCGGTCGAGCACCTCGCCGCGGGTGAACTGCCCGACGTGCAGATCCGTGACGTGGGCGATCGTCAGTCCATCGAGCGCCTCGGGCAGATTGGGAAGCGCGATGGTCATCCGGCGGATGCGGAAATGCTCGATCTGCCACAAAGCGACGCCAGCCGCGCCGAGCGTGACGACCGCCGGAGCTGCAGTGCCGAGCAGTCGGGCAAACTCGCGCCGGGTGATCGGCTCGCCGCTTTCCAAAGCTGGCGGCGCGGGCCGACGAGCGGCGCGCAGAGACAGCAGCCGGCGGACACCGGTCACGATGGCCCGCGCCGTCGCGTAGGGAATCCAGAGCAGCAGCATCGGGAAGAGCAGCAGACAGTGCCAGACGTAGATGACGGTGAGCCACTGGTGCGTGAGCAGGCTGCCGAAATCCACATCGAAGCCGCGGCTGATGAGGACCAGCGCGAGCCCGATGAATTGCGCGGCCATGAAAATGCCGAGTGCGCTGCGCCAGCCGTGGGTGCGGGGAAACCGCCGCAGCACGCGATCGGCCCGCCACCACCACAGCAGGTCGCCAAAAAGGAGAACGAGGAGAATGCCGCCGATGATGCCCATGTTTGGTAGGCGTCAATTTCCGCAGGGCTGCGCGGAGGACAAGCGGAGGTTTCGTCGCGACCCGCCGGCGGGCGCGTGCTCAATTTTCCGAGACGCCTTCCCAGCCGCCGGTTTCCCGCTCGCCAAGGCCACAAGCCCGCGTAGATTCGCCGCCACGATGCCGCTCGACCTGAAGAGCTTGATCACCACTCGCCTCGGCGAAAACTACGCGCTGCACGAGCGGCACCTGAATTCCACGCTCGTCAGCGTGCAGCGCATCATCGGCTTCGACCACGTCTACGCGCGCGCGCAGGGTGCCTACCTCTACGACCTTGATGAGCGCGACTATCTCGATTTCCTCAGCGGCTACAGCGTTTTCAATATCGGCCGCAATCATCCTGCGGTACGGCAGGCAATCCGCGACGTGCTCGAGATGGATTTGCCGAACATGGTGCAGATGGATTGCTCGCTGCTCAGCGGGCTGCTCGCTGAGGCGCTGTTGAAAAAACTGCCGTCGCATCTCGACGCGGTCTTCTTCTGCAACTCGGGGACCGAGGCGGTCGAAGGCGCGATCAAGTTTGCTCGCGCCGCGACCGGTCGGGCGGGGTTGGTTTCGCTCGAAGGTTCATTCCACGGCCTCACCCAAGGCTCGCTTTCCGTGATGGGCGACGAGCATTTCCGCGAAGGATTCGGCCCACTGCTCGGGAACTGCGCGCGGGTGAAGATGGGCGATCTGCCTGCGCTCGAGGCGCTGCTGGCGAAACGAGACGTCGCCGCGCTGCTCATCGAGCCGGTGCAGGGCAAGGGCGTGCATTTTCCGCAGGACGATTTTTTCCGCGAAGCGCAACGCCTCTGCCGGACCTATGGCACGCTGTTCATCTGCGACGAGGTGCAGACGGGGCTCGGCCGCACCGGGCGCTGGTGGGGCTTCGAGCATTGGGGGCTGGAGCCGGATATCGTCACAGTCGCGAAGTCGCTGAGTGGTGGCTACGTGCCGTGCGCGGCGGTGGTCACGCGGCGGGCGATCTACCAGAAAACCTTCAACCGGCTCGACCGCTGCGTGGTGCATTCCTCGACCTTCGGCCGCAACAACCTCGCGATGGCCTGCGGCCTCGCGACGCTGCAGGTGCTCGATGACGAGCGACTCGTCGAGCGGGCTCGTGGCACCGGCGCGATGCTGCTCGCGCGGCTCGAAGGACTGAAAGAGCGGCACTCACTGATCAAGGAAGTGCGCGGGCTCGGGCTGATGGTCGCCATCGAATTTCACGAACCGGAAGAACTCGCGACGCGCCTCGGCTGGAAGCTGCTGCACAAGGTCGAGCGCGAGCTTTTCTCGCAGATGATCGTGACCTCGCTTTTCCAAAAGCACCGGATCCTCACGCAGCTTGCTGGGCATGCGATGGACGTAATCAAAATCCTGCCGCCGCTGATCATCGGCGAGCAGGAGATCGAGCGGTTCGTCGGTGCGCTCGATGCGGTGTTGGAAGATTGTCGACGCTTTCCCGGCCCGATCTGGGATCTCGGCACGAATTTCATCCGCCACTCGCTCCACCGTTCGACGGTCGAATCGGCGGGCGCCCGCCGGGGTTCAACTTAGCGACACGAGCACGATCCCTGCGGAGATCAGCACCATCCCGAGCCACGCTTGGGAGTTGATCTTTTCTTTCAAAAAGACTGCGGCACCGACGACGAGGAGCAGCGGCGCGAGGCCTTCCCAGGGCAGAACCTGGCTGAGCGCCATCGTCTGCAAGAATCCGAGCCACATCAAAAACCAGAGCGTCATCAACGCAATGAAGAGCGTGAAGTGCGCGACGACCGCGGCCCACGGACGGGGCTCGCGATCGGTGAGATTCATCGCGTGCTTGAGGAAAAGCTGGCTGAGGACGAGCACGATCTGCGAGGCCATCAACAAGGATATCGTAGTGATGCTCATGGGCGTTCCTCGATCTGGCTCGCCGGTCGCGCGATGACCCAAATGCCGGCCAGCACCAGCGCGATGCCGAGCCAGCGCAGCACGGTGATTTTGTCGCCGAGGATGAGCCAGGAGCAGAGCGGGATGGTGACGTGGATCACGCTGCAGAGCGTGAAGGCGAGATAGAGCGGCAGCGTGCGCAGGGTGACAATCCACGTGATCGAACTGCCCACGAGGAGTACGGCGCCGATCCAGACATGCCGGGTGGCTAGCGAAGCGGTGCCGAGCCAATCGTGCGCGTGCGCGGTTTGATCGGCGCCGAGTTTGAGAAAGATCTCGGAGACCGTGATGAGCAGCACGGTGAGCGTGAGATGGAGATAAGGGTGGAGCCAGCGGGACATGAAGCGCGGGGACACTAGCGATCGGTTTTCATTTCGTCCGCATTGGAAAATTTCACGAGGGACGGTGCGGCGCCGATCGGGCTCATGCGTTGGAGCAGCGGCAGCGCGAGGCGATTCAGTGCCGGCCACGGCAAGGCGAAATAGAGATCGAGCGGCGCGAGATCAAAGCCGAGGTGGAGCTTGGGTTCGTAGTTCAGCGGTGTCGAATGATAGGCCGTGAGGCCCTGGGCGAGCGCCCACGTGAGGATGTCGCGGAAGGTGACGAAGTAGAGGTGCAGATCGAGGGCGACGCGGTAGTCGAGTCCGAGATATTCGTCGTAGAGCACGCCGTCATGCACGAGGCAGAGGCTGAAGGCGACGAGTCGCCCCTCCTGGTGCCAGAGGAAAAAGCGCACCCGCTCGGGCATGCGGGCGGTGAGCTGCTGGAGGAAAGGTTTCGTGAGCCGCTCGAACTGCAGCGGCGATCGGGCGCGGACTTGTTCGTAGAGCGTGAGCGCTGCGTCCACGTTTTCGCCGAGGTCGTGCGTGACGCTCATAACGAGCGGTGGCGCGTCCGTGAGTACGCGAAACTTGCGCCGGAGATTTTTGCGCATGGCGTGGCTGAGGCGTCGCGCGAGGTAGTCGTCGAAGGTGGTAAAATCGAGGTTCAGCCGCGTGGACGGCATGCTCGGGACATGCGCCAGTGCTTGCCCTCCGGGGGGCTTCTTTAAGGCGGCAAGCTTCTGCCGATACGCCGCCGGAAAATCTTTCCAGACGATCATCCGTGCGCCGTTTTTCCGGGCGGCTTGGCGGAGAGCGTCGTCGAGGAGTGGAAGCCACTCGGGGTGCGCCGCGAGCGAAGTGCAGAGATGACCTTCCCCGGCCGCGCAGCCGATCATCAGGAGCCGCATCCGCAGGAAGCGCGGGAAGATTCGCCGAACTGCGCCGACCAATCTGTGCACGATCGGAGGACTCGCGACGACGAGATCCTGCTCGACGAAGAAGCACGGCTGAATGGCCAGCACGCGGCGGCTTTCGTCGTCGAGTATCAGGGCGCGGCAGTCGAAGCTGAGCGTGTCGGCGACGATCTCGTAGTAGCGGTGATCCTTGGCGAGATGCTGCCAGCTACCGGACCACTCGGGCAAATCGCGCACGTCGGCCAGCGGCATAAAGCGCACTTTGGCTGGTGGTGAGGAGCGAGGTGACACGAGCGAGAAGTGGTGGCGGCGCAGTCTGCCTTGCGCAAGTGGCGTTCAGACTGCAAGTCTCCCGCGCATTGCGCTCTCTAATTTTCCTCCTCGCCATCCTCCTGGTTGCGCTTCCCTCGCCTTCTCGCGCGGGCGAGGCGTTCGATCTCTATCGCGATACCTTCGCGTTCTCGAACGACACGGCTTGGAAATACGGCGTCGATGAGCGCGGCAAACTCCACATCTCGCGGCGGGAAAAACCGGCGGAGTTCTCGCATCGTTGTTTCGTCCTGGCCCGTGCGGTCCTGCAGTTCCATCAATTCGCCCGCTTTGAGCCAAAGCAGCCGCGACTTTCTCGCGAGGAGTATCGCCGCCGGATCAAGCAACTGTGCCGGATTCCGGTCTGGGGCGAGGGGCCGAAGGGCAAGGTCGTCTTCCCCGGCTACCGCGACTTGCACGACTTCTCGAGGGCTTACGAAGGCCTGCTCAAGGAGACGCTCGGCAACTGGTGGCCGACGTATTGGCGGGTGGGGAACTGGCGGATGGCCATGGGGCACCCGCGCGCGGGCCAGGCCGTGACGGCACGATGGCTCGTGGAGTCGCTGGAGCAGGGGAAGCCGCGGGCGCTTTACCTTGCGCGCTTCCCGCAGATGAATCACGTCGTCGTGCCGTATTCGTTCCAGCGCGAGGCGGGCGGAAATGTTTCCTTTCTCGTCTATGACCCGAATTATCCGAGTCAGCCGAGTTGGATTTTTTACCGCGCGAGCGAGCGGAGTTTTGAGTTTGAGCCGCGTTGGTATTTCCCCGGCGGTCGGGTGAATGTCATGCGCGTCTATCTCTCGCCCATCCACTAATCCGCCCGCTATTTACTTTCCCATGTTCACCGGACTCGTCGAAGAAACTGGAACGTTGCTCGCGCTGGATCGCTCCGCCGCGGGCGCTCGACTCACGCTGCGGGCGCCGCTGGTGACGGGCGATGTGCGCATCGGCGACAGCGTGGCGGTGAATGGCTGCTGCCTCACGGTGACGGCGCACGAGGGTGAGCAGTTGCAGTTCGACCTGCTCGCGGAAACGCTCGCGCGGACGAATCTCGACCAACTCACGCCGGGTGCGCCGGTGAACCTCGAGCGGGCGTTGCTCGCCCATGCGCGGCTCGGCGGGCATTTCGTGCAGGGTCATGTCGATACGACGAGCCGGGTGCGGGCTTTCGAGCCGATCGGTGCGGACCATCGGCTGGAGATCGAGCTGCCGCGGGAGTTCGCGGGCTACGTGGCGTTCAAGGGTTCGATCGCGATCGACGGCATCAGCCTCACGGTGGCCGAAGTGCACGATGCGAGTTTTGTCGTCTGGATCATCCCGCACACGCTGGAGGTGACGAATCTCCGCGCCAAGAAAGCGGGAGACTTTGTGAATCTCGAATTCGATCTGCTCGCCAAATACGTCGAGCGGATTCTGGCGACGCACTGAGCGTCTGCGGATCGATAATCGCCGCGCGTTTAGAACGCGACGCGGACGCCGCCGGAGACGTTGTGCGACTCGTAGCGTTCGCGACCGATCTCGCCATCGTAGTAGACGTAGGTCGCAGTGCGCTCGTTCCAGAGAACGGCCACGCCGGCGCCGAGGAGCGCGCTGTCGCGACCAATTTCGGGGCCGCGCACGGTGAAGCCACTGTTGGCGGAACCCGCGAAGCTTGAACTCACGTCGTAAGTGCGGTCGCCGTATTCGTGCTGCCAGGCGGCGCGCAGTTCCGGCTTTACGATCACGCCACCCACCCGCCAGTCGTAAGAAGCCTTGAAGCCAAACGAGGTGCGAAGTGATTCGGAGCTTTGCGAGGCGATATTCAGGGGCGCGAGCGAGCCAGTTTCGGTGTAGCCGTCCAGACCGACCACGGTGTATTGGAAGGTTGCGGTCGGCCCGATGGTGAGGGCGCCGATCTGCCAGTCGTAACCGGTGCCGAGGAGGACGTTCAACTCGCCGCCATCGGTGTCGCCGCGCGCCGTGCCTTGAAGGGCGCTGCGTTTGGTGTCGTAGGAGTTGTAGCCGCCATTGACCGCCGCATCGACGTAGAAGCCACCGGTGAAGTAGGTGCCATACACGCCGAGCTTGCCGCCGTTGACGAAGACGCGCCCGTCGCCGGTCAAATCTGCGCCAGTGCCCGCGTAGCCCGCGCTGACACCGACCGCGAGGTTGGGCGAAATCTTATAGTCGAGTCCGACGGTGAAGCCGCCGGTGGTGATGTCGTAGCCGCGTGCGTTGCCGTCGCCATCCACGTCCACCCATTCGCCGACGCCGGTGAGGAAGACGCCGTAGCGGTTGTCTTCGGTCGGGACGAACATTTTCTTGTCGCTCTTGCCGTCATTACCAGTCGGGCCGGCAGCACCGTAGCCGCCGCTGTAGTTCGGGCCGCTGCCGGCGGCGTGATAGCCGGCGGCGCTGAAGCCGTTCGAGCCGGTGCGCAGATCGGCGGTGCGGCGTTGGAGATTGAGCGACTGGACGTTCGCCAGCGACATCCCGAGGGTGAAAATAGAGGCGAGTTCGTCTGGCGCGACGCGGTCGAAATCATCCGGCAACTCTTTCAGCGGGCGGTTGTTGAGGTAGGCGATGACCCTCGGCGGATTGTTGCGGAAGGCGAGTTTGTCGAGGCCTCCGGCTGTGGCGCGCTGGTTGAAGGTGAGACGGTGCTTGCCGGCGAAAGCCTTGTAGGAACCCTGGACGCCTTCGAGGGCCACGGAGTTGCCCCGATACACGACGTCGGCCCGGACGATGGTGCCGGTCTCGAAGGGATTGATCACCTTGGAAAATTCCCCGTTTACGCCGCCATCTGCGGTCAGGAACTTGATCGAGTCACCCACTTTGAGCCGCGGACCTTTGCCCAGCTTTACCAAGCGGAGTGTTCCATCCAGATTGGCGGCCCCGCGCACGGCGAGCACATCGAATTGCCCGCGTTTTTTCCCCGAAATCTCGATCGTCAACGTGCCGCTGTTAGTTTGCGTGTAGTTCCCACCGATCGTCAGCGTGCCGATCGAATTGCCAGGCGAGACGTTGCCCGAGTTGAACACGTTCCCACCGACCCGTCCAAAGCCACCGAGTGTGCCACCCGGATTGACGAAGGTGCGGAGGCTGGCGGTGGAACCATTCACTAAGAGTTTGCCAGCGTTCACGATGGTGTCGCCGGGGAAGGTGTTTTGGGCAGTAAGGGTGAGGACCCCGGCCCCGTTCTTGACGAGGGAACTGAAATTGGCCGGAGCGCCCGCATCCGAAATCGGCCCAGTAATCGTGGTGTTGAATCCTCCGGTCACGATGAGGGTGACGGGGGCATTGAAGGTAACGTCTGTCGCAATCAGCAGATTGCCGGCAGCAGCATTGAATGTGTGGGTAGGGCCGCCGAAGTCGAAAAGGCTGAGGCCACCGAAACCTGGAACGCCCGCAAACGAGATGGTCTGTAGTTGGGCAGAGTTGTTGGCTACGGTCGAATTGCCCCACAGCGGTACAAAATTTCCGGTGAGATTAAACGCCGAGGCTCCAGGATTGAAAATGAGGTCGATGTACAACTGGGCGGTGTCGTTGAAGTTCGTCGTCTTGACGTTGCCATCGAAGAACAAGGAATCGAGAAACGCAGGCGGCACATTCGGGTTCCAGTTAAAACCATCAGACCAGTTGGTGGTCGCGCCGCCGCCGTCCCAGATTAAATTGGCCGCGTGCAGCGGGAGGGTGGAGACTCCCAGTGCAGTAATCGCCGCCACGGCTCCCAAGCCGATCGCCCGGAACCGCCGCGGGCGAAGCGTGCGGATGCCCTGAGGCAGGAGTTCGGAGGCGGAGTGGCTAAGGATTCGGGGGCGTTTAACAGTATTCATCGCGCGCGGTTTCAGTGGGTTATTCTGGGAGGTGGCTGATAGACGAAATTGGTGGTGAGTCTCGGCAGAGGGACTGCATCCCGGATGCTCTGCTCTCACAAATCAGGGCTGTGATTGGCGAAAGCGGTGACATTCAGGGCGTTATCCGACCGCGAAGTATGGAGACGGTCAATGTCGGAGCAAGCTTTTTGCCGTTCGAAAGATGAACTTTCACATTTCCTGTTTCCCACGGAGAGTCGCTTGCGTGACCTTTTGCGGGACATCCTGTGGTCTTTGTGCATCGTACGGCTTGCTGAGCAGAACCAAGTCCGCGCTGCTGCCCGCTCCTATCCATCATGGCTCCTCCTGATTCCCGCGATTCGCTCCCTGCGACCTCAGCTTCACGACCTCCCGTGCCCACGGTCGTGATGTTGGGGGGCGCTCTGGCGTGGCTGGGAACCCTGGACAGTCTGCTCCTCTGGCAACGGCATGCGACGGTGGGGGATCTGTTTTGCCCGGTCAAGAATGGCTGCGACGCTGTCCTGGCCAGTCCCTTCGCCACCGTCGGCGGAATCTCGGTTGCGGTCTTCGGAGCGATTTATTATCTGGCGATTCTCGCGGCGTTTCTCGGGCTGATCGGTTGTGCGTCAACGGTCTGGAAGCAGCGAATATTGGAGGCAGCGCTCTGGCTTCTCGTGGTCGGGGCGACGTTTTCCGCGGGCTTGATGTATCTACAGTTCGCCGTGATTCGGTCCTTCTGTCCGCTCTGCACTCTTTCTGCGGCGATCACGGTGGCGTTGATCGCTGTGACGGTCGGGGCAAAGCGCACGCTCGACGGCAGGCCTTGGGAAGCCTCGCGCTCGACCGCTCTCACGCTCGGTTTCTTCGCCCTCGTGCCTGCGGCAATCCTCATCGGTTCCGGCCCGGTCGCGCCGGCGCCCGCGCGCGCGGTCCGGTTGAATCTGGAACTCGCGCAAGCCTCCGGACCTCGTGAAGCCGCCGTTCAATTAGTCGTCTTTTCCGACTACCAGTGTAGTTTTTGCCGCGAACTCGCTCCGGTGGTGCAGCGCCTCCGCTTGGAATTTGCGGACCGCGTCCTCGTGGCATTTCGCGACTACCCGATCGAGACTCATCCTCGGGCCTTCGCGGCAGCGGTCGCGGCGCATTGTGCCGGTGAGCAGGGCGCCTTCTGGGCGTATCACGATCGTCTTTTTAGCGGAACGGGCGACTTCTCGGACGAGCGCTTGCGGGCTACCGCCGTAGCGTTGGGTTTGAAAATGGAGGAATTTGCGACGTGCCTCGCGGCGGAGCGGGCGACGGGTGCGGTTCGTCGAAGCCAGGAAGACGCGGCCGCGAATGGGTTGCAGGCGGTGCCGTCGGTATTTCTCAACGGGCGCCAACTCGAAGGGAAGCTCACCTATGATCGGCTGGCGGGATTGATTCGCGAGGCCCTCGCCGGGGCCGAGAAGGCGCAGAAAAGCACCGCGCCCTAGTGTGGTGAGCGATTAGTTCGCTGGCAAAGCTTTCCGACCCGCTCAAGGATGAGTTCGGAGGTCGCAGTCCAAACGAAGGGTTTGGGCGCATGGTTGTTGGCCGCGATGTAATCGTCGATGGCGGTGATGAGTTCATC
>JBBQYR010000111.1:0-14981 GCA_038208565.1 Chthoniobacterales bacterium
GAGCAGGCAGGCGCGTTCATCGAAGTAGCGGCGGAAGGCGAGCATCATCCCGACGCAGGCCGTGCTCAGCAGGACGACGGGTAGGCGCAGTGCCCACTCGCCGCGGCCGAGGAGCGTCTGCGAGACGTAGAGCGCGTAGAAATGGAGCGGCCCGTGGAAGTTCGTCGGATCGTAGTGATAAAAGCCCTGGTGAGTCATCTGGTCCACGAACCAGCCGTTCACCCCTTCGTCGAAATGCGCGGGCTTGAGATCGAGCCACGCGATCCGCAAGGCGAAAGCGAGCACGAGGATGCCGGCAAAAATCCAGCGCCGTGGAGTGCTCATGCCTTTGACCGCCGCCGGGCGGTGCTGCTATGGGTGGCGCTCCCCAATGTCGGATTTGCCATATCTTTCCATCGTCGTGCCGGCCTACAACGAGGCGCAAAGGCTGCCGCCGACGATGACGGCGCTAGCAGAGTTTTTCCGGGAGTTCACGCGATCTTATGAGGTGCTGGTGGTCGTCGAGCAAAGCACCGACGGGACGCTGGAGATAGCTGCGGGGCTGGCGGAGCAACAAGCTCATTTTCAAGTGATCGACAACGGGCCGCAGCGCGGGAAGGGGCACGCGGTGCGCGCGGGCATGCTGCGGGCGCGCGGCGAAATCGTCTTCTACATGGACGCCGACTTGAGCGTGCCGCTGGCGGAGGTCACGGCGTTCGCGCGCGCCTTCGAGGAAAAGCCCGAGGTCGATGTGCTCGTCGGCAATCGCCAGCACGCGGCGAGTCGCATCACGCGCCGCCAGTCGCCGCTGCGCGAAAGCATGGGCCAGATTTTCAACCGCATCCTCAAGGCCCTGTTGCCCGTCGGACTGCGGGACACGCAGTGTGGTTTCAAAGCCTTCCGCGGGGCGGTGGCGCGTGAGATTTTTTCCCGGCAGACAATCGACGGGTTCGCCTTCGACGTGGAAGTGCTGCTGCTCGCCGAGCGGCTCGGGTGCGTGATCGAGGACCGGCCGGTGCAATGGATCAATTCACCGGAGAGCAAGGTGCGCATCATTCGCGACAGCCTGCGCATGTTGCTCGACACTTGGCGCATCCGGGCTCGGGTCGCGGAGAAATTGCCCGATCTCCGGCGTGCGCGGGCCGATGGCTGAGCACCGAAGTCTTGTGCGCGGCTGCGCCAGGAACTAGTGAACTTTTATGCGACTTCTCGTTACTGGCGGCTGTGGTTTTGTTGGCAATAATTTCCTGCGTTACGTCCTCCAGCACTACGGGCCGGAAATGGTGACCAATGTGGATGCGCTCACCACGGGGCGGTTGGTGAATGTCGAGGGGATCGCGGAGAGCTACGGGGAGCGTTACGAGTTTCTGCACGCGGATGTGGCCGAGGGAGAGAAGATCGAGGCGCTGATGGCCAAACATCAGTTCTTTGCCGTGGTGCATTTTGCACTGGAAGGCGCGAGCACGGCGGCGACCAGCGACCTGCTCAACCGGGCTCGCCATCACGGCATCCGCCGAGTGCTGCTGGTGTCGGCGGTGGGTGCGAGCGGAAATCTGGCCGAGGCCGAAAAGCACGCGCTGGCGGCGTATCGCGAGTTTGGGCAGGAGGTGGTGATCGCGCGTGCGACTTGCAGCTACGGGCCGTTTCAGGCGCCGACGGAGTGGATTCCCAGGATCATCGTCAGCGCGCTGCGCGAGCGCCCGGTCACGCTCGGCGGTGATGGCTCGGAGACGCGCGATTGGTTGCACGTGGAGGATCTGAGCGCGGGTTTGTTCACCGCGCTGCTCGATGGACAGCCGGGGGAAATCTACGAACTCCGCGCTGGTCAGGCCGTGCAGGACAGTGACCTCGCGCATCAGATTTCGGATTACCTCGGAAAAGCGCGCGACCTTGTCCAATTCGAGGGCGGCACCGCTGAATCGCCGACTCGCAGTGGTGGCGACGGCGCTGTGGCTGAGCTGCCGCTGGCTTGGAAGCCGCGCCATCAGCGGGACGCGGCGTTGCGCGAGACGATCGATTGGTATGTCCGGAATCGCGAGTGGTGGGAGTCTGTCGTGACCGACTAATTTTATGGCGCGGCGTATTGTGATCGTAGGTAGTGGCGGACGACTGGGCGCGGCGTTGGTTCGCGCGTGGCGGGCGCGCGGTGATGACGTGCTCGGCTTCAATCGCGCGCTGCTCGATCTCGCCGACTACCGCCAAATTCACGAGCGGCTCGATCCGCTGGAATTCGATGCGCTGGTCAACTGCGCAGCCATCACCAACGTGGATCTCTGCGAGCGCGAGCCGGAGGTCGCGATGCGGGTCAACTCCGGCGCCGTGGCGAAGCTCGCGGACATCTGTGCGCGCAAGCGGGCGCGCTGCGTTCACCTCAGCACGGACTATGTCTTCGACGGGGAAAAGCGGGAGCCTTACACCGAGGAGGATGAGCCGCGCCCGATCAGCAAATACGGCGAATCGAAGCTGAGCGGGGAGCGTTGCCTGCACGCCGTTGCGGACAAACATCTCGCGGTCCGGGTCTCGTGGGTCTTTGGGCCGGACAGGCCGAGTTTCATCGATCAGATTCTCCAGCGCGCCCTAGAACACGACCGCGTGGAGGCCATCGCCGACAAGATTTCCGTGCCGACTTTCACGCTCGACGCCGCGCAACTGCTGCGTCCGCTCGTCGAAGACACGGCGATCGATGGCGTGGTCCATCTTGCCAACACTGGCACCTGCACCTGGCAGGAATACGGCCAGCACGCGCTCGATTGCGCCCTGGCCGCGGGTGCTCCGCTCCGAGCCCGAAAAGTGGAGCCGCTGATGCTTGCGCAGATGACCAGCTTCGCCGCACGCCGGCCGGTCTATACGCCGTTGAGCACGGCGAAGTTCACGCGGTTAACCGGCCTAACGCCGCGCCCCTGGCAGGAGGCGGTGGAAGACTACGTGCGCACCTGCTGGGTGCCGGAGGTCCTCCCGCAGCTCAACGGCTAGTTCCAGAGCCCCTGCAGGTCGGGATCGAGGCGGGCGCTTTTCTTGATGCCTTCGTTGATCTGGATCGCCGCATCGATGCACTCGCGGGCGACGGTTAGATCGCCGAGGCGGGCCTCGTAGCAGGCGAGATTGTAGTGCAGGATGCCGGTGCGGCGAATCCACGCCGGCGCATCCATCAGAACCTGCACGGCTTCATCGCCCTTGCGGAGCTGGTGCAGCGCAAAGGCGCGCTGCACGGTAAATTCGCCTTCCTCTGGATGAAGATCAGTGCCGAGGACGGACAGTTCTTCCGCCGACTGCCACTGCTTCTTGTGCAGCAAAAGACGTATGCGCGCGAGGAGTACAGCAGCTTCGTGTTGTGCCGAGGAATCAATGCCGTCCAATTCCTCTACTGCTTCGTCATACATGCGCAGGAAGAGGTAGCCGTCGGCGGCATCGAGGGCTCGGGTGATCTCCGGACGCTGATCTTTCGATTGCTGGTTCAGGTAGAGCATTTGTGTGTCTCCAAGTTACTACGTCTCGGACGTGGTTGGCGGTTGGCATATTCGCCCAACCCAAACTCCCGAATGAGATGCTGCCAGTGCCAACGGCAGTCGCGACCGCGCACCGCCTTGCGGATGAGGCAGGCGAGGTGGAGCAGGACTCGGTGGAACTTGTGCATGGCGTCGTCTTTCTGAGCACCCTGAGCAAAAAGCATCGCACGTGCCAAGACGGAGCGGCTGCCAGAAAGGTCGCACGTTACCCGAGCCCGGCCCCGCGTCGCTAAGCCCGCCAACTCCTCCTGCGTAGCCAGATATCGAGGGGCAGGAGGAAGAGGGCGGCGATCAGGAAATAGTTGGTCAAGTCGCGTTGCTGCTGGGCGGCAATCTGTGGTCGTGCAAAGATTTCAGACGGAGATGGAGCGAATTTGCCCCGCCCCTGCGACGCCAGACTGCGCAGGAACGTCTCATCCGTCTCGGTGCGCAGGAATTCCTTCGGGTAGCTCCGAGTGTGACCGAAGACGTAGCCGCCATCGGGCAGGTCGGGGGAGCTGACGGACACGATCGAAGTGCCTTCCGCAGGCAGCGCGATCAAGGCGCGGTAGCTGCCGGGGCCGTCCTGCGCAGCGGGCGTGGTTGTGGCGGCGTTGTCGGGACCGAGGACGTTGATCGTGACTGGGATTTGGTTGCGATAGGTACCGTCGGGTTTGATCGCGTCGATGGTCAGTTCGAGCCGGTTGCCAACCTCGCTGGTCGTCACTTGGAAGCTCGATTGATCGCTCTTCCGCATGAGCCCGCGCACAAGCTGCGCCCAGAATTTCCCGTAGCCCGGCCAGCTCAGCCACTCGGCGGCCCAGCGGCTTTTGGCGTCGCTGGTGAAAGCTGCCGCCTGGCCGAGTCCGTAGCGCCACGTGGCGAGCAGCGGCTCGCCGCGTTCCGTCGCGAGCAGCAGTTCCGCGGTCGGTTTCGGTTTCGTGGAGTTGTAGCCGAGGAGCAGCGGTGACTGCGCCCAATCGACGCCGGCGGTGATCGGGCTTTTCGCCGCGGGCACGGCGAGGAAGGGCTCCTCGATCAAGCTGCTCTGCGCGACTTTCATCGTCTCGGTGCTGAAAATCTGCGGCAGCGTGGTGGCGTCGTCGGTCAGGTAGAAGCGACCGTTGCCGCGCTCGGCGAGCTGGCGGAGAAAGGCGGTGTCCTTGTCCTGCTCAGTGCCGAGCGCCACGACCGTCGTCGTGATTTTTGCCGCAAGCATCGCCGAGGCGATGTCGAAGGAATGCCCGCCGCTCTTGGTCGCGTCGCCCATTTCACCGGCGAACTTTTCCTCCGCATCAGCGGCGTCGGAGAAAAGGATGAGGTGCTTCACCCGCGCCTCGATGTCGCGGAGCTGCTGGAAGGCATCGACGAGCGACGTGTAGATGTAGATGCCGCCGCCGCCCGCGGTGATGGTCGTGATCTTCTGCTCAGCCGCGCCTTTCGACGTGAGCTGCTGCATCGGCACGACGACGTGCGGGCGGATGTCCACGGCGGTGACGCCGAAGTAGTCCTTGGGCTGGAGCGCGTTCATGGCGAAGACGGCGCCTTGATCCGCGAGCGACATCTTCGTTTGTCCGGCGACCATCGCGGTCATCGAACCCGAGCGATCGAGCACCACGAGCATGGCGACGCTCGGCGTGTCGAGGCGGTCCTGGTGCTCCATGCGCACGGGCAGCATCTGCTCGATCGGCGTGCGGTAGTAGCCGCCGACGCCGTAGCTGTTCTCGCCGCCGATCATCACGAAGCCGCCGCCAAAGTCCTGCACCCAGCGGCGATAGAGGTCCATCTGCTCGCGGCCGAGATGGAGCGACGACACATCGCTGAGCAAGAAGAGATCGAACTGCTGCAAATCCTCGAGCGACTTGGGCAGGCCGCTCAGGCCGCGTGTTTCGACCGCGATCTTCTCGCGGCGCAGCACCTCGGCGAGCGCGCGGCCATTCGTCTCCTCGGAATCGACAAGCAGCACCCGCGGTTCGCCGCGCAGGCTGGCCGTGGCGGAAGCGCGGTTATTTTCCGCGACGGTGTCGGTCTCGGGGACGATCTCGAGTTCGTAGGCGATGAAGCTGCCGTCGGCCTTGAGATTCGGCACGGTGTAGTCCTTTTCGCCCGGCGTGAGTTCGAGGGTGTCCTCTTTAATCAGGAACTGGTTTTGGTAAAGCTTCGCCTTCGCTTTCGTCGCGACGTTGCTGCGGATGCGGGCGGTCAGGTCGAAAGGCTCGCCGGATTTGAGGCGACGCGGGACTTCGACTTTTTCGATGAGGACCTCGGGCTGCGAAGCGTTGCGTAGCGGAACGGTGAAAAGCTCGATTCCCTGCGTGGCCAGCCTGGCGCTCGCCGCCGCGGCCTGACCGCTGGTGTCGTTGCCGTCGGAGAGGAGGACGAGGCGTTTGGCTTTGCCGGCGGGGAAGATGGCACTGGCAAAATCGAGTGCGTCGGCGATGTCGGTGCCTTTGCGTTTCGGCAGCTCGGGCCAGGTGCCTTCGAGCGTGAGGTTCGTCGCCGGCGCCTGCCAGAGCGCGGCTTTTTCGGCGAAACCGAGCACGCCCGCGGTGTCGTCGCTGCTCTTTGCGGCGAGGCTGCGCGCCACGTAATCGCGTGCCTCCTTTTGCGCCTCCGGCGAAATGCTGGCGGAGCCATCGACGGCAAAGACCACGGCGAGTTCGCGCGAGGGGAGCAGCCAGCGGACGCCGGCCAGCGCGAGCACGAGCAGGAGCAGGAGGAGCGTGCGCGTGAGCAGGCAGACGACACGCTGGGCGGGCGTCATATCGGCGAGCGAACGCCGTTGCGCCCAGACGAGGAAGAGCACCACGACGCCGAACGCGAGGAACCACGGGTGCGAGAAATCGACGATCGCGTTCATTCCGTGCGCCTCCGGTGGAAGAGCCACCATTCCAGCGCCGAGAGCAGCAGCGCAGCCGCGGCGAGATATTGCCAGATCGGCCAGCCGGTGAGGCGCGCGAACGGGAGCGACGGCAGCGTGACCGCCGGAGCGGGCGCGGCTTCGGAAATGCGCAGGTCGGATTCCTGGTCACTGAACGTATTCACGGCCAGCCAGCGCGCGCCGTCGCGGGTGTTGAGTTGGTAGAAGCCAGACGTGAGCGGTTGGAAGAGGTCGCGGGTCACAGCGTTCGGGTCGGGTTTGGTCGCGGGCGACCAGGGATTCTGCGCGATCGACGTGATCGTCTCGCCTTCCGCGAGCGGCAGGGTTTCTCCTGCCTGACGTCCGAGCACCGGCGCGACCGCTTCGCCTGCGAGCCAGTGGAGCGTATTGGCCATGAGCAGCGGGAAGGCGATGCGCAGCGGGAGATCGGAGTCGGTGATGTCGAGCGCGAGGGCGGCGACGCGTTGGGAGGCGCCGAGCTTTTCGCCGGTGATGAAGAGCGGATTTTCGAACGAGCGGATCGGCGCCTGCCAGCTCCAGCCTTCGGTTTTCGGCAGCGCGAGCGCGGCGGCCCGGAGCAGGGTGATGTTTTGCAGATTGACGAGCCGGAGCGCGGGATGGCTCGCAGTCGTGTCGGAAATGAGGGGCTGATCGAGCGGTGCAGCGGCGGTGTTGAAGGGCGTCGCTTTGATGAAGAAGAAGTTGCCGGGCGTCTTCGAGAGGTCGAAATCGGCGGGCAGGAAATTGTCCAAAAGCACCGCGTCAAACTTGCCTGCAAGCGTCGCGCTGTAGGCGTCGGGCGTGATCAGTTCGAAGGAGAGGCCTTGGTCGGCGGCGAGGAGTTTTTCGAGGAACCAGTTGCCTTTGCTGATGAGCAGGACGCGTCGGGGCGGGTCGCTCGGGAGCACCGCGTAGGCGACATTGTCGCCGGGCAGTGCGTCCTTGGTGTCGAGTCGCGCGGTCAGCCAGCCCTTGGAATTGCGCGTGGGGCGGGGGACCGTGGGGAAGACCTGCACGCTGCGAGCGCCGGGTTCGAGAGTGAGCGGTTTCACGTCGAGGAGCTTGCCGTCGAAGGCGAGTTCGACGTTCACTTTCAACGCGGCGCGGCCGAAGTTGGCGACTTCGAGCAGGACGTCGGAAGTCTGTGGGCTATTGAGCAGGGCGCGGGTGGCGAAGCGGGTGATCGCGACATTGTCGAGCGTGGTGCCGACGGCGACGACGTCGCGGGGGATCGCAGGTTTGGCGTCGTCGGGCTTGGGCGTGCGGTCGGTGAAGATGACGATGCGGCGTTCGCCACGGCGGGAGTTGAGGAGTTCCTCGGCGAGTTGGATGGCGGCGCTGAGGTCGCCCGCGGCGTCGGTCGGCGTGACTTGCTCCAGGCGCTCGCGCAGGACTTTTTCGTCGTCGGTAAAAGGCGCGATCACGCTCGGCGTGGCATTCACGCTGATCACGGCCATCTGCCGCAAGCCGCTGGCCTGGCGCACCACGCCGGCGGCGGCCGCTTTTGCTTTTACGAGGCGAGTCTGGCCGTCGGGTTCGAGCGCTTGCATGCGGGCGCGGGTGTCGAGGATCACGACCGTCGAGGCGCCTTCGCGCACCTGCTGATCGAGCGTCGGGCGGAGCAGCGCGCCGAGGATCAGCGCGAAGATGAGCAGGTGCAGGAGCAGCGAGAAGAGGTTGCGCAAACGCTGGAAAAGCGCGCGCCGCCGGCTTTCCTGCATGAGCCGTTGCCAGAAGAGCAGCGTGGAGACGGGCATCGGGCGCCGCTTCAGCTTCAGCAGGTAAAGCAGGACGATGACGGGTGCGATGGCCGCAAACCCAACCGCCCACGCGTTGAGGAGCGTCACTGGATCATCCTCCCGTCACGGAGCACCCGCAGCACGAGCTCCTCGAACGGCACGGCGGTCGTGGCCTGCGCGTAGCCGATGCCGTGTTCGCGGCAGAAGGTGCTCTTTTTTTCGAGGAAGGCATCCACTTCCTCGTGGTAGCGGCGGAGCAGCGATTCGCTGGCCGTCACTTCGTAGGCCTCGCCGGTTTCGCTTTCGATGAGCCGCAAATCGCCGGTGGCTTCGGGGCGAATCTCCGCCGGATCGAGCACCTGGATGACGTGGACTTCGAACTGTTGATGGCGCAGCAGCGACAACGCTTCTTCGGAGCCGGCGGGATCGAAAAGGTCGCTGAGCAGGAAGACGAGGCCGCGCCTTTTCATCCGCTGGGCGAAAGACTTTACGCACGGCATCAGGCGCGTCTCGCCTTCGAGTTCCGGGGCGTCGCGGAGGAAATCGAGCACCTTGTGAAACTGGCTCTTGCCGCGGCAAAGGCCGAGGTCTTTCTCCAGCCGGGAGCCGAAGTAGTGGACGTTCACCCGGTCGAGATTGGCGAGCGCGATGTAGGCCAGCGAGGCGGTGATCCGGCGGGCTTGGTCGAACTTGCTCAACCGCTCGCCGTTGGCGGGCGTCCAGCGCATCGAGGGGCTCGCATCGATGAGAAACGAGATGTCGAGATCCTGTTCCTGCTCGAAGAGTTTGACGAAAAGCCGGTCGAGACGGCCGTAGATATTCCAGTCGATGGAGCGGAGGTCGTCGCCGAGCGTGTAGTTCCGGTAGTCGGCGAATTCGAGGCTGGAGCCCACCTGGCGGGAGCGGCGTTCGGCCCGGTGCGCGCCGCGGAAGAGCTTCTTCGAGAGGAGGTAAAGCTGCTCGAGTTTCGAGAGAAAAACAGAATCGAAAAGGAGCGGGGCGGTGGAGTCCAAGGCGGGCGGTAAAGTGAGGGGGAATCTTGCATTCGGCAACCGTGTTCCCCGTCTTTACGTAGAACAAATTCGCGGGCAGGGTAGGCACGCTGCCTGCTTTCTAGTGATTATAACACCTGCGAATATGTCAACTTCCACCGCTCCCGCTCTCGATCCTATCAGTAACGTCGTTCCGTCCGGTATCCGGCTGCATGAAGAGCCCGAAATCGCTGCCGGAGTCCGAAAAGTTTTGCTCCTCGAAGACGATCCCGCCTTTAAGGAGATCATGACCGACTTCCTCACGGAAACCGGCTTCGAAGTCGTGGGTGTGGTCAATGGCGTGGAGGGTGTGCATCAGGTCTTGGCCAGCGATTTCGAGGTCATCCTTTGCGACATGATGATGCCGACGCTGCCCGGCGATATGTTCTTCCGCGCCGTCGAGCGCATGCGTCCGCACCTCTGCGACCGCTTCATTTTCATGACCGGCCATCGTGGCAATGTGAAGGTCAACGACTTCATCAGCAGCGTGAACGGCACGATCCTGACCAAACCTTTCCACGTGGATGACCTGCTCGAGATGATCGCCTTTATCCAAGTGCGGTCGATGCTGCTCGCGGCATAAGCCGAACCGACTCCCATGCGCGTCCTCATTGCAGATGATGATCGGGATCTGGCCGAGGTGCTGGCGATTTATGTGGCGGAATGCGGGCATGAAGTGGTGGCGACGGTGACCGGTGGTGGACTGGCGGTCATTCAAGCGTTTGCCCGCCACGAACCCGACGCCGTGCTGCTCGATATCATGATGCCGCGCTTCAATGGCCTGACGGTGTGCCACGCGCTCCAGAGCCGCAAGCCCGGTACGAAGATCATCTTTGTCTCCGGCCAGGTGGATGGGAATCATCCCTTCGTCAGCGGCTGCCACGCCGCTGCCTATCTGCAAAAGCCCGTGAGCCTCTCCGAACTGCGCGAGGCGCTCGATAGCTTGGCGACGGGCAAGGCGCTCGCCTAGCTCCCGCTCCGGACTTTTTCTTTCTTCTTTTCCGCGTCCTCGTTGATCCGGCGGATCTCGTGGACGAGCTGCTGCTCGAGTTGCGCGGCTTCCTCGTATTTTCCTTGGGCCGCGGCTTCGGTCACCTTGTCTTTCAAAAACAACTCCTGCTCGGCGACCTTGGCTTTCGCCGCGATCTCGATGTCCGCGATGGCCGTTTTCTGGGCTTCGGAAAGTTGGCGGGTGGGGGACTGTTTTTCGAGCCGCTCCATGGCGAGTTCGTAGGCGCTTTTCATATGGATGAGAGAGTTGGGAGTTGTCTGTTGAGTGCCGCGCCATAACGTGCGCCGGACATGGCCGATTCATCGCCTCTCGCCGCGCAACACTCAACCACCATCTTGCCCTGCCGCATCCGTCTACTGAGCACGGATTTTGACGGCACGGTCGTGAACCACGACACCACACCGCCGGTCGATCCGGAATTTTTCCGCATGGTCTCCGAGCTGCGCTCGCATGGCGCGGTCTGGGCCGTGAATACCGGCCGTGTGCTCTGGCATATCGAAGAGGGGTTGCGGGAGCTGAGGTTTCCGTTCGAGCCCGACTACGTGCTGACTTCGGAACGCGAGGTCTTCCACCGTGGTCCGGATGGGCGCTGGCAGGATTACGGCGACTGGAACAAACGCTGCACCGAAGCCCACGACATCCTTTTCGCCAAAGCCAGCACGCTCCTCGCCGACATCGAGAAGTTCCTCGCGAATCACCCTGCGGCGCATCCGATCTATGAAGGCGAGCGGCTCATCGGCCTCGCCACCGAGACGGATGCCGACATGGAAGGCGTGGTCGAATTCCTAGCGCGTGAATGCGTGCGCGTTCCCGGATTCCAATTCATGCGCAACACGATCTACGTGCGCTTTTGCCACGAGGCCTACAGCAAGGGCACCGCGCTCGGCGAACTCGCCCGGCTCACCGGTATTTCGCGCGACGAGATCTTCGCCGCCGGCGATCACTACAACGATCTCCCGATGCTCGACGGTCGCCACGCCGCGATGCCCGCGTGCCCCGGCAACGCCGTGGAAGCCGTGAAGCGCACCGTCCGTGAGGCGGGTGGTTTTGTCGCCGAGGGCGCTTGCAGCGTTGGGCTCGTCGAAGCGCTGCGACATTTCGGAGCCGGGAGTTGAAGGTTGAGGTCGCAGTGCTGCCTGGCGCAGACTCCGCGGCAGATTCCCCATGAAGCAGCGCCTCATCCAGCAGGTCGGTCGCAGCGCCCGGCTCCGTGTTCTCAATGAATTGAAGCGCACGCAAGGCCTGTGTGTGGCCGATCTCGCGGACCGTCTGGGGATGAGCTACATGGGCATCAAGGGCGTGTGCCTTGATCTCGAAAAGCGCGGGTTGCTCGATACCTGGCGGGAGGCGCAAAAAATGGGTCGCCCGCTGATGCTCTACCGGCTGACCCAGCGAGCCCACGATCTTTTCCCGACAGCGAGCAACGAGATGACCATCCAGGCGCTCGAAGCTGCGCGGAAACTCTTCGGTCCGTCGGCTCCCGAGAAGCTGCTCCTCGTCGTCTTCCAACAAAAGACCGAGCATTACCAATCGCGGATCAAAGGCGAGACGCCAGCCGAGCGCGCGAAATGGCTGGCCCGGTTGCGCGACCACGACGGCCACATGTCGGAATGCGAGACCGACGATCAAGGCGAGGTCCGCATCGTGGAGCACCATTCGCCGATCCTCGACGTCCTGCGCGCTTTTCCACTCGTCGCCCGGCTGGAGACCGATCTTTTCCAGCGCCTGCTCGGGACGACGGTCGAGCGCGAGGAAAAGACCGCCTCGGGCCTCTACCGCGCCACTTTTCGCCTCGCGTAAATCCACTGAGAAAGGGCAGGGGACAGGCATCCTCCCTGCTTCTTTCTGGCGCATGTATCCGCGCTGGCATCCCGATGAACCGGGGCATCCACATCCTCCTGAAAACGGCGGACTCGGGCTGTCCCGGCCCGATTACTTCGCCGAAGCCTTGCCTGACCTCGAGCAGCAACTCACCGCGATGCTCGGCGGCGCTTCGTGGGCGGCGGTCAGTTTCGTGACCGAGGACGCCGCGTGGTGCGACTGGATATACCACGCCCTGAATGGCTATCCGCTCCCGGCTTCCCTTGTCGATCGCGTGACACCGCACGGTTTCCCGCGCCCCGATTGTCTCTCCATTTTCCCCGACCGGCAGGACCCCGACTATCACGAGCACATCGCGCAGGCCTTGGACAATAGCGCCTTTCTCGTCGTCGTTTGTTCGTCTCACTCGGCGCATCACGCGGTCGTCGATGAACACATCCGCGCTTTCAAAAATGCCGGCGGCGACGAACGGATCATCGCCTTGGTCATCGATGGCCTGCCCGACGAGCGTCCCGGCGAACATCCGCGGGTTGAAAATTACGAGTGGCTGCCTGCGTGGTTGCGCTGGCGCTGCGATGAAAAAGGCTTCTGTCCGGCGGATCGCAGCGAACCCCGCATCGTCGATGCTCGCCGTGGCCACGCCAGCCTCCGCCAGGTGCGCGACGCCCTGCTCACGGCTCTGGTCGATATGGACTCCGGCGAACTCGATCGCCTCGGTGGCTTCAATCGTCCATTGCCAGAAATCCAATCTCTGCCTACCATCCACCAAACTCCGATGCCGAAATCGCTATCCCCAGATTTCTCGGTCCGCACCCCAGAACCTGGCTCCCGCCGGGATGCGACATTCATGATTGGCACGGCGGTCGCCCTCATCATCCTGGCGACGATCTTCGGCGTCAAAAGCTTCCGCGAGCTTAGTGCCGACGAACCCCAATCAGCTTTGGCCGGCATCAAGCGGACCACGCCATTGCTGGCCCGCAACATTGCTCCCGTGCCTGCGATCAACCCGGAACCCGCGCCGATCGTCGAGTTGGAAACTGCTCCCGCGGCCATGCCCCCAGTCATCGTCGCAAGTGCCGCTCCGGCTCTGGCTGACAAGCCGGTCGCCGTTCCGATGATCGATCCTCCGGTTGCTCTCCGCGCCAATGTCCCGCAGTGGAACCCCAGTCAGATCTTCGCGACCACGCGCGTGCAGCCCGAGGCTGTGGTCAGCCCACTTCGGGCCGTCGTGACCAGCACGCCGAGTTCCTTTTCCACCACGAGCGACTCCGTCCTGCTCGATGAAGTCGCCACCCTCGAACGCCGCGGTGACGAAATCATGGCGGAGAAACGTGTGGAGGACGCGCTCGATCTTTATAGCACTGCTCTCGGCAGCGCGCAGGAATACGCTGCTCGCAAAGGCGCCAACCCGGCGGCCAAGGACCAGGTCGTGATGCTCATGCGCAAGCTCGCCCTACTGCAGGTCCAGAACGCTTCGACAGCCGAAGCCCGCGCCACTTATCAGCAGGCCCGGCGCACGCTCCTCCAGCTCAAATCGCAGGGTGGATGGACCCGCGAACGAGCCAAGCAACTCGACGAAATGGAGTCTCGCCTGCTCTCGCTGCCGCGGGACTAGCGACACCTCTTTCGGCTCTGAGGGGAATAGTGGAAAAAGAGCTTGCCGATCAGAAGTCGCCCGCTACTGTGCCCTCCCCATGCCTCGATCCATCGCACGTCGCAAGACGAAAAAAGCAGCCGTAAAGCGAATCAAAGTGACCGGGACGGGCAAACTCATGCGCCGCAAGCCAGGCCTTCGCCATCTCGCCTCGAGCAAAAGCTCGAAGCAGAAGCGCAAGCTCGGTAAGGATGGCCAGGTCCACGAGACCATGGTCGCCCGGATCAAAGAGTGCCTGCCGTTCGCGTAATTCGCGCGGCATATCCGATCCAACCACCTGCTCCGCCTCGCGGGGTGCCTCAGCGAATGAGGTCGGCGGGATCACTAACTAAACGAACCATTCGCTGAACGAAACAGGAGGCCCGGGCAACCGGGTTTTATTAACACATGGCAAGAGCCACCAATGCCCCCGCCAGTCGGGAGCGCCGCAAGAAAGTCGTCGACAAAGCCCGCGGATTCCGCGGACGTCGTTCCAAGCTCTTTCGCTACGCGAAAGACGCTATCTACAAGGCCCAGCACTGGGCTACCGCCCACCGGAAGACGCGCAAGCGCAACTTCCGCATGCTCTGGCAGCAGCGCATCAACGCCGCCGCCCGCGCCCTCGGTCTCACCTACAGCCGCTTCATGGAAGGCATCAAGGCCGCCGGTATCGAGCTTGACCGCAAGATCCTCGCCGACATCGCCGTGACCGATGAAGCCGCTTTCAAGGGCATCTTTGAGAAGGCCAAGGCCGCGCTCGACGAAAAGAACAAGAAGGCCGCTTAAGCCCCTTCATCAACCAGTTTCCGCAGCCTCGAATGCGCCCCGCGTGTTCGAGGCTGCGTTGTTTTTAGACTGAAGTACCGAGGAAACATAGAGGCGCGGAGGGGAGGATGAGATCTGCGCTTTTCACCGGTCGCCGTCCTCTATATCTCTGCGCCTCCGCGTCTCCGCGGTTCCCTTTTCATTCCCTTTGCATTCCCTTCGCATCCCATGGATTCCCAACTCGAACAACTCCGCGACGAAGCTCTCGCCGCTATCGCCGCCACCGCTGACGAAACCGCCGTCGAGCAGGCCCGCATCAAATTTCTCGGCCAATCCGGCGCGCTGACTGCGCTCAGCAAAGGCATGAAAGACGTCTCCAAGGACGACAAGCCGCGCATCGGTAAGCTCCTCAATGACGTGCGCAACGCCGTCACTGCCGCGCTCGACGAACGCAAAGCCGCGCTCCTCGCCGATGCTGATGCCGCCGCGTTCGCCGATATCGATGTCACCCTGCCCGGCACCGCCCCGGGCCTCGGCTCGCTTCATCCGATCACGCAACTCCAGGACCGCGCCATCCAGATCTTCCGCCGGATGGGCTTTGCGCTCGCGGATGGGCCGGACATCGAGACGGAGTG
>JBBQYR010000112.1:0-14946 GCA_038208565.1 Chthoniobacterales bacterium
CGTCCGTCGGGAAGACGAGCAAGAGCATGGACCGAAAAACCGGAACCACCGCAGATTGCGCGGATTTACGCGGATTCGGCTGTGGAAAAATCCGCGTCCCTCCGCGGAATCCGCGGTTTCTGGCCCCGCCATCCGACTTCCGGGACATGCTCCTACTCTTCGCAGGCGGCCGTTGAGATTACGAGTAAGAGTAGGAGTAAGCGTAAGGCCCTCACCTTTTCCGGGCGGGGCACTCCCCGCTTGTCACCCGCCGCCCGATCCTCCACCTTCCCCGCCTCATGATGCAGAAAAATTCCGGCTGTCTCTGGCTGCTCGCCGGCTTTGGGCTCTGCCTCGGCTTCCTATTCGTCCTCGGCCTCTTCTTTACCTCGAGCATGGGCAGCATGAATACCGTGGTCAGAGCGACCGCGCCCAAGTTCGAGGAAGCGGTCGTCGCCGACCCCAGACCCTACAAAGACGCCGCCGGCAAGGAAGTGAAGGACACCGATGCGAAGATCGCGCTCATCTATCTGCGCGGCATCATCACCGCCGCCGAGCCGGGGACGATCGGCGCCTCGATGGTCGATGACATCAAGCTCCAGCTCGAGCAGGCCGTGGCCGACGAACACGTCAAGGCCATCGTGCTGTATGTCGATTCGCCGGGCGGCGAAGTGACCGCGTCGGATTCCATCTATCAGGCCGTGCGCAAAGTCCGCGACGGCGGCTCCGGGCCGAAGAAACCGGTCGTCGTTTACATGGGCTCGCTCGCCGCGTCGGGCGGCTACTACGTCTCGTGCGGCGGCACCTGGCTCATGGCCAATGAAACCACGCTCACCGGCTCGATCGGCGTGATCATGCAGTCCTTCAAATACCAGGAGCTCTTCAACAAAGTCGGGCTCGAGATGCTCACCTTTAAGAGCGGGCAATTTAAGGACATGATGAGCGGTTCGCGCGAGATGACGCAGGAGGAGCGCGACTACGTGCAGAAGATGATCATGGACAGCTACGGGAAGTTCGTCGGCATCGTCGCCCGCGAGCGCAAGCTGAACGAGGACGACCTCCGCCACGGCCTCGCCGATGGCCGCATCATCTCCGGCAAGGACGCGCTCGCCGGGAAGCTCATCAACGCCACGGGCGAAGTGGAAGACGCCTACGCCAAGGCCATGGAACTCGGCAAAGTGAAGAGCGCGTCGATCATCCGCTACGAGTCGCCGTTCAAGCTCGGCAAGCTGCTGCGTTTCCTCGGCCAGAGCGAAAAGACCAGCGTGGAAGTGAACATGACCAAGGCGCTCCTGCCGAAGCTCGAAGCCGGGCGGATGTATTTCCTACCGAGCTTCTACGCGCCGTAACGCTTGGCGCCTCCCGAATCCATTCCGGTGGCCGCCTACATCGTCGGCGGGTTGTTCGTCATGATCGCGCTCGCGATCTATGGGGAGCAAACGCGGCGCGTCATGGTCGATGGCGGCAAGGTCCGCACCGACGATCTCGGCCTGCCCGAGCTGCTCATGAGCTTCGTCTTCGCGGGCTTTTTCGGCATGCTCATGATCGCCGCACTCAACCGCTCGGGGAGCAAGGAAGCGACCGAGATCAGCATCGATGCGGTGCTGCCCAACTCGGTGCTCTTCGTCGTCTTCACCGCAGGCATCCTCGGCTTCCTGCGCTACGCTCGCCACCTCCGCCTCGCCCACGTCTTCGGCCTCGACCAGCAGCCGCTGCTCGTCGCGATTGGCTGGGCTTTCGGACTCATCCTCGCCGCTTTCCCGCTCGCCGGTCTCGCCAATGCCATCACGCTGCTGCTGCTCAAGGACGGCTTCACCCCGCAGCCGCTCGTGAAGCTCTTCAGCGACGTGGCGCGCGGCCAGGATCACCTCTCGGTCGCGAAGATTTTCCTCTCCGGCGTGATCATCCAGCCGGCCTGCGAGGAGTTCCTCTTCCGCGGATTTTTTTACGGCGTCTGGAAGCGTTACCTCGGCATGCGCGGCGCCGGTTTCCTCACTTGCCTGCTCTTCGCCGCCTTTCACACCAGCCTGCCGGCGTTCGGCGGACTCTTCGTCCTCGCGATCTGCCTGAACATCGCCTACGAGCGCACCGGCTCGCTGCTCGTGCCCATCGGCATGCACGCGCTTTTCAATTTCACGAGCCTCGCCGTGCTCTACTTCCAGGCTCGCTTCAACGCAGCGATATGAGCGCGTCCCGCCGCAGCACCCTCGCCGATCTCGGGGAAGACCGGGTGGTTTCCGCACTCACGCGCCGCCTCGTGCTCGGTGAAGACGTGCGCGTCGGCGCGGGCGATGATTGCGCGGTGATCGGCCGGGCGCGCGATGCTCGCTGGCAGTTGCTCAAGACCGATGTCGTCGTGGAAGGCGTGCATTTTCTCCCGACCGACGACCCGCGCCGCATCGGCTGGAAAGCGCTCTGCCGCGCGCTCAGCGACATCGCCGCGATGGGCGGTGTGCCCGCGCATGCGCTCATCACGCTCGCCGCGCCGCCGAGCACCGCGTTCGACCGCCTGCAAGGCATCTACACCGGGCTGCGCAAAGCCGCGCGGAAGTTTGGCGTGAGCATCGTCGGCGGCGAAACCTCGCGTTCACCCGGCCCGCTTTTCCTGAACATCGCGCTCACCGGCTGGGTCGAGCGCACGCGCTGCACGCTGCGCTCCGGCGGGAAGGCGGGCGATGTGCTCTACGTCACCGGCCGGCTCGGCGGCTCGCGCGCAGGCAAACACCTCGACTTCACCCCGCGCCTCGCCACCGCCAGCCGCTGCGGCCATCAGATCGTGCCCGAGTTTCTCCCACGCACCGCCGGCTGCACCATCGAGCAAGCGCTCAGCGACGGCGAAGACTTCGAGCTGCTCTTCACCCTCGCCCCGCGCGACGCGGTGCAGCTCGAGCGCGCGTGGAAGAAAGCCTTCCCCCGCCTGCCGCTCACGCGCATCGGCGAACTCATTCAGCAATCAGCAATCAACAATCAGCAATCTCCGCCCCGTGGCTACGACCATTTCGCCAAGCGCTGAGGAGACCATCGCCTTCGGCCGGGCCATCGCCGCTACCCTCCGGCGTGGCGACGTTCTCGCGCTCTGCGGCGAGCTCGGTGCGGGCAAGACGCACTTCGTCAAAGGCGTCACCTCCGGCCTCGGCGCGGACGCTCCCGTGACCAGCCCGACTTTCACCCTCATCCACGAATACTTCGGTGGCCGCCTGCCCGCGTATCACTTCGATTTCTACCGCCTCGACGACGAGTTCGAGGCGCTGAAGATCGGCCTCGACGAATACCTCGACGGCGACGGCGTGTGCCTCATCGAGTGGGCCGATAAATTTCCCGCGCTGCTCCCGCCGCACACGCGCTGGCTGCGTTTTTCGCATCGCGAGGACGGCGCGCGCATCATCGAGGAAATGCCATGACCATCCTCGCGATCGACACCTCCACTTCGCACGGCAGCGTCGCGCTGCTGGCCGATGGCGCGCTGCTGCTCGACGAGCAATTCCTCGCCGACCGCAGCCACAGCTCCACGCTTTTCACGGTGCTGGAGAAAGCCCTCCCGCTCGCGCCACGCATCGATCGGATTGCCGTCGGCCTCGGCCCCGGTTCCTACGCCGGCATCCGCATCGCCATCGCCGCCGCGCTCGGCCTGGAGCTGAGCCTCGGCGCCGAACTCATCGGCCTGCCGTCCGTGGCCGCGCTGCACACGTCCTGCGCTTCGTTCATCAACATCGGCGATGCCCGGCGCGAGACGTTCTACTTCACGCGCGTCGAAAACAGCGCCTGCGTCGAAGGCCCGCTGCTCGCGACGGCGGAAGAACTCACCGCCCGCCTCGCCGCACACGCAAGCCTGCCGATCTTCGCGACCGAAGACGTGCCGCACTTCCCCCACACGCAGCTCGCACTGCCTTCCGCGGCCATCCTCGCACGGCTCGCGGCCGAGCAGTGCAGTATCGTCGCCCGCGGAAGTCTCGAACCGATCTACCTCCGCGAGCCCCACATCACGCTGCCGAAACCGCGCCCGGGTATTCCACCTCTCCGGTGAGGCGCAGGTTGTCGCCGAGCTTCTCGTAGTGCGGATTGCGGATGAGCGGCGCTTCGACGGTCGCGCCCACGCCACGCCCGCCGACGACCACATCCGGCCCGCCGCAGAGCAGCGGCGCAACGTAGAACTGCACACGCTGCACGAGCTTCCGGTCGAACGCTTCGCCGAGCACCTGCCCGCCCCCTTCGATGAGCACACTCGTGATCTGTTTCCTCCCCAAATCGCGCAGCACCGCGCGCAGCGATTGGCCGCGATACACGAGCGTGCGGTCGCGATGTTTGTCGGTGAAGACGTGCGCGTCTTTCGGCAGGCGACCGCTCCGCGTCAGCACCACGCGCCACGGCTGGCGCGCACCTTTCACCCCGCGCACGGTGAGCCGCGGATTGTCCGCGCGCAGCGTCCCGGCGCCGATCAGGATCGCGTCCACCTGCGCGCGCAGCTTCTGCGCATCGGCCCGCGCCGCGGCGCTCGTGAGCCACTGGCCTTCGCCCGGCGGACGCGTGAGCCGCCCGTCGAGTGACATCCCCGCTTTCGCAATGACCAGCGGCATCTTCGTCACGATCCAGTGGTTGAACGCCGCATTCAGCTCGCGGCATTCCGCTTCCAAAATACCGGCCTTGACCGCGATGCCCGCAGCTTTGAGCAAATCAACGCCACGCCCCGCGTGCGCCGGATTCGGATCGATCGCGCCGATGACCACGCGCCGAAACCCCGCACGCACGATCGCCTCGACACACGGCGGCGTGCGGCCGTGGGTGGAGCAGGGTTCGAGCGTCACATAGATCGTCGCCCCGCGCGCCAGCTCCGGTTTTTCCAAGGCGCGGATCGCCTCGATCTCCGCGTGCGGCATTCCCGCGCGCCGATGAAAGCCGCGCGCGATCACCTTTCCACCCCGCACGATCACCGCGCCGACGGCCGGATTCGGGCTCGTCTGGCCGAGGCCGCACCGCGCTTCGAGCAGGGCGGCGTGCATGTGTTTCTCGTCGGGCATCGCCGAGGTTTAAGCCTTGCGCCGCCCGGTGAGAACCCGGAACTTCGCGCCGTGTCCCTCAGCCTGCGCGAGAAGCAAAGCCTCTACCACAGCCTCGGTCAGTTGCTTCGTTCCGGCGTCCCGCTGCCGGGCGCGCTGAAGAGCCTCGCGCAGACTTCCAGCGGCGGGCAGCGGCGGCTCATCAAGCGGCTGAACGACGCGATCAATGCCGGCAAAACCATGGGCGAAGCCGTGGCCGCGCAGCGCCCAGAGGTGAGCGAACTCGAGATCGGCATCATCGCCGCGGGCGAAAAATCGGGCCGGCTCGAAAACGGCATGACGCAGCTCGCGAGCTACCACGGCGCCTTCGCCGCGGCCCGCGAGGGCATCTGGAAAAAGTGCGCCTACCCGCTGTTCGTGCTGCACTTCGGCATTCTGCTTTTCGACGCCAAGACGCTCGTCGTGGGCGGCGGGGTCGGGCCGTATCTACAGGCGGTTCTCGGCAAGCTCGCGCTCATCTACGGCTTCGCGCTCATCATTTACCTGCTCGTCCCGCTGCTCCGCGATGCCGGTTCGACGAGCGCGCTCCTCGACCGCGTTCTCCGCCGCCTGCCGCTCATCGGCAAGATCCGCCGCGCCTTTGCCACTTCACGTTTCTGCGCGACCTACGGCATGCAGCTCGACGCCGGGATCAATGTGATCGACGCGCTCGAAGCCGCGCAGCGGGCGAGCCTCAGCGGCATGGTCCGCTCGGTCATCCACCGCGCGATTCCGGAGGTGCGCAACAGCGGCGTGCAAGTCGGCCCGCTGCTCGCGGTGAGCGGCGCTTTCCCGGAAGCCATGACCCGCTCCTTCTGCGTCGGCGAGCAGACTGGCGAACTCGACCAGGAACTCGCGCGCATGGCTGCGGAGTATCAGGCGGAAGCGCTGAGCCGCCTCGAAACCGCGGCCGAATGGGTGCCGCGGCTGCTCTATGTCGGGATCCTGCTCTACGTCGGCTGGAGCATCATCAAGATGTACCAGGGCTACATCTCGGACTTGGGGAAAATCATCGACGGCAACTGAGGCGCGTCGACTCTTTCGGCGCTGCGCCAGCGTCGAAGCGCGGGGCCGCCAAGTGAATCGCGAATCGCGCGTCTTCGACGACCGCCGGGCTTTCGAGCTCGCTCCACGGGGTCCTGTCGTTGAGCGGCCCGGCATCTCGACGCTTGCGGTCGGGCGAAAATCCGCGCCTCTTGATGCCGTGTCGATTCACTGGTCCCTCCTCTGGCTCGGTTACCTGCTCAGTTGGGCGGTCATTCCGCACATCCTGCTGCGCAATAAACCGCCGGTCTCGACGCTCGCCTGGATCTGGGCAGTGATCCTCTTTCCCTACATCGGGCCGTTCTTCTACCTCGTCTTTGGCACCGAGCGGATCGAGCGGAAAAAGCTGCGCGCCAATCGCGAGATGGCCGCTGCCGGGACACGCGACGAACGCAAAATCGCCGTCCGCACTCGCGATCTCGTGATCTCGCTGCCGACCGAGGAACACGCCCACGTCGAGCTGCTCTCGCGGATCAACGAGTTCGCCATTTCCGCCGCGGAGTCCACGCGCCTGCTCGTGGACGGCGCCAGGTTTTTCCCCGCGCTCTGCGAGCGGGTCGATGCCGCCCGCCAGCATATCCACATCGAGTTTTTCATCTGGCGCGACGACCCGCGCGGCCGCGAACTCCTCGGGCATCTCGTCGCCGCCGCGCAGCGCGGCGTGGAAGTGCGCGTGCTCCTCGACCAGATCGGCAGCCTCGGCCTGCGGCGCTCCTTCTTCCAACCGCTGGTCGACGCCGGCGGGAAATTTGCCTGGTTCCGCACCGCCCACCCGCTGCGCAATCGCTGGATGTTCCACCTCCGCAATCACCGCAAGCTGCAGGTCATCGACGGCCGCATCGCTTTCGTCGGCGGGATGAATATGGCGCGCGAATACGCGGGCGAAGATCCCGCGATCGGCCCGTGGCGCGATGTGCAGATCGAGATCGTCGGCGGCGCGGCGAAAAAGCTGCAGATGATCTTCGCGGACGACTGGTATTTCGCGACCGAAGAGAAGCTGCTCGACGCCTTCTACTACCCCGTGCCGAACCAGCCCCAGTGCTTGCTCGTGCAGCCGATGGCCGACGGCCCCGACGCCGCGGACGACCCGATCCAGATGTCCATCGTGCATCTGCTCAACACCGCCCGCCAGCGCATCTGGCTGACCGCCGGATACTTCGTGCCCAAGGAGCCACTACTTACCGCGCTCCAGCTCGCCGCGGCGCGCGGCATCGATGTGCGCCTGCTCGTTTCCGAGAAATCCGATCACCCGATGCTCATCAATGTCGGCCGTTCCTACTACGAGGAGCTGCTGAAATTCGGCGTGAAAATTTTCGAGTACGAAAAGGGCGTGAACCACGCCAAGGTCGGCCTCATCGACGACCGATGGCTCATGGTCGGCTCCGCGAATTTCGACATCCGCTCGATGCGCCTGAACTTCGAGCTCAACGTCCTCATCCGCGATCCCGAGCGCGCCGCGGAACTCGCCGCGCTGCTCGGTCGGGACTTCGCCGAAGGCTCACATCGCGTGATCCTCGAGGAATTTCTCCAGCGCCCGTGGACGCAGCGCCTCAAGGAAAGCGTGCTGCGTCCACTCGCACCATTGCTCTAGGCGCCGGGCCTCATTTGCGTCGCGCCGCGACTGCACTACGGTCTCGCCTCAACATGAAAACAGACCTCGTTTGCCGGGGCACCTCGCTCGCCGCGGCGGTCCACTTTTTCCCGGCAGTCCTCGCTCTTCCATTCTGCAATCATCGGTAAAGGTTCCGGTTTTCCTTTTCTCGCACCGGCCTCCGCACTAGCAGAAAGGCGATTCAAGCACCGGCGCCAACGATCAACGCACGCTGCGCGACGCCTTCGACAGCCTCATCTCGATCGGCAATTCGCAGGACGAAGTGCCGTCATCCTGCGCCTTTCCGAAAACCCGGACTATCACTTCAGCGGCCTCGGTTTTTTCAAAGGCCGCGTCACGCTCGAGCAGCACGACTACATCCACATCATCCTCGGGCGCGGCCTCACGCTCATAGATGAAGCGTTCGTCCTCGGCTTCACCATGGGCTCGACGGACCGCGTCTCCACGCAGGAGGCAAATCTCTTCAACTGGATCAACCAGATCCTTTACCCAAAGCCGTATCGCTTCACCGCGGAAGGCACCCAGGTTTTCAAGGACGCTGTCGCCCTCGCCTACATCTCCGACTGCACGCCGCTCGAGACCGTGGACTTTCACCCGATGCTCGACTGGCCGCTGCGCAAGGTGCGCGAGGCGATCAATCTCGAAACCGACCTGCTCCAATCCTACTACCGCATCGAAGCGCGCCGTTATCCCGACTGCCGCGCCAGCCAGCGACTCATCGCCTGATCTCTCCCTATGAAAATGAAAGCACTGCTCTCCATCTTCACCCTCGCCGGGCTGCTCGCCTCGACCTCGGTGGCAGCGCCGGTCGATTAACTCGAACCCGCCAAACCTTACAAGGACTCCGCGTTCCTCAAAGGCGCGAAAGCCCAGCCGGTCGATCTCTCGCGCGGGACTTTGCGCGTGCCGCTCATCACCTGGGCAGCCGACGGCGTGACGGTAAGCGCCAACGGCGGCCTCGCGCCGAACCCGAACTCCTCACTCGCCCGCGCCGTGAAAATGCCGTTGCAACTCGAAGTCGTGGATGACTTCGACGAGCAGGTGAAAAACTACATCGCCGGCAAGACGCCGTTCCTGCGCGGCACGGTCGGCATGATCGCGCTCGTCTCCGAAGCCCTGACGAATCTCGACCGCGGCCTCGAACCCGTCGTCATCGCACAGCTCTCGTGGAGCACCGGCGCGGATGGCTTCGTGGCCAAGGACATCAAGTCACTCGCCGAGCTGAAGGGCAAAACGATCGTCCTACAAAAGAACGGCCCGCACGTCGATCTTGTGCAGGTGCTGCTCCAGGACGCCGGGCTCAAACCGGGCGAGGTGAATCTGAAATACGTGCGCGACATCACGGTAAATCCCAAGGCGCTCAAGGACGGCAAAGTCCACGACCCGGCCAACGCGCTTCGCAACGACGCCTCGCTCGCCGCCGCCGCTTGTATCTCGCCCGACCTGCTCACGCTCACCGCCGGCGGCAACGTCGGCACCGGCGCGGAGGACAGCGTGAAAGGCGCGCGCGCTATCCTGACCACGCGCACCGCGAGCCGCGTCATCGCCGATGTTTACGCCGTGCGTCGCGATTTTTTCGACGTGCAGAAACCACTGGTGCAAAGCTTCGTCGCCGCGCACCTCGCGGAGCAAAAACGTTTTCAGGAACTGCTCGCCAACGTGGCGAAAAAAAACCAGGCCGACGCCGGGAAAGTCGCGGAGTTCAAGAAGCTCTCCAAGCCGCTTGCTGGGATTTTTTCCAGGATGAAAACGCCGTGAACGATTTCATCCTCTGGGCGGGCGTGGACTCGGAGATCGTCGGCCTCGCGGGCAACACGGAGTTCTTCACCGCGCCCAACAATCCAGTTGGCTTCAACGCCACACAGACGCGCGCCGTTGCCTACTACGAGCAGACCGGACTCGTCTCGAAGGCGCAGAAGCTGAACTTCGCCGGCTGGGATTTCGGCAGTGATTTCGGCTCCGGCCTAAAGACGAAGGAACCCGAGAAGAAGACCTTCGCGTCGGCCGCCGAAGTGCGCCGCGCCGCCGATTCCAAGGACGCGAGCAAGCTCTTCAGCTACACCTTCAAGTTCCCCGCGAAAATGGCCGAGATTCGCTGGCAGGACTACCGGCAGGTCTTCGAAACGATGCACGAAAAGGTCACGCGCTACGGCGGCGCGGTCGTGCTGCTCCGCGGCCATGCGGACAACTTCTTCTACAACTTCGTGCAGATGAAACGCGCGAAAGGCGACACCACCTACCAGCGCCGTATCGAGGGCAGCACGCAGTTTGAACTGCTCCCGCTGCCGACTGCGGAAGAGGTCGCCAACTCCGCGAACAAGCTCTCCTACTCGCGCGCCTTCGCCGTGAAACAGGCCTACGCACAGTATCTCCGCGAGAACCTCGGCAGGACGCAGGACGAAATGGATCTCTCGCGCTTCGACGTGAAAGGCATGGGCATTTCCGATCCCGTCGTGAAGAGCCCGACCACGCCCGAAGAGCGCGAGGCCAACATGCGCGGCGAGCTGGTCATCATCGCCGTCGAAGCCGAGGTGCCGGTCGGTTTCGGTGCGGACGATTTGAAATGAACGTCATGAAATTCTTCATCCCGCTGCTTGCCGCGCTCCTCCTGGCGGGGCCGGCCACTCAAGCTCAGGACGCGACCGCCGATGCGCTCACTCGTGAACGCGAGGAGCAGACCGGCACGGCCATTACCATCCTCTTCGACAACTCCGGCTCGATGAAGGGCGAGAAACTTCAGCAGGCCAAATCGGCCTTCAGCGCGTGGCTGAAGACCGTGCCCGCGGAATACAAATTCTCGCTCATCACTTTCGAGGGAAAGGGCCAGCTCACCGTGCCGCTCGGCGAAAAAACCCGCGACCTCATCGCCCAGCGCGTCGCCAAGCTCAACGCCAACACCAGCACCCCGATCTGCGGCGCACTGCGGATCGCGCGCGAGCAGATCGAAAAGCGCCGGCGGGAAGTCACCCCCTACGAGCGCCACGTCGTGCTCATCTTCACCGATGGCCAGGAAACCGCCGACCCGCGCGGCGAGAACGGCGTGCGCGCCGACATCGCGGCTCTGCGCGCGCAGACGGTCGAAGTCGTGGGCGTCGGCTTTCACGGACAAGGCGACTACATGAACGGCGTCGCCACGCGCTTCGCTCTGGCCAACAACGAGCAGGAACTCATGCAGGGGCTCGCCAAGGTGGACGCAGAAATCGGCGGCGTGGACGACCTGCTGGTTTCGCCGGAAGACCTCGCCGCACTCAAGCGCTACCAGGCGCCTGCGGTTCAACCGATCTCCGCAAGCGCCGCGCCGGTCACCGCGGAAGCGGAACCCGTCTCAGCAGACACCCCCAGCCAGGCACCTCCTGCTTCGGGCAAAAAAGGCTTCCCGCTCAACTGGATCATCATCGCCGTCGCCGCATGGTTCATCCTCCGCACCCTTTCCAACGTGGGCAAAAAGGCCAAGCGTAACCGTTGATGCGCAAAGTCGTCGCTGCACTTTCGATCTTCGCCATCGTGGCGATGATTGGCTGGAAAATCACCCAGCCTTCGCGCCAGCAAAAGGCGCGACGCGCCGAGCTGCTGCTTACGAGCGACGCGGCGAATCTCGACCGCGTCGTGCGCGTCTGGGGCGACGACTGGCTCGGCTACCTCATCTTCCGCTCGCGCCATTTCCAAAAGGAAATGCAGAAGTATCGGCTCGGCGTCCGCTACGACCTCGTCTTCGATTTCAAGGAACGCTTCAAAGGATTGGAGAAAGGCGAATGCGATTTCGTCGCGGCGACCATCGACAGCTACCTCGCGAATGGCGCGGAGAGCGGCTTTCCGGGCGTGATCACGTGGGTCATCGACGAGAGCTACGGCGCCGACGCGATCATCGGCGGGCCGAAGGTGAAATCCATCGACGCGCTCAATGACCCGCAACTCAAAGGCGCGCTCGTCGGCTTCTCCCCATCGGAATTTCTGCTCAAGGCGCAGATCGCGAACTTCCGCATGAACGCGCTGCTGCCCCGCGTGCCGAGCTTCCGCGCGGACAAGGCCGAGGACGCCTACGCCGCGCTGGCCAAGGGGAAAGCGGACTTTGCCGTGCTGTGGGAACCGTTCGTCTCGCAGGCGCTCAAGGACATCAACGGCACCACGCGGCTCCTCGATTCCAGCCAGACGAAGGGCATCGTCGTCGATGTCGCCATCGCCTCGCGCAAGGCGCTGGCCAGCGACCCGGCGCTCGCCGAGAAAGTGGCGCGCGCCTATTTCAACTCGCTCAACTACTACCTCGATCACGCCGAGGAATTCCGTGAACTCGCCGCGGCGGACTCGAAGAAAGACGGCGCGACCGCCGCCACGATGCTCAACGGAGTCAAGTTCGTGCCCTTTTCCGAGAACACCCGCACGTGGTTCGGGCTCGACGCGAATCTTCCCGAGGATGGGCTCGTGGACGCGATCAACCGCATCACGCGCATCCTCGCGCAGGTCGGCGATCTCAAGGGCGATCCGCTGAACGGCAACCCGCTCAGCATCTTGAACAGCAAGCCGCTGCGCGCACTGAACGAAGCGCCGGCAGAGCTGCTGGCCAACGAAGTGAAGACGCCCGGCCCCACGCCGATGCCCGGCGGCGCGGCGTTCTTTCGGCGCTTGAACGACGAGGAGTGGAAGCGCGTGACGGGCAAGGTCGTGGGCACGCTCGTCGATGAACCGATCATCTTCGGCAGCGGTTCGTCGGGTGTGCCCGAGGACTTTCAGCCGGTGCTGCGCGACTCCATCTACAAGCTCGCGCACTACCCGAAGTATCGGCTCGTCATCAACGGCTACGTGAGCCCCGGCAGCGACCCGCAGGCCGATCAGCAACTCAGCGAGGAACGCGCGCGCGTCATCAAGCGCTACTTCGTCGAGCAAGGCGGCGTGCAGGAAGATCGCATCTACACGCAGGGACTCGGCTCGACGGACCTGCCCGCGCAGCTCGTGGATGAAAGCGATGCCGCGTGGAAACGGCGCGCGCGCCGCGCGAAGATCTACCTCGCCCAGGAGTAGCGATGGATAATTTCCGCTCCACCTTTCCACTCAACGAACCGGCCATCGCCCGCCAGGCGCTGAGCCGCGTGCTGACCGACCCGATCACCTGGGTGCCACTCGTCCCAGCGGTCGCGGCTTACACCATCTTCGATGTCCCCGCCCTCGCCGCCCTCGTCCTCGGCGCGCTGGCGCTCGGCGGCATCGGAGCTTTCTGGCGCCAGCAATGGAGCAGCATCACCGAGGGCCTCCGGCGCACGACGATCGAAAATCACAACCGCGCGCAGAACGCCATCCTCAAGGCCGGCGCCGACGAACTCCGGCTCGCGGGCGCCGGGAAATACGCGCAGCAGCTTGAAAAATTCCTCGCGATCAAATCCAAGGTCGAGCAGCGCCTGCACGAGGACGGCCACATCACCGCGCAGAAAGTGCAGCTCGAACAGCTTATCGATTCGCTGTGCTTCGGCGTGCGCGATCAGCTCACCTCGCTGGCGCTCAAGGAAAAGAAACGTGAATCCGTGGACCGCAAAACCGTGCTCGCGCAGGTGGATACCGCCTTGGAAACGCTGGAGACAACCGTCGCCGAACTCGACACCATCCTCGGGCCGTCCGCTGCGCCGGGCGGCCCCGCGAATGCTTCGCTCGAGGAAGTGACGCGCCGCCTGCGCGAGGAGGCCGAGATCGCCCGGCGCGTGCAGGCCCGGCTGCGATCGCAGGAAACGGAAAATCCAGCCGCGGATATTGCCGACTCGCCCGGCGTCGAAAACCAATGATGCCGCCACTTCCAAGTCACCCGAAATTCTGCCACTCTGCGCGCCGCGCAACCTGACCCGCTCAACCATCCACGCTCTCCACTATGTTCCAACGCATCTCGAACCTCGTCCGCGGATTCCTCAGCCTCTTCGTCGGAGGCTTGGAAAAAGCCAATCCCGAAGCCTTGCTCGAAGTCGAAAAGGAGAACCTGCGCAAACAAATCGGGCAGTATAATCAAGGGCTCGCCTCGCATGCCGGCATGTGTGAGCGGCTGATCACGCAAGTGAAGCGACTCGAGGCCGAGGAGCGCGAACTGCGCGCGCAAGCCGGGGCTCAACTGCGCGCGGGGAACCGCGAGGCGGCCGGACAATACGCGTTGCGGCTGCAGACCGTGCAGCGCGAGCTTGGCGAAAATCGGAAGCAGCTCGAGGACGCGGAGAAGACTTACAAGGAGCTGATCCGCGCGCGGGATGTGTCGATCACGGCGGCGCAGAAAAAGATCGAGGAACTCAAGTTTGCGCTCAGCGATTTGAAGATCAAAAAAGCGACCGCCGAACTTGCCGAGATGGCCAGTGGCATGATCTCCACGATCGGCGGCTCGGGCGACACCCTCGACCGACTGCACGGCATGGTCGAGGAAGAGCGCGAAAAGGCCGCGGGCAAAGCGCGCGTGGCCAAGGACTCGCTCGATCTGAGCGGCGTGCAGCTCAAGGAATCCGAGCAGAAAGCCTTTGAAGAACAGGCGCTGGCCGACTTTGCCGCGGCGGAAGGTATCGCGCTCGAATCGAAATCCGCACCGCCCGCCACGGAAGCGCCGTCGAAGTCGATGGGTCCGGTGGCGGAGTAGTCGCGTCGCCGCATGACTGCGCCTCGCGCTACCGCCCTGCCCGCGTGGGCGGGAGAATTGATCGCGCTCTACGAAAGCAACGCGGCGTCGCAGTTCATCCTGCATGGGAACGTCAACGACCGCTTCCTGCTGCCGCAAGGCGAGCAGCGTGCACTGGGTTCGCTTGCCGACTTTTTCCTGAAGGTGCTCATGCCGCGTTTCGACGTGGTGCTGAGCTACGATCTCGGCAACGGACTGCGCGTCGAACGCGGCGGCGAGTTTTTTTCTCAGTGGCCGGCGTTCAAGGAGAATCCCGAGTTGCCCAAACAGCCGCGCGCCGCGGTCGAGCATCTGACGCGTTACTTTCGCTACACCGCGAATCTCGCGCGGCTCGGCAAACCACGCGTGCAAGTCGGCTGCCTCATCAAAGCCTCGAGTCTCCTCGCCCCATCCATGCCCGGCGGGGTGAACTACGATCTCAACTCGCTCGCGCTCCTCATGCGCGACTGGGCCGACGATCCGCTGCTCGCCGAACACTCGCTCGTCACCTGCCTGATCACCGAGAACATCAACGACCTCCACCCGTTGCTCGTGAACAATCCGCGCGTCGCCAAGATCAAGGTCCCGCTGCCGCTGACCGCCGAGATCGCGGAGTCCGTCGAACACTCCGCAGCGCGTTATCCGAAGGCGCTGGAGCAGTTCAA
>JBBQYR010000113.1:0-14867 GCA_038208565.1 Chthoniobacterales bacterium
GATTTCGGAGGCGACGAGGCGGGTGAGTTCGCGATAGACCTTTTGCTCGTCGGAGCCGTGGCAGATGCCGCCGATGAAGAGGTCGGGGCAGTAGCCGACGTAGAGTTGATCGGGCTCACTCCATTGCACGAACTTGAGGTAATCGGCTTTCATGGTCGGATTTCGCGGATGGCGGATTTGACGAGCTTTTCCTGGTAATGATGAGCATCGGCGCCGCTCGCACCGCTGAGGATGACCTTACGCGGCGAGCGCGGGTGAGTAAACTTGCGGTGACTGCCTTTTCCGCCGCTCTCGACCTGCCAACCGGCTCCTTCCAAGTCGGCAATCAGTTGGCGGATTTTTCGAGGCATCGGTGAAGGATGGGGAACTCCAGCGACCCTGGCATTTTCGGTTTCCGCCGTCGAGGCTTCCGCGCTCAGTCTTCGTAAAAGCGCTTCCCGGATTTCGCCATGTCGCGGATGAGGCCGCAGGGGGCGTAGTGCGGCCCGGCGCTTTCGGCGAAGCGGGTCAGTTCCTCGGCCACTTTCACTACGGCGATGCTGTCGGCGTAGCGCAGCGGCCCGCCACGGAACGGCGCGAAACTGGTGCCGAGCACCATCGCGAGATCGACCTCACTCGCCGAGCTGACGAGCCGCTCCTCCAGGCAGCGAGCCGCTTCGTTGATCATCAGCAAAACCAGCCGCTGCTCGATCTCGTCGCGCGAGGGAGGCTTGAGTTGACCGGGCGGACGCAGCTTGGCCACTTCCTTGTTTGGCGAAGCCTCGGCGCCGCGACGGTACTTGTAGAACCCTTTGCCCACCTTGCGTCCGAGCAACCCAGTGCCTTGCAGCGCGGGCAGCACATCGGGCACGTGCAGACGCGTTGGGAAAGCATTGGCCAGCAAAGCCGAGACCTCGAGCGCCACATCGGCACCGATCTCATCGATCAGGCGCAGCGGCCCCATCGGCATGCCAAACTCGCGCATCGCCGCGTCGATGTCCTTGATCTCCGCGCCATTCCAAAACAGCGCGCCAGCCTCGGCGAGATACGTCACCAGAATGCGATTCACGAGAAAGCCCGGGCTATTTTTCACGAGCACCGGCAGCTTCCCGATTTGCTGCATCAGGCGCACCACGCGCTGGGCCACCTCGGGCGCAGTCTCCGGGCCGACGATCACCTCGACGAGCTGCATCTTGTGCACCGGATTGAAGAAGTGCAGGCCCACGACGCGGCGCGGATTGCGCGTGGACGCCGCCAGCTCGCTGATCGAAAGGGCGGACGTGTTCGTCGCGAGAATCGCGTCGGGACGGACGAGCTCGTCCAGCCGCTTAAAGATCGTCTTTTTCGTCTCGAGGTTTTCGGTCGCGGCTTCGATCACGAGATCCACGCGCTGGAGCGGCACGTCAGTGGTCACGGGTGAAATGCGGTCGCGTCCGGCGCGAGCCTCGCGCTCGGTGAAAGTCCGCTGGCGCACGCCGGCGGCGAAGAGCCCGGCGATGTTGCCCATGCCTTCCGCGAGCGGTGTCGTGTCGAGGTCGCGCAGGATCACCGGCAGGCCATGCGCGGCCAGCCATTGCGCGATGCCGGAGCCCATCACACCCGCGCCAATCACCGCCGTGCGTTTGATTGCTGCCACTTCTGCGGGAGCATCCGGCACGGAGAATTTCCGCGCGCGTTCCTGGGCAAAGTGAAGGTTGAGCAACTGCCGCGTGGTGTCGCTCGCGATCAGCTCCGCGATGGCGTCGCGCTCGCGTTCAAGAGCGTCCGCCGCATCCCACGACGCTGAACCTTTCAGCACCACTTCCAGCGCCTTCTCGATTGCCGGGAAATGGCCGTGCGTTTTCTGCTGCACCTCGTGGCGCTCGCCCGGCGCGATCACCGCATCGACCATGGCATTCACCGCCGGCGAGTGCGCAAAACCCGGCTCATATTTCCCGCGCTCGAGCCAGCGCCGCGCCGCGAGCCGCAGGTGTTCCTTCGGCACGACTTCATTGACCAGCCCCGCCCGCAAAGCCTGCGCCGCCGGCAGCACCTGCGCGCCCAGGATCACATCGAGCGCCTTGGGCACGCTGAGCAGGCGCGGCAGCCGCGTGGAGCCGCCCCACGCGGGGATGAGACCGAGCTTCGTCTCGGGCAGTCCGAGCGTGGTCTCCGGCGCGGAAGACGCCACGCGCCAGTCGCACGCGAGGCACAGCTCGAATCCGCCACTGAACGCCGCGCCATGCACCGCGGCGACGGTCGGGAAAGGCAGCGCCGCGAGTTTATTGAACACGCTTTGACCGCGCTGGATGAAGGTCTTCACCTCCTCGGTGTTCATCTTGCGAAGCGCGAGGAGATCGGCCCCGGCGATGAAGACGCCCGGCTTCGCGCTGGTGATGATCAGGCCCTTGGCGTGGTGCTCCGGGCTGGCGATCGCGTCGAGGTGCGACTCGAGTTCGCTGAGCGTGTCGAAGTCGAAGATGTTCGTGTCCGAGTCGGGACGGTCGAAGGTCAGCAGGAAGATGCCTTCTTCAAGAGTTTCGCGGAGGATGTTCGGCATGGCGTTAGATCCTTTCCAACCAAATGGCGCTGCCCTGTCCGCCGCCGACGCAGAGCGAGACGAGCGCGCGTTGGGCCTTGCGTCGGGCGAGTTCCTTGAGGCTCGTGAGAATGAGGCGCGCCCCGGTCGCGCCGAGCGGATGGCCGAGCGCGATGGCCCCGCCGTTGACGTTTAATTTATCCGGCGGAATCGGCGGCTTTATCCGCGAAAGCACGCCGAGCACCTGGGCGGCGAAGGTTTCGTGAATCTCCACCACATCGGCATCGGCGGGCGTGAGCTTGCTCTGCTGCGCGACTTTCTCGATCGCGGAAACCGGGCCGAGCCCCATGTACGCCGGATCGCAGCCGGTGTAGGCGTAAGCGGTGAGCGCGCCGATCGGCTGGAGTCCGAGTTCCTTCGCCCGCGACTCGGACATCACGAGGAGCGCCACGGCGCCGTCGGTCGGCTGCGCGGAATTTCCCGAGCTGACCGTGCCGTATTTTTCAAACGCCGGCTTCAGCGCGCCGAGCGCGGCCATCGAGGCATCGGCGCGCGGGCCGTTGTCGCGGGCGATCGGTTTGCTGCCGAGATAAACGGGCGTGATTTCTTCCGCCAGCCGCGCCTCGGCGGCAAGGGCACGCTGATGGGACTGCAGCGCAAAAGCATCCTGCTGCTCGCGCGTCAGACCATCCTCACGCGCCAGCAGATCGGCCGTCTCGCCCATGCTCAGCCCGCTGAACGAATCGGTCTGCGCCACGTGTACCAAGGCGCGCGGTTCGAAATCCGCGACGCGAAAGGCCGCCAGCGCGGTGAGTTTGTCCTTCGTCGATCTCGATTTGGTCAGCTCGGCAAATTTCCGCACGGTGATGTCCTGAAAGAGCGCCGGCTGGCGCGACATGCTCTCGGTCCCGCCGACGACGAAGATCGAGCCGCGGCCCGCCGCGAGACGCTCGGAAGCCGTGGTGAAAGCTTCAAACCCAGACGCGCAACTCCGATGCACCGTCATGGCCGGCACCGACTCCGGGATGCCCGCCCGCAGCGCGATGACGCGCGCGATGTTCGCCACCTCCGGCGGCTGCGACACACAGCCGAAAATCACTTCGTCGATCAACGCCGTATCGAGGCCCGTGCGGGTTAGCAGGGCATCGACGGCGATGCGTCCCAAGTCGTCGGCGGTCAGCGAGGCCAGCTCCGTGCCGGCCTTGCAAAAGGGAGTCCGGACACCATCGATGATCACAAGGCGCTCGCTCATAAATAGATGGCGGATGTTGGCACCGGGTCTCGCGTTTGGCCAGCAGGAGTTGCGGGCGATCGCTAACTCACCAGATGCACCGGCTGCCCGGCGGCGAAGGCGGTGATGTTTTCCGCCGTCACCCGCTCGAGGAGCTCGATCGCTTCCACGCTATTAAAGGCCACGTGCGGCGTGAAGACGACATTGCTCCGCGCGAGCAGCGCGTCATCGAGCATCAACTCCTGCAACTCGCGCACGCGATCGGCATCTCGCGCGTCCTTGGCCTGCGCATCCGATTGAAGATGCGACACGATGTCCGCGGCGATGATGTTCGAGGCCGATTGACGCATCACGCGTTCATCCTGCAGCACGTCCAGACCCGCGCCGCCGACGTGCCCCGAGTCGAGTGCTTCCCGCAGCGCCACGGTATCGATCAGCGAACCGCGGGCCGTATTGATGACCAGCACGCCTTCGCGGCAGCGGGCGAACGTTTCGCGATTCAGGATGTGGTAGGTGGCGGCGGAAAGCGAGGCGTGCAGCGAGAGGATGTGCGACTGGGCGAGCAGTTCCTCCAGCGGGACGAAGGTGAAATTGAGCGTCCGCGCCACCTCGTGCGCGGGATCGACGTCGTAGGCCAGCACCTTCATGCGGAAAGCCTTGGCGAGTTCCGCCACCTGCTGCCCGATCCGGCCCATGCCGATGATCCCGAGCGTCTTTTCCGCGAGATCGAAGCCGCGGGTCGCCTCGTAGGAAAAGCGCCCCCCCTTCGGCGCGAGCATGACCTGGCGCAGCCGCCGCGACAGCGCGAGGAGCAGCGCAAAGGTGTGCTCGGCGACGGTCGTGTCGCCATAGTTCGGCACATTGGCGACGCTCACGCCCCGCTCGCGGCAGGCTTCCATCGGCAGGTGATCGACCGCGGTCGAGCGCGTCGCGATCAGGCGCAGGCGCGGGTGCGCGGCGAGAAATTCGGGCGTGATCGCCGAGTAGATGAACGTCGAAATGATTTCGGCGTCATCCGCGACCCGCTCGACCTCGCCGACGAAACGGACATCGTGCGCCGCGAGTTCCCGGGCGAAGAACTCCTGTTCGGCAGATTCAGTTTCGAGGAAGTAGATGATCACGATGGGACATTCGTAGAATGCGCTGGGAAGCAACCACACACGGCTTGCTCAAAGCGATGCGGAAATTGCCCACGCACGCGATCACGGGTGACAAAATCCCAGCGGAGTGCGAAGCAGGAGCGACCACTCATGCACGAACACGGCCACGATCACGACCATCCGCACCCGCCGCGGCGCAGTTGGTTCCCGCGGATGACGACGCGGGAAGTGGAGGTGCATGACCATGACCACGGGCACGACCACGGCCACGAGGGCGAGTGGAAGGTGCAGCTCATCGCCAGCGGCTTCTGCCTGCTTTTCACGATCCTCGGCTGGATCGCGCCGCAGGCTGGCATCGCGCTCGCGGCCTTCCTCCTCGCCTATCTCAGCGGTGCGTGGTTCACGGCGCAGGAAGTCGCGGAAAAACTCCGTGAGCGGGAAGTCGATGTGCATTTCCTCATGCTCGCCGTCGCCGCCGGCGCGGGCGCCATCGGCGAATGGAAAGAAGGCGCGATCCTGCTCTTCCTCTTTTCCTTCTCCGGCGCGCTCGAGCACTACGCCATGGAGCGCACGCAAAAGGAGATCAGCTCGCTTTTCAAAAACGCGCCGAAGACCGCGACCGTGCTCGCCCCGTGGGGCGCCGAGCGCGTCGTGCCGGTCGAGGAGCTCACGCCCGGCATGCGGCTGCTCGTCAAGCCCGGCGAGCAATTCCCCGTCGATGGCGAGATCGTGAAGGGCGAGTCCGCGGCCGACGAATCCGCGCTCACCGGCGAGGCCGTGCCGGTGGACAAAGCCGTGGGCGATTCGATCTTTGCCGGCACCTTGAATCTGTGGGGCGTGATCGAGGCCACGGTCTCCCGACCGGCGCAGGAGAGCGCGCTGCAAAAGATCATCCGCCTCATCCAAACCGCGCAGCGCAACAAGGCGCCGGCCCAGCGCTTTACCGACCGGTTCGGCACGCCCTACACCTACGGCGCTCTCGCGCTCACCCTCATCATGTTCTTCGTCTGGTGGCTCGGGTTCGGCCACCGCGCGTTCATCTCCGTGCCGGGCAATGTCAGCGCGTTTTACCACGCGATGACGCTGCTCGTCGTCGCCTCGCCGTGCGCGCTGGTCCTCTCGATTCCCTCCGCGATTCTCGCCGCCATCGCCTGGGGCGCGCGGCGCGGCATCCTTTTCCGCGGCGGCGCCGCCGTCGAGCAGCTCGCCGAGGTGAAGATCGTCGCCATGGACAAAACGGGGACGCTGACCACCGGCGACCTGCGCGTCGAGACGGTCGAGAGTTTTCCCGCCGGCTACGAGAATGAAGTCCTTCAGCTCGCCTCGTCGATCGACCGCCACTCCAATCATCCGCTCGCCCGCGCCATCGTGCGTTACGCCAAACAGCGCGGCGTCGCCCCGGTCGAGGTCACGGATTTTTCCCAGACCACCGGCGCCGGCGGCAGCGCGCAATACGAAGGCCGCGAACTCCGGCTCGGCCGCCGCACCTGGGCGCAGGATCCGGCCCACGAAAGCTGCGTGGCCGTGCCCGCGCCGGACAAACCCGGCGTCTCCGAGGTCTGGCTGAGCGCGGGAATTTTCTGTGGGCGCATCCTCCTCCGCGACGATCTCCGCCTCGAGGCCCGCGGCCTCATCGACCAACTCCGCGCCCGCGGCCTGCGCACCATCGTCCTGACCGGCGACCGCCAGAACGCCGCCGATCTGCTGCAAAAGGAACTCGGCCTCGACGACGTCCGCGCCGAACTCAAGCCCGACCAGAAGCTCAAGATCATCGAGGACTTCGCCAAAAACGGTGAACTCGCGGCGATGATCGGCGACGGCGTGAACGACGCGCCGAGCCTCGCCGCGGCGCACGTCGGCGTGGCCATGGGCGCCCGCGGCAGCGACGCCGCGCTGGAGCAGGCCGAGGTCGTCCTCATGCACGATCGGTTGGAAAATTTCCTCGCCGCCTACGAGCTCTCGCGGCGCGCGCGGCGGATCATTCAGCAGAATCTCTCGATCTCGCTCGGCGTCATCGCCGCGCTGGTCAGCCTCGCCCTTTTCCAAAAAATCCCGCTCACGCTCGGCGTCATCGGCCACGAAGGCAGCACCCTCGTCGTCGTCCTGAACAGCCTGCGCCTGCTCTTCGGTCGCAGCCCGACGCCGGGCGGCACCGGTAAGTCGGGCACGTGAAAATTTTCCAGTAGCGAACGGCTGGTCGCAATTTCGGCATTGGCCGCGCGCCGCCTTTCTGCCACTCTTCCGACCGGAAACCGCACTGCGCCATGGCTAACAATCCCTCGGACCCACGTTCTGGAAAACCCGCACCGCAACCTCGCCCTGGGGCCAAAGTTCCGCACGCTCGACCAGTCGCCGCCGTCCCTCGCGCGGCGCAGGCCAGGAAAAGCCGGGCGCCTCTCTTCATCGTCCTCGTCATCCTGCTGCTCGCCGGTGGCGGTGCCGCCTATTATTACCTCCGAGCCAAGGAGGAGCCGCTCAGCAAGGCCGAGCTGTACGCCTTGCAAAAGCAAGCCGAGGCCCGCGCGGCCGCGCTGAATCCCACGCCCACGCCCGCGCCGACCCCCGAGCCGACGCCGAAGATCGCCGTGGCCACACCCGCGCCCCCACCCGTCGCCACGCCGATGCCCGCGACTCCGGCACCGGTCGCCATGGCCACGCCCGCACCAGCCACGCCGAAGCCCCTGTCGGAAATCGAAAAGTGGCTCACCCAAGTCGAGACGACCTTTCAGGAAAGCTATGCCCGCGAGGTGCAGGGGCCGTATGACGCGGCGATGGGCGAATTGCGCCGCAGCTACCGCGCCGCTCTCGATCAACGTGGCGGGGCCGCTGGCGCCGCCGGGAAAATGGAGGAATCGGTCGCGTGGCGCGAGGAGCGGCAGCGGTTTTTCGACGACGGCCAGAAGGTGCCACCGGACAATAGCGACAATCCCCTGGCCGCGATTCAGCCGCTACGCGCCAACTTCCGCGCGCAATCCGCCAAGCTGGAAGCCGAGCGCCTCGCGCGGGCCCGGGCGCATTTCGCCCGCATCGACGCCGCCCTCTCGCCAGCCATCGCGCAGCTCACGCAAAAGCAGCGCCTCGAAGACGCGCAACTCCTCAAGACCAAGCGCGACGAAATCCAGAAAGCGTGGATCGGCGCCGGGGCCGCCGCGCCCTCCGCGCTCCTCGCCGACGCGAATCGCCCGAAGGCGGCCACAGTCGTGCCGCCGCGCCCAACCATCAAAAAATACCCGCGCGGCGACGACCGCAAAGCCGCCGAGTGGGTACTGAATGCCGGCGGCACCATCGAGATCATGGAAGGCGCCAAACCCCAGAGCATCAGCAAAGTGGCCGATCTGCCGAGAGGCCGATTCGCGATCCATTCGGTGCGGCTAAACTTTGCCACGAACCCACCGACCCAGCCGATCGAGAACCTCGAACCGCTCGCCGGCCTCGACGACATCATCACGATCGAGATCAATAAACTGCCGCTGAAAGACGAGCATCTCGCGCCGCTGACCACGCTCTCGAAACTCGGACGGCTCAGCATCGAAGGCACGGAGATCACCGACGAAGCGATCGGCTACGTCTCACTCATGCCGAAGCTGCAGGCCTTCCGCCCGCAGGGGAGCAAAGGCCTGACCGGCCGTCGGCTTGAGGAACTCGCGGGCACGGACGTGAAAGAGCTTTCGCTCCAAAGCTGCGGCCTCGTCCCGGAAGCATGGCCGCACCTGGCCAAGCTGAAGAAGCTCGTGCGCCTCAACGTGCGCTCCACCAACGTTCGCGACGGCGACCTCCAGCACCTCGCCAATCTCAGTGACCTCCAGCAGCTCTACCTCAATCGCACCGAGACCACGGCCGCCGGCTTGCAGTCGCTGAAGGCGCTGCGCGAAGTCCGCGATTTCGGCTGGGATTTCACCAGTGGCAAAGCGCGCGAGGAACTCACCGAGGTCGCCCGCCTTTTCCCGCGCGTCTCCACTTACTTCATCGATGGCGACGACGAGTTCGCCGAGGCCGATATCGGGGCGCTCGATGTCTTTCGCGAGCTGCGCGCGGTTTACCTCTACGGGAAGGCGATCGACGATAAAGCCGCGCTCGGGCTGGGTGCGATCAAGGGGCTCAAGACCGCGCGCTTTTCCAGCGGCACCACGATCACCGACCAAACGCTCGGGCAGCTCGCCGGGCACAAGGGGATCGAGGAAATCACCGTCACCGACGCCGCCGGTATCACCGATGCGGGCCTCATGAAGCTGCAGCCGATGAAGGGACTGCGGCGGCTGGAAGTGAGGACCTGCGCCCAGGTCACACCTGCCGGGATCGCGGCGTTTCAAAAGGCGCGTCCCGACGTGACCATGACCCGCTGATCCCACGGGAATCGGGGCGCAGGGTTGCCAATGGTGGCGGACGCGATAAGCAGTAAGGAGACCAATGCAAATCCACCTCAGTCCCCGCCACCTCCGCCTCACCGCGGCGATCCACAGCCACACCGCCACGAAAATCGCGCACCTCGAGGAACTCGCGCAGGACATCGTCGCCGCGCATGTCGTCCTGATCGCCGATGAAGCCGCGAAGCCGAAGAATCGCCACACCGTGAAGGTGCATATCGCCGTCCCCGGCCCCGACATTCACGCCGAGTGCTCCGATGAAGATCTCTACGCGGCGATCGACCTCGTGGTCGACAAGCTCGCCCGCCAGCTTCGCAAGCGGAAAACCAAGCTGAACGACAAACGCCGCAGCAAAGCGCAGAAAACCCGCCAGCGCGTGAAAGCCGGAGAGTAGTCGCTGCGTCTTGGGCGTTGCGGCGAATTGCGGCGCGCCTTCCCAATCTCGGGCGCATGAATCAAACCCAGCATCTCCTGCGACAGACCGCCACCCGGCTCTGGCTGGCCGCGCTGGGCCGCCATTGGCACCACGCGCTGCTCATCCTCTGCGGGCTCGCGCTGGCCGTGCTGCTCGCCGGGCGGCTGCTCGGATTGCTGACCATCGGCTTCGTGCCGCTCGCCCTCGGCGCGCTGCCCGCGGCCGCACTGCTGCTCGCGTTGCTTTTCGCGCGCCGGCCTTCCGCGCATGAAACCGCCCGCACAATCGATGCGCGCACTGGCAGCAAGGAGCTGTTTCTCACCGCCGCGCTGATCGGCGAAGCGCCCGGCGAATTCCAGCCGATCGTCGTCGCGCAAGCCGAAGAACGCGCGAGCACGATCAAGCCCACCGCCGTCGCACCGTGGCACTGGCAGCGCGGCGTTCTTCATGCGCTCCTCGCGTTGGCCGTGCTCGCCGCGGGACTTCGCTGGCTGCCGCAGCTCGATCCGTTCAAACACGTCGAGAAGGAGCAGAAAATCGCCAAGCAGGAGGAGAAGCTGCAGGAGAGCCGCAAGATCACCGCCCAGCGTGCCGAAGTCCTCGCCGCGCAGGCGCAGCAGCAAGCTGCGCAAGTGCAGCAGGCCCTCGCCGCGCTCACCAAAACCTTCCAGCGAGCCAAGCCGCCGGAACGCGAAGCCAACCTCCGCGACCTCGCCGAGCAGCAGAAAGAAATCGGCGAACTCTGGCGCAAGGTGAGCAACCCCGAGCTGAAGAGCGCGCTCGAAAAAGGCGCGCAAAGCTTCGGCCGCATGGACTCGCAGAAACTCGCCGAGTGGCGCGAGCAGCTCAAGAAAGGCGACGTCAGCGGGCTCAAGCAGGAGCTTTCCGAGATGCGGGAGCAGATGAAGCAACTCGCCGCGCAGCCCGACTCGGCAGAAAAGCGCGCCCAGCAGGAGAAGGTCGCGCGCAAGCTCAGCGAACTCGCCGAGGCGATGAAGCAATCGCTGGGTTCACCGCAGGCCAGCGAAGCGCTCGCCCGCACCCTGGCGCAAATGGACGCCGCCAAGCAGGGCCAGCTTTCCAAGGAAGCCATGGAAAGCGCGATGGAATCGCTGCAACTTAGCCAGCAGGAACTCGAGCAACTCGCGCAATCGCTCAAGGATAGCGAGGCGCTGGAGGAAGCGCTCAAGAGCCTGCAGATGGCCAAGCAACTCGCCGGCGCGGGCCAGCTCGACGGCGAGGGCGCCAAGGACGCGCAGACCATGCAGGATTACGCCGACCTCTTCGCGCAGAAGATGGCCGAGCTTGCCGAGGGCCAGGGTCAAGGCCAGCCCGGAGCCGATGGCAACGGCCCCGGCATCGGCGATGGCTCCAAGCGGCCGGAAGCCGACACCGCGATCACCGGTTTCAAGCCCGAGAAATCGCCGACCGCGCTCACCACCGGCAAGATGCTGCTCGAGTGGAAGACCAAGGAAGTCGGCGAAGCGGGTGCGCGCGCGGAGGAATTCCGCGACGCCGTCCGCGAGGTGAAACAAGGCGTGAGCGAGGCGCTGCAGGCCGAGCAGGTGCCGCCGGGTTATCACGACGCGATCAAAAAATACTTCGACACGCTCCCGGAGAAGAAGTGATCACTGCGGCTCGCGCCCGGGTGCGCGACCGACCGACCTTCGCCCTCGTCCATGCCCCGCCGCACCGTCATCGCCGTCCTCGCCGCGCTCGGCCTGCTCTTCGTTTTTTTCCTCATCATCCGCCACGAAACCGCCGGCGCGCTCGTCGTCTATTGTGCGCACGATTCCATCTACGCCGATGAAATCCTGAAGGAGTTCGAGAAGCGCACCGGCATTCCCGTTTCCGTCCGCTACGACACCGAGGCCACGAAATCGCTCGGCCTCACCGAGCTGATCATCCGCGAAAAGGACGCGCCGCGCTGCGACGTCTTTTGGAACAACGAGCTGCTCGGCATGCTCGACCTTCAGGAGCGCCGCCTGCTCCAGCCCTATCGCGGCTCTGGCTACGCGCGCATTCCCGCCAGCTTCAAGGCCGCCGATGGGAGCTGGACCGGCTTCGCCGCGCGCGCCCGCGTGATCATCGCTAACACCACCAAGATCGGCACCACGCCGCCCAATCTCGACAGCCTCCTGCCCGGCAGCGACCGCTCGCAGATCGCCCTCGCCAAGCCGCTCTACGGCACCACGCTCACGCACTACACCGTGCTCTGGCAGCTCTGGGGCGCGGAGCGGGTGAAGGCGTGGCATCGCGAGTGGCACGAGGGCGGCATCCGCGAGGTGAATGGCAACGCTGCGGTGAAAGACCTCGTCGCCGAGGGCGCGTGCGTCGCCGGTTACACCGACACGGATGACTTCTTCGCCGCGAAGGATGCCGGCAAACCTGTGGCCATGCACCCGGTGCGCGTGGACGGCGGGAAGACCATCGCCATCCCTAACACCGTCGCGATCATCCGCGGCGCGCGGCGCGAACTCCAGGCGCAGGCGCTCGTCGATTTCCTGCTCTCCGAGGAAACGGAGATCGCCCTCGCCCGCTCCAAAGCGCGGCAGATTCCGCTCGGCGACGTGCCCGAGCGACGCCTCCCCGCCGAGGTGCGTGAAATGCGCCCGTGGGTCCGCGAAGGCGTGGACCTCACTACGCTCGGCGCCGCCCGCGCGGAGTGCCTCGCGTGGTTGAAATCGCAATACGCGCCGTGAGCATCCTCGCGCCGACTGCGATGGCACTGGGCCGGGCGCTGATCGTTGCGGGGTTAGCCATCGCGCTCGCGGGCGGACTCGCCGCGTGGCTCGGCGCCCAACGCGGCCGCGCGGAAAAATGGGCGTGGGTGCTCCTGCTCGCGCCGCTCTTCACCCCGCCGCTGCTCATCAGCTACGCCTACGCGCGGGTCGCCATCACCGCTCCGCCGTGGGGCCGCGAACTGCTCTACCTCGCCGTCCTCGCGCTGAAGCTCGCGCCCGTCGCGGTCCTCGTCGCCACGCTGCTCCCGTCGCCGCTCTCCGCCGCCGCGCGGCATCTCTACCGCGAGCAGGCGCGGCCTAACACCGGGCAACTCCTTCTCTTCCACCTCCGCGGCGCGGGCGAAGGTCTGCGCCTCGGCGCCGCGCTGGTCTTTCTCGTGGCCTTCGCCGACTTCGAGCTCGCCTCGCTCTGGAGCCTGCGCTCGTGGACGGTCACGATCTTCGACGCGCAGGTCGGCGGCCTCGCGCTCGGCGACACGCTGCGCCTCGCCGCGCTCCCGCTCTTCGTGGAAATCGGCGTGCTGACCCTGCTCGCGCGCCGTCGCCCCGCAGCGGTGAAAGCCCCGCCGGTGCTGGCGCCGGATCGCCGCCACGCGCCGTGGATTTATCTCGGCGCGGTGAGTCTGGTCGTCACCGTGCTGCCGCTCGTGCTCATCGCCGGGCAGGCCGCCGCGGGCCTGCGCTCGCTCACCGAACACTTCGTCCTCGGGCGCGAGATCGGCGTGAGCATGCTCTTTGCCGCCGCCGCCGCGATCTGCGCCCAAGCCCTCGCGAGCTTGGCCCCGCTTCGATTCGCCCGCACCCTCGCCGCGCCCGGACTGCTCGGCGCGCTCGTCCTCGCGCTCGTCGTGCTCGCCCTTTTCCAGACCCCGCCGCTCCGCTGGGCCTACGACACGCCACTGCCCCTCGTCCTCGCACTCACCGCGCTGCTCCTGCCGCCCGCCCTGCTGCTCCGTGCGCTCTGGCAGCGCCGCTCGCCGGCCTTGCACCTTGCAATGCAATCCGCCCACCCGCAGCTCCGCTGGCACCTCCACACCCGCCCGCGCGCCCTCGCGCTCGGGCTGCTTTTTGGGTGGGCCTACTTCGAGTTCACTGCCTCCTCGATCCTCGCGCCCATCGGCTTCACGCCCGTCTTCAGCCGCCTCCACAATCTCGCCCACTACGGCCAGACCGCCGTGCTCTCGGCGATGCTCCTCGCCGCGTTCGTCGTGCCAATCCTCGCCGTGCTCCTCGCGGGAGGAGTGGCGCGCTTCAGCACCAGCCGACGATAGCGAAGGCCGCGATGCCCGACGGGAATCTTGTCGCGCGAGCGCGGTGGCGCGGCTATTTTCCGCGGCATGTCTCTGCCCGTCAAAACCCGCCCGCTCACGCCCGAGGAGTATCTGCGCATCGAGCGCGAGGCTCCTGACAAGAGCGAATACTACGGCGGTGAGATGTTCTCGATGGCCGGCGGCAGCCCCCGCCACAGCCGCATCGCGACCAACATCGCCATCTCCCTCGGCCAGCGCCTCAAAGGTCGCCGCTGCACGCCCTACAATAGCGACCTGCGCGTCGGCATTCCCGGCGAAGGGCTCTACACCTACCCGGACCTCTCGGTCTTCTGCGAGCCGCTCACTTTCCTGCCGGGCACGGATGACACCGCGACGAATCCAACGGTCATCGTCGAGGTCCTCTCAAAGGCGACCGAAGCCTACGACCGCGGGCGGAAATTCGAGCACTACCGCCGGCTGCCGAGCCTGCGCGAATACGTGCTGGTCTCGCAGGACGCGCCGACCCTCGAGCGCTTCACGCGCGAAGGCGACGGCCGCTGGGTGCTCACCGCCGCGCACGGGCTGGAAGCCGTGCTCCCGCTCGACGCCCTCGAAGCCGCGCTCCCGCTGGCCGAGGTTTATGACAAGGTGGACTTCACCCCGCCCGCCGCGGCGGACTGAAGCCGCCGGCTGGGCGTCGTATTCTTTCCAGAATTCCTCGGCGGTCTGGGCGGGGTTCATTTCGCTGCCGACTGAGCGCGTCGAAAGGAGCCGCAGCTTGGGCAAGGCGCGCAGCGGGGAAAGATCGAGCGACGGGGTGGACGGCACGACGAGTTCCTCCAGCGTGGGGCAGGCGGCGAGTGGGCTGAGGTCGGTGACGGCGGTCCGGGAGACCCGCAAAAAGCGCAGCGGCAATCCGCGCAGGGGGCTGAGATCGGCGAGATGCATCATGGCGTCGCAGTCCAGCCGGATCAGCGGCAGTTTCGCCAGCGGGGTGAGGTCGATGGCTGGTCCTCTGACGAGGTTGAGTTCTTCCACTTCGCGGCACTGCGCGAGCGGGCGGAGGTCGGTGACGCGGAGACCACCGATGTGCAGGATTTTTAATGGCGCGCCGGCCAGCGGGGCGAGGCTGGTGACGCGGGCGGCATCGCGGATGATGAAACGAACGAGCGGCGCGCCCTGCAAGGGAGCGAGGTCGGCGATGGCCTTGGCATCCGTGCAGTCGAGCTCGGTGAGCGGCATCCCGGCGAGCGGGCTGAGATCACT
>JBBQYR010000114.1:0-14693 GCA_038208565.1 Chthoniobacterales bacterium
CATCGATGTCGGGCGGCGAAGGTCGTGGACCACGGCACATGCAATTTCATCCCAACGGTCGCTGGGTCTATCTGGTGAACGAGCAGGGCCAGAGCGTGAGCCTGTGCGACTACGACGCCGCAAGCGGCACGCTAAAATTGCGGCAGACCGTTTCGACAACGCCCACCGATTGGGACAAATCGAAAGGTTCGTGCGCGGACATTCACATCAGCGCGGATGGACGTTTCGCCTACGCGTCAAATCGTGGCCACGACAGCCTGGCCGTGTTCGCGCTGCACACCGAAACCGGCGAACTGACCGCGCTCGGCCAGACACCGACGGAGAAGACACCGCGCTCCTTCTGCCTGATGCCCGGTGGGGAAAACTTCGTCGTGTCCGCCGGTCAGGGTTCCGACCGGCTGATCGTCTATCGTCGCGACACCGCCACCGGCGCGCTCACGCCGCTGAAGACCTACGATTGCGGCAAAAGCCCCGCGTGGGTGCTGGGCGTGAAGTTCGACTAACGCCAACTCTTGAAATGAAACACCTCATCTTCTTTCTCCTCGTGCTTGCCTCCGTTGCGACGTTAAACGCCGCTGAAAAACCTTCTGAATCCAAAGCCAAAACTGACCAAGGAGACATCGGTGCCGAGGCTCCAGCAGGCAAGCCTTACATCGACAAAACCTCCGGTGGAAAACCGAGGCAGATGGAGATCTACTTTCCGCCCGCGTCTTTCTTTGCCCAGGACGGATTCACATCGCTGTTCAATGGCAAAGACCTCACGAGCTGGGACGGCGATCCAAAGCTGTGGAAGGTCGAGGATGGAGTGGTGATCGGCACTTGCAGCGGGCCGGATGCTTTGGCGAACAACTCCTTCCTCATCTGGCGCGGCGGCAAGGTCGCGGACTTCGAGCTGCGGGCCACGGTGCGCGTGGTGGGCGATAACAACTCGGGCATCCAATATCGCAGCCGCGAACTGCCGGAGGTCGCGCCATGGGTCATCGCGGGCTATCAGTGCGACATTCATCCCGCGCTCGAGCATACGGGCATGACCTACGAGGAAAAGGGCCGCGGCATCTTCGGTCTCAATGGCCGCAGCGTCCTGCTCGATCCCGAGGGCGCGCTGTGGCTGCTCAGCGAGCACGCCCCGGTGAAAGTGGATGTCTCCCAGTGGAACGAATACACCATCATCGCGCGCGGAAATCAGCTCATTCACAATATCAACGGCCAGGTCACGTCCGAGTTGATCGATCATCATGAAAAGGGCCGCGCCTTGGAAGGGCTGCTCGCCATCCAACTCCATCGCGGCAATGCGAACAGCGTTCACATCAAAGACCTGCGCCTCAAGACGCTCACCGATGGCAAAGTGATCGCCTTCGACGCCGCCCAGCTCCCGGCCGGAGCAACCAAGATCGAGAAGCCACGCACGAGCCGCCCGCAAGGGACTGGACCGGTCGTGGCTCCGGTGAAGAAATAACCGCCTCATTTCACCTCCCCCCATGCGCACCGCTCTTCTCATCCTGCTGTCGTTGGCCTTTCACGTCGCGTCATTTGCCGCTCCGCCTAACATCATCCTCATGATGGGTGATGACCACGGTTGGGAGGAGACCGGCTACAACGGCCATCCGCACGTCAAGACACCCGTGCTCGATGAGATCGCGGCCACCGGATTGCGGCTGGAGCGTTTCTACGCCGCGCATCCGAGTTGCTCGCCGACGCGCGCGAGTTTCCTGACCGGACGTCATCCGAACCGCATGGGCACCTTCGCGCCCGGTTGGTCGTTTCGTCCGGAGGAGATCACCAGTGCTCACATCCTGAGCAAGGCGGGTTACCGCTGCGGCCACTTTGGCAAATGGCACGTCGGCGCGGTGAAAAGGGAATCGCCCGTGAGTCCTGGCGCGATGGGCTTTCACGAGTGGCTGTCGCACGACAACTTCTTCGAACTGAATCCCTCGCTCTCGCGCAACGGCGGCCCGCCCGAGGTTTTCCAGGGCGAAAGTTCCGCGATCCTGGTTCAGGAGACGATCCGCTTCATCGACGGCGCGAAAAAATCCGGTATACCGTTTTTCACCGTCGTGTGGTTTGGCTCGCCGCATGAGCCTTACAGCGGCCTGCCCGAAGACCTCGCGCTCTACGACGATCTGCCCGCGAAATACCCGGACAAAATCGTGCGCCTCACCTCGAACGAAACCGGTGGCCCGACCAAGCGCCCGCAAGGTGAAGTACTGCGCGAACGCTACGCTGAGATCACCGCCATGGACCGCGCCATCGGCGTGTTGCGGAAGCACCTCGCTGCCCAAGATCTGCGCGACAACACGTTGCTATTTTATTGCGGCGACAATGGCACCTCGCCCGACGCCGCGCTCGGGTTTCCGCATCGCGGGGTGAAGGGCCAGGTCTATGAGGGTGGCACGCTCGTCCCTGGCCTCATCGAGTGGCCCGCGCGCATCCCGCATCCGCGCCGCACCAGTGTCCGCGCCAGCACTAGCGATCTCCTGCCCACGCTCTGCGCCATCACCGGCCAATCGCTGCCCGCGCGTCCGCTCGACGGCATCGACCTCACGCCGCTGCTCGATGGCGAGATGACCGAACGCTCCAATCCGCTCTATTTCTGGGACTACAATTCCCAGCCCATGAAGGGCGAAAAGCTTCGGCCCTGGATCGACCCCGAACTGCAACGCGGGACTACGCCGCTCGCAAAAAAGGCCGGCGGCAAAGCCACCCGCGACTTCACGAATTTCCATCACCCCGCGATCACCGCTGCCGACTACCTCGGCCCCCGCGCCATCATCGACGGCCACTTCAAGCTCGTGATCCACGAGGCAGCGAGCGGCGATCCGAAACGCGAACTCTTCGACCTCCAGGCGGATCCCGCCGAGAAAACCAATCTCGCCCAGCAGGAACCCGCCATCGCCGCAAAACTGCAAACCCGGCTCCGCGAATGGCAGCAGTCCGTGCTGCAAAGCCTCTCCGGCGCGGACTACAAAAAGCCCGATAAGAATCAGCGATGAAACTCCTGCTTTTCATTCCGAAGTTCGCGAGCGTAGTCAGCGGGTTCAAATCAAAACTCGCCGCCAAGCTCCAAGCCGTGCGCGCCAACGATCTCCCCCAAAATTGATCCACCCATGAAACGCCTCCTCAACCTATTCGCTGTCCTTGCGCTCGCGTGCGGACAGTCCTTTGCGGCCAAGCCGAACATCGTCTTCATCCTCGCCGACGATCTGGGCTTCTCCGACATCGGCTGCTACGGCGGCGAGATCGCGACGCCGCAACTCGACTCGCTCGCAAAGGACGGCGTGCGCTTCACGCAGTTCTACAACACCGCGCGTTGCTGGCCCTCGCGCGGGGCTTTGCTCACCGGCTACTACGCGCAGCAGATTCATCGCGATACGCTGGCGGGCCTCGGTGGCGGCGGGCAGGGCGTGCGCCAGCAGTGGGCGCGATTGCTGCCGGATTATTTGAAACCGGCGGGCTATCACAGCTATCACAGCGGCAAGTGGCACATCGACGGCAAGGTGCTCGCGGGCGGCTTCGACCGCTCGCTCGACATGAAGAATCAGGGGAACTTTTTCACCTCCGCTGGCAACTCGATCGATGACGTGCCGGTGAAAACCAGCGCCGACGAGAAAGGCTACTACGCCACCGTGGCCACTGCGGACCACGCCATCGAATGCCTCAAGGACCACGCGGCGAATCACGCGGGCAAGCCCTTCTTCCACTACGTCGCCTTCATCGCCCCGCACTTCCCGCTGCATGCGCTGCCGGAGGATATCGCCAAGTATCGCGACAAGTATCTGGATGGCTGGGAGGCCATGCGCGAGGCGCGTTTTGCCCGACAGAAGAAGATGGGTATCACTAACACCACGCTGTCGGCGTTGGAGCGCGAAGTCGGCCCGCCCTACGCCTTTCCCGATGCCATGGTTAAACTCGGTCCCGATGAAGTGAACCGCCCGCTGCCGTGGAACGAGTTGACCTCGGAGCAGCGCCGCTTCCAGGCGACGAAGATGGCCATTCACGCGGCGATGGTGGACCGCATGGATCAGGAAATCGGACGCATCATTGCGCAGCTCAAAGCGATGGGGGCCTATGAGGATACGCTGATTCTTTTCGCCTCCGACAATGGCGCGAGCGCTGAAATCATGGTGCGCAATGGCGGGCACGATCCGCAGGCCGCGCCCGGCAGCGCCGCGACGTATCTGTGTCTCGGCCCCGGATTCTCCGCCGCGTGCAACACGCCGCATCGCCGGCACAAGGCTTGGGTGCATGAAGGCGGCATCAGCACGCCGCTCATCGCGCACTGGCCTGCGGGCATCACCGCGAAGAACGAACTGCGGCACACGCCCGCGCACCTCATCGACATCGTGCCCACGGTGCTCGAACTCGCGGGCATCACCAAGCCGAAGGAATGGAACGGCCAGCCCATTCCCGAAGCGCCCGGCAGGAGCCTCGTGCCTGCTCTGGCCAAAGATGAAACCATCGCCCGCGACAGCCTCTGGTGGTTGCACGAAGGCAACCGCGCCGTGCGCGTAGGCGACTGGAAACTCGTCGCCGGAAAGGATGCTCCCTGGGAACTCTACGACCTCAAAACCGATCGCGCCGAGGCGAACAATCTCGCCGCCAAAATACCAGACAAGGTGAAGGAACTCGAGCACGTCTGGCAGCGGCAGACGGACAGCTTCACCGCCCTTGTCAAAGAAACCCTCGCCGACCAACCTCAAGGCAAAGCCGGGAAGGGCAAAGGGAAGTCCAAGTAACTTCGACATCCAGCCACTCGACTCTGCCAACACCCATCCACCATGACTCCCCGACTCCTCATCCCACTGCTCATCGCCCTCGTCTCCCCGGCCTTCGCTGAACTGGCGGGGTCGAAGCCTAACATCATCCTCGTCATCACCGACGACCAGGGCTACGGCCCGGTCGGCCGTCACGGGCATCCGTGGCTGAAGACGCCGAATCTCGACGCGCTGCACGACGCGAGCACGCGCTTCACGCGGTTCCTCGTCGCGCCCACCTGCTCGCCGACGCGCTCCGCGATCATGACCGGACGGCACCCGGAGAAGAACGGCATCACCCACACCATCCTCGAGCGGGAGCGCATGACGCTGAAGGCCACCATCCTCCCGCAGGTGCTCAAGACGGCGGGTTACACGTCCGGCATTTTTGGAAAATGGCACCTCGGCGACGAGCACGAATACCAGCCCGACCAGCGCGGTTTCGATGAAGCGTTCATCCACGGCGCGGGCGGCATCGGGCAGAGCTACGCCTGCTCCTGCGCCGACGCGCCGGACAACAAATACAACGACCCCGTCATCCGTCACAACGGGCGCTTCGTCCAGACGCACGGCTTCTGCACCGACGTGTTTTTCACTGCCGCGCTCGGCTGGATCAAACAGAAGGCCACGGCGAAGGAACCGTTCTTCGCCTACATCACCACCAACGCGCCGCATGGTCCCTTCATCGCGCCGGAGAAAAATGCGAAGCGCTTCACCGACCTCGGCTTCGGCAAGGAACAGGCCGGCTTCTACGGCATGGTCGAAAACATCGACGAAAACATGGGTCGCCTTTTAGCGAAGCTCGACGAGTGGAAGCTGAGCGAAAACACGCTGCTCATTTTCATGTCGGACAACGGCATGACCGGCGGCGGCTCCGGCGTCCCCGGAAAGGAACTCGCGCCGGGGTATCCGTTCTTCAACGCGGGCCAGAAGGGGCTCAAAGGCTCCACCGATGAGGGCAGCGTGCGCGTTCCCTTTTTCGTGCGCTGGCCGGGCAAGATCAAACCCGGGCAGGACATCGACCGCATCGCCGCGCACATTGACATTCTGCCGACCTTCGCCGCGCTCACCGGCGCGGCGCTGCCGGCGAACCAAGTCGAAGGCCGCAGCCTGCTGCCCTTGCTGGACGGCCGCGCCGACGACTGGGCCGACCGCTTCCTCTTCACCCACACCTGTCGCTGGCCGACCGGCGCGGAGCCGGATCAATTCAAGGACGCAAACTTCGCAGTCCGCAACCAACGCTACCGCTACGTCGGCCCCACCGGCGCAGGTGGCAAAGGCAGGAACGCGGGCGCGTCATCCGAAGCATCCCTCTACGACATGCAGTCCGACCCCGGCCAAACAACTAACGTCATCGCGCAGCACCCGGAAGTCGCCGCGCAGATGCGCGCCGCCTACGAACAATACTGGAAAGAAGCCCGCCCGCTGATGGTGAACGAAACCGCCCCGATGTCCGCGACCAAGCCGTATCACGAGTGGTTCAAGCAGCAAAAAGTCACCACCGGCATCCCCGACTGGAAGGCGCCTGAGCTTTAGTCGTGAACCAGCTTTCGGAGCTATCAGCGGTAGAAGGGCAAAGTAACCCAGCGGCAACCAATTGGTCAGAAACCGGCTCAATGCACATCCACGTAAACTCCCTTCCCCAAACAATCGCGCCACCAATCATGCAACGACCCATCTGCATCCTATTGCTCGCGCTGCTGACGGCATCAGCGGCGGCTGCCGACGTGGCGCGCCCGAACGTTCTCTTCATCGTCGCCGACGACCTCGGCTACGGCGAGCTTGGTTGCTACGGCGGGAAGGATATCCCGACGCCGAACATTGATGCGCTCGCGGCAGGCGGCGTGCGTTTCACAAATGGCTACGTCACTGCGCCTTTTTGTGCGGCTTCCCGGGCGGCGTTGCTCACGGGGCGGTATCAGACGCGCTTCGGGTTTGAGTTCAATCCCATCGGAGCGAAGAACACCGCGCTCGGCATTGGCCTGCCCGTAGACGAGAAGACCATCGCCGACCGCTTGCGCGATGCGGGCTATGCGACGGCGCTCGTCGGCAAGTGGCATCTCGGCGGCACGGCCCCGTTTCATCCGCAGCGGCGCGGGTTCGACGAGTTCTTCGGCTTCCTGCACGAGGGGCATTTCTATGTGCCACCACCGTGGACCGGCGTCACGACCTGGCTCCGTCGCAAGATGCTGCCCGATGGCGGCAAAGGCCGCTGGACTTCGCGCGATGGCCGCATCGTCTGGAGCACGCATCTCGGCTACCACGAGCACGAATACGACACGGACAATCCGCTCCTGCGCAGCAGCCAACCGGTGGACGAAAAGGCGAACCTCACCGACGCCTTCACACGCGAGGCGTGCGACTTCATCGAGCGGCACCGCGCGCAGCCGTTCTTCCTCCACCTGGCCTACAGCGCCGTCCACAGCCCGATGCAGGGCGCGAATGCTTACATGGCAAAGTTCGCGCACATCGAAGACATCCACCGCCGCATCTTCGCGGCCATGCTCGCGCACCTCGATGACTCCGTGGGCCAGGTGCTCGCGCAATTGCGCACGAACGGGCTCGAAGAAAACACGCTCGTCGTTTTCCTCAGCGACAATGGCGGGCCGACGAAGGAACTCACCTCGAGTAACGCGCCGCTGCGCGGCGGCAAAGGCGACCTCTGGGAAGGCGGCATCCGCGTGCCCTTCATCGTCTCGTGGAAGGGCCGCATCGCACCGCGCATGCTCGACACACCCGTGATTTCAATGGACGCCGGCGCCACCGCTCTCGACCTCGCCGGAGCGCAATCCGCTGCCGCGAAACTCGATGGCGCGAGCCTCGGGCCGCTGCTCGCCAGCACCACCCCGGCCGCCCCGCACGCCACGCTCTTCTGGCGCGTCGGCAAAAAGAACGCGCTGCGGCATGGCGAGTGGAAACTCATCCGCGATGGCGGGGCATGGCAGCTTTTCAACCTCAGCCAAGACGTGAGCGAAACCACCGACATCGCCGCGCAGGAACCCGCCCGCGTCGCGGAACTCTCCGCGCTCTGGGATCGATGGAGCGCGGAACAAATCGAACCGCTTTGGAGATGACGCCGCCACCGCGGAGGCACCGGGCGCGATCCGCATGTCGCGCACGCGGATGCGCCGGGACCACGATGACATCCACGATTCCTATTAAACATATCCTCACCCTCGCGGCACTGCTGCTGGCTCCGCTAGCCGCGCTCCACGCCGTCGAAAGCAAGCCGTCCAAGCCGAACATCATCCTCATCATGGCCGATGACCTCGGCTACGAGTGCGTGACGGCGAACGGCGGACAGTCATATCAGACGCCGCATCTCGACCAGCTCGCCGCCGCAGGGATGCGCTTCGAGCAGTGCCACGTGCAGCCGCTTTGCACACCGACCCGCGCGCAGCTTATGACCGGGCGCTACAACGTGCGGAACTATCTCAACTTCGGCACGCTTGTGCGGACGGAGACGACCTTCGGGCATCTGCTCAAGCAGGCCGGCTACGTCACCGGCATCTGCGGCAAGTGGCAGCTCGGGTACGAGAAGGACTCGCCGCAGCATTTCGGTTTCGACGAGTCCCTGCTCTGGCAGCAGACGCGTCGGCCACCGCGTTACGCGAATCCCGGACTCGAACTTAATGGCGAGGAAAAGGAATACCCGGAGGGCAGCTACGGCCCCAAGCTCATCAATGATTTCGCGCTCGATTTCGTCACCCGGCACAGCCGAGCGAAGCGAGACAGCGTGCCGCAAGCAGCCCGGAGGGCAGGCGCGGAGGCGCCTGGCAACGAGGCACCCTTCTTCCTCTACTACCCGATGATTCTCACACATAACCCCTTCCAGCCGACGCCCGACAGCCCGGATTGGGATCCCACCACGCGTGGCGAAAACCTTCAGCAGAAGAAAAACCACTTTGCCGACATGGTGGCTTACATGGACAAGATGATTGGCCGTCTGGATGCCAAACTCGGCGAGCTGGGCATCCGCGACAACACGCTGCTCATCTTCCTCGGCGACAACGGCACCAACAAAGACATCGCCAGCCGTTTCAATAGCGTGGAGTACTCAGGCGGCAAAGGCACCACCACGCATCGCGGCACGCACGTCCCGCTCATCGCGAACTGGCCCGCCGTGATGAAGCAGCCACGCGTCAATCGCGACCTCATCAGCAGCACCGATTTCCTGCCCACGCTCTGCGCCGCCGCCGGGGTCACCGTGCCCGCGAATGTGGATGGCGTCAGCTTTCTGCCGCAGTTGCGCGGGGAAAAAGGCACGCCGCGCGAGTGGCTCTACACCTGGTATTCACCGCGCCAGAGCGCCGACCTGACGGTGCGCGAATACGCCTTTGACCAGCGCTTCAAGCTCTACCGCACGGGCCAGTTCTTCGACCTCGCGACCGACCCCGAGGAAAAGGCCGCGCTGCCATCCGCCCAGCTCGAAGGCGAAGCCGCCACCGCCGCAAAGAAGCTCCAGGACGCGCTCGCGCAATTTAAAGACGCCCGTCCCACCGAACTCGACCGCATCTTCGAGCAGTCCGCGAGGGAGAACCCGCGTGAAAAGAAGAAGAAGAATGCCAGGTAACCGCGCCACCTGACCGCACCGACCGCCAGCTCGACGAGTGGGAAGCCACCATGCCCGCAACCAATCCGAGTTACGCCAGTTTCACACGGATAAGATTCACCCATCAGCCAATCATACTATTTACACAGTTGAACCGCCCGAAGTGCGCTAACGCCAACGGCGTTGCATCATTCAGCCCAGGGTGGCGCGCTTCGCGCTACCCTGGGGCCTCCCGAAAAAATATGCCCAACCCTGAAAGGTTTGCATCCTCCGCTGGTCGCATCAATCCAACCCCTCCAGGGCTGTGTCAGGTCACCTCAGATCCCAGGGTAGCTCGTGCCTCGCAACTCTGGGCTGAAAGACGGAGCCCCTTCGGCGCTCGGGGATCCTTCGCGCAATGGGACTGTGAAAATCGTATCATGCGGCACCTGCCCCTTCCTCTCCTCTACCTGCCGTCGTTTCTCTACTCCGCACCGATCCCGAACATCATCGTCATCATGGCGAACGACATGGGCTTCCCGGACATCGGTTGTTATGGCGGCGAGATAGAAGGCGAAGGCTAAATTCGCTCAATTGCCATCGGTCCTCTCCACAGAACGCTCATCAACCACCCCAGCACCACGCCATGAAACGAATCCTCTTCGCGCTCATCCTTTCGTCACTCGCCATTTTTCACTCCGCATTCGCGGCTGAAAAACGGCCCAATATCCTCTTCATCCTCGTAGATGATCAGTCGCCATTCGATCTGAAGACTTACAACCCCAAGTCGCCGCTGGACACGCCGAACATTGACCGGCTCGCGCGCGAAGGGATGGTCTTCGATGGCGCGTATCACATGGGATCTTTCAGCGGCGCGGTCTGCACGCCGTCGCGGCACATGATCATGAGCGGGCGCACGGTCTGGCATCTACCCATCGCGCCGGGTGCGATGCAGAAGGGCCTGTGTCCGCCCGGACTGGAGCAGAACACCATCCCAGCCGTCTTCAATCGCGCCGGCTACGACACCATGCGCACCTGCAAACAGGGCAACAGCTACGAGGCGGCAAATATGCTTTTTACTGTGCGCCACGATGCGACCAAACGCGGCGGCACCGCGGAAACCGGCAGCGCCTGGCACGGCGACCGCGTCATGGATTACCTCGCGCAACGGAAGGCGTCGAAGGACACCGATCCGTTCCTCATCTACTTCGGCTTCTCGCATCCGCACGACGAGCGCGACGGCACGCCCGAACTCCTCGCGAAATACGGTGCGGTGAACCACACCGACAAAGCCAGCCCGCCACCGGCGAATCCGAAGTCACCCAAGTTGCCGTCGAGCTACTTGCCCGCGCATCCCTTTCCCCACGGTCATCCCGGCCTGCGCGATGAAGTCGCCGTCAGTGGCGTGTGGGAGCGGCGCGACGAGCGCACCATGCGCAATGAGCTGGGCCGCGAGTTCGCGTGCAGTGAAAACATTGACGAGCAGATCGGCCGCGTCCTCGAACGCCTCAAGGCGATGGGCGAACTCGACAACACCTACATTTTCTACACCGCCGACCACGGCATGGCCATCGGCCGTCACGGCTTGCAGGGCAAACAGAACCTCTACGAGCACACCTGGCGCGTGCCGTTCATCGTGAAAGGCCCGGGCATCCAGCCCGGCGCGCGCGTCGAGGGAAACATCTACCTGCTCGACGTGCTCGCCACGCTCTGCGATGTCGCCGGCATCCCCACGCCGGAGACGAACGAGGGCCTCAGCTTCAAGCCCGTGCTCGAAGGCAAAAAGGCGGCCGTGCGCAATGTGCTCTCCGGCGTCTATAACGGCGGCACGAAGCCCGGCATGAGAAGTGTGAAGCAGGGCGACTGGAAGCTCATCAAGTATGACGTGATGAACGGCAAAGTGCGCGAGACGCAGCTCTTCAACGTGAAGGAAAACCCGGACGAGTTTCTCGCCGAACACCACGACCCGAAAGTGATCGCGCTCACCGGCGTCACGCCGGAGAAGCATCAAGTCAACCTCGCCGCCGATCCGCAACACGCGACGAAGCTTGCGGAAATGGAAGCGCTGATGCTCGCCGAGATGCGCCGACTCGACGACCCGTGGCGCTTGTGGAGGCAACCCGCTGACGGCCTGACGCCGCCGCCCGATTCGCCTGCGAAAAAGAAGTACCAAAACAAACAACTATGAAGCTCCTGACACGCATTCTTTCGTCGTTGGCCGTTCTATGTTCGGCATGCGCCGCCGACTCGAAGCCGAACATCATCTTCGTCATGGCCGATGACATGGGCTGGGGGCAGACGGGCTATCGCGAGCATCCCGTGCTCAAGACGCCGAACCTCGATGCGATGGCGGCAAATGGACTGCGCTTCGAGCGTTTCTACGCCGGCGCGCCGGTCTGCTCGCCGACGCGCGCGAGCGTGCTCACGGGGCGCGCGAATGACCGCACGGGCGTGCTCAGCCACGGCTACGGTCTGCGGCTTCAGGAGAAGACTATCGCGCAGGCGCTCAAAGGCGCGGGCTACGTGACCGGGCACTTTGGCAAGTGGCACCTCGATGGTTTCCAGGGACCGGGCGCGCCGATTTTGCGCGACGATCCGAAGAGCCCTGGCGCGTTTGGCTTCGACGAATGGGTGTCGGTGACGAACTTCTACGACGTGGACCCGCTGATGAGCCGACGCGGCGTGATTGAGCAATTCAAGGGCGACTCGTCGGAGATTGCCGTCGGTGAGGCGGTGAAATTTCTCGAAAGCCATCGCGCGAGCGGCAAGCCGATGTTCGCCGTTGTGTGGTATGGCTCGCCGCATAGTCCGTTCAACGCGCGGGCGGATGACAAGGGGACGTTCAGCCAGCTCAACGAAACATCCGCAAATCACTATGGCGAACTCGCCGCGATGGACCGCAGCATCGGCACGCTGCGCCAGAAGCTGCGCGACCTCGGCCTCGCAGACAATACGTTGCTCGTCTTCAACAGCGACAACGGCGGACTGCCCGGCATCACGCCCGAGACGGTCGGCGGCCTGCGCGGGTTCAAAGGCTCCGTCTTCGAGGGCGGACTGCGCGTGCCCGGCATCATCGAGTGGCCGGTGGTCATCAAGACCCCGCGCGTCACGAGCCACCCCGCCTGCACGATGGACCTCTTCCCGACCGTCGCGGACATCCTCGGCCTGCCCGCGAATGTGTTCATCCAGCCCCTGGACGGCGTGAGCTTGAAGCCGCTCTTCACCGCCGAGACCGGCCCGCGCGCGAAACCCATTCCGTTTCGCTTCGGCAAAAAGGCCGCGCTCGTGGACAACGGGCGCAAGCTGCTCACCGAAAATCTCGCGGGCGGAAAATTCCAGCTCTACGACCTCGAAGCCGACCCGAAGGAAACCCGCGACCTCGCCACGGAGCAGCCCGAGCTCTTCGAAAGAATGAAGCGCGACTTGCTCGCCTGGAACGTCACCGTCGAGGCGAGCTTCGTGGGCCGCGATTACACCGAGGGGAAACTCAACCCGCCCGATCCCGCGCCGGTCGCCTGGTATGAGTCGCCCGCCTACCAGCCCTACCTCGCGGAGTGGAAAGAGCGCTGGGAGTTCAAGAGCTACATCGAAGGCCGCGGCAAGCGTGGCAAAGGCGCGAAACAAGCAGAGCAATGATTCCCTCGCCCATGAAGCGCCTCATCCCGTCCTTCCTCTCCACGCTGCTGCTGCTGCTCGCCGCCAGCTCCGCGCTTTTTGCTGCGAAGCCGAAGGCCAATCAGGCGAACACCGGCGACATGTGGGTCACTGCGCCGGTTCCGGAGTTGCCTGACGGCGTCCACGCAGCACAGCTATCGGAGCGAGGCGATGCAGCGCGATGTCGACTACTGTCTTTACCTGCCGCCGAGCTATGCGACGGAAAAGGCCCGGCTTTATCCCGTCGTCTATCATCTGCACGGCGCGGGCGGGAATGAGACCCGCAGCATCTTCTCCGCGACCGTCCTGCACGAGGGCATCCTCGCGGGCCGTCTGCCGGAAATGATCATGGTCTTTCCGAATGGCGGACGCTCCACGATGTATCAGGATTCCGGCGATGGCCGCTTCATGGCGGAGACGACGTTCATCAGGGAACTGATGCCGCACATTGACGCGACGTATCGCACCATCGCCGACCGCAAGGCGCGCTGCATCGAGGGCTCCAGTATGGGTGGGCGCGGCTCCACGCATCTGGCGATGAAGTATCCCGAGTTATTCGGCTCCTTGTTCAATCAAAGCGGCAACGTCTATCACGTCTCCGATGTCTCGAAGGCGCCGAACCCTTACCTCGGAGACGACCCGGCGCGGCTGAAGGCAAACGACCCGTATCTGAATCTGCAAAAGAATCTCACCGCCATCTAAACGAACGTCCGCCTCCAGGTCGCCTGCGGCACCGCCGATCCCGATCACCTCACGACCGTCCGCGAATATCACGCTGCGCTCACTGCCGCCGGTGTATCGCACAGTTACTTCGAAGTCGAGGGCCTGGACCACAATCAGAAGAAGATCATCGAGGGCCGAAAGGCGACCTGGTTCGACTTCCACATCGAGTCACTCAAGCTCAACCACGTCCCCCTCCATTACCACAAGCCGTGAAACGGCTCATCCTCGCCGTCCTACTCTCGTCATTCGCCCTCGGCATCCGGCATTTTCTGCAGAGCAGCGCCCGCCTAACATCGTTTACATCCTCGCCGATGATCTTGGCTACGGCGATGTCCACTGCCTCAATCCCGATCGGGGGAAAATCGCGACACCGAAACTCGACAAGCTCGCCGCGCAGGGAATGAAGTTCACCGATGCGCACAGTGGCTCCTCGGTTTGCACGCCCACGCGTGAACGTGCAGACAAGAAGGCTGCGAAAGTGAAGGGTGAAGGGAAGGGCCTAATGGGCGCACCGCTCGGAGCGGTCACACCCGATGGTCCGTTGACGCGCGGCTTTGACACGTTCTTCGGCTTTCACCACGCCCGTATGATGCGGTCGTTGTTCGAGCAGGATCGAGTAACGCAACTCATCGAACCTGTGGACATGCTGCCTCTATTGGCGGCGAAGGCATCGGCACATGTCACCGAGCGTGCAAAAAGCGGCCTCGGTGACTACGGCGACTTTGTCATGGAGACAGACTGGGCCGTCGGCGAAGTGCTCGCCGCACTGGATCAGGCGGGCATTGCCAACAACACGCTCGTCCTTTTCACCAGCGACAACGGCTGCTCGCCACAGGCCGGCACCACCAAGCTCGAAGCTCAGGGCCATTTCTCCAGCGCGCAGTATCGCGGCTACAAGTCTGACATCTGGGACGGCGGGCACCGCGTGGCATTCTTCGCACGCTGGCCGGACAAGGTGAAAGTCGCATCCCAAAGCGCGCAACTCATCTGCCACACCGATCTCATGGCCACCTGCGCAGAAATTCTCGGCGTCA
>JBBQYR010000115.1:0-14550 GCA_038208565.1 Chthoniobacterales bacterium
TCAATTCTGGCGACACAAAAACCACCGCGTGGTGCCGGAGGCGCTGGCCATTCTGCGGCAGCGCGGCATCACGGTGCCGGTCGTGATGGCCGGGATGCCCGCCGATTACCGAGATCGCCACAATGACGCCTTGAGCGAGACTTTGCAGGCGGCCGCGCGCGGAGGCGTGTGGCCGCAGTGCGTGGTGCTCGGCAAGGTACCGCGCGAGGATCTCATGACGCTGCTGCGCACGGCGGCGGCGGTTATTCAGCCGTCTCGCTTCGAGGGCTGGAACACGACTTTACAAGATGCCAAAGCGATCGGATGCCCGGTGATCGTTTCCGACCTGCCGGTGCATCGCGAGCAATGCCCCGGCGCACTTGGCTTCTTCCCGCCGGCCAGCGCCGAAGCGCTCGCTGACGTAATCGCGGCGCACTGGCCGAGTCTCCCGGCGCGTCCCGATCTCGCGCAGGAAGGAGCCGCCTTGGAAAACGAGTTGACGTTTGCCCGCAGTTACGGGCAGCGGTTGCTGGAAATCTGCACGGAAGCCTTGTGAGTCCTGTACCGAAAATCACCGTCGTCACGCCTTCCTACAATCAGGGCGCGTACCTCGAGCAGACGATCCTGAGCGTGCTTGGGCAGGACTATCCGAACCTCGAGTACTTCGTCGTCGATGGCGGCAGCACCGATGAAAGCGTCGAGATCATCAAGCGTTACGAGTCCCGGCTCGCGTGGTGGGTTTCGGAAAAGGACCGCGGCCAATCGCACGCGATCAATAAGGGCTTCGCCCGGGCCACTGGCGATATTGTCTGCTGGCTGAACAGCGACGATTTCTACCTGCCCGCTGTGCTGACGAAAATCGCGCAATTCCTCCAAGCGGACGATTTCATCTACGGTGATTGCCTCAGCTTTTCGCAAACCGGTCGGCGCTGTCTGATCAATCGCCCGCCGGCGCACGATGCCGCGTTGCTCGGACTGACCGACTACATCGTCCAGCCGAGTTCGTTTTGGCGCCGCTCCTTGTGGGAGAAGACGGGCGTCCTGAACGAAGAGGTCCACTACGCCTTCGATTGGGAGTGGTATCTCCGTGCGCAAAAGGTCGGCACTTTTCGAAAGTGCGACGTGATCTTCTCCGCCTACCGCTTTCACGAAGCGCACAAGTCGTCGTCGGGTGGCGCCAAACGCGCGCAGGAGATCGCCTCCGTGGCGCGCACGCATGGCAGCCCGGAAGCAGGTGCGCACTATCAGTTTGCGCTCGATCACGCCGTCGCCTTGCGAAAATACGAAGACCTCGTCGTGCGGATGCAGGGGCGGGGACTTCGGCGCGCCGCGCAGTTGGCGCGGTGGTCCACGCCCGCGCTGTGGTCGCTCCCGCTCGGTATCGAATTCGACAAAGTGCGGACTTGCTTCCGCATGCTGTGAGCGCGCGCCGATTCTCGCTCCCGTGAATTTCCCATCATGGCTTTCAGCTTAAGAGAATATCTGCAGAAGAAGATCCGCGATCGGCAGGACCCGGTCGTGTCTTTCCCGAAAATCAACGACCTCGAAGTCACTGCCCGCGAGCGCGGTTGGCAGTATGAGGAAATCCTGCCCGCCGCGGTGCAGGTTTGTCCGGGAGCGCACGCGCTGGCCGAGGATTTTTTGCAATGGGTGGAGCGGGGGCCGGAGTTGTTGCGTGTCCATCGCGATTCGTGGCGCGGGCTGAATTTTGGCCGCCACTGGGCCGCCTACCTGCACAGCTATCGGCGCTACCCGATGGACAAGGTTTTCCGCTGCGTCATCCCGGAAGCGACGATTTGCACAGCGGACGGAGCAGTGCTCACCGACCGGCGCGAATACGCCGCCGAAGCCAACTACATCGTTCCTTCGCTGCGCCAGTCGCAGATTGCCGGACTGAGCGGCAAACCGAAGGAAGGGCGATTCATTTCGCTGATGACAGTGTGGGGCGAGAAGAACATGGGACACTTTTTCTTCGATGCGATGTTGCGTGTCACGGTGTTCGATCGACTGAGCGAATACCGCTTTCTCGTGCCGACCGAATTGCATCCATGGCATCGCGGATTGTTTGAAGTGGCGGGCATCAAGCCGGAGCAACTCGTGCATGCTGAGCGGCCGTTCACGCGCGTCGAGGAACTGGCGGCGTGCCATATCGCGACGGAGGGCTCGATGCCGCGCGGCGAATTGCTCAAGCGGTTCCGCGACCTTGCGCTGGCGAATGTCGTCCCCACGCCTCCGGCCCGCCGCAACCGCCGCATCTTCATCGACCGCTCGGCGGCGAAACGGCGTAAGCTCGCAAACCAGGATGAACTGAAGCCCGTGCTCGCGGAGCGTGGATTCGAGCTCGTGCAGTGGGAAAGCCTCACCATGCCCGAGCAAGTGCGCCTCGCGGCGGAGACCGAGATCATGGCTGGGCCGCACGGCACGAGCCTGCTCAACAGCATCTACGCGCAACCCGGCGCGAAGCTCCTGGAGATCATCAATCCGCACTGGTGGGACGCCGCGACACTGCGCCAGTGCGCGCTCATGGGGCATCAGTTCTGGTATTGCTTCGGCGAAAATGTCTCGCGTGAGCACGACACGCGCATCGACCCGAGAAAACTCGCGCGGGTGCTCGACTACATGCTCGGCGGGCCGGGCATCGATCCGGCGCTCGTTTGAGCGGCCCGCTGCTTTTTCTTTCATGAAAGACCTCATCCTCGCGACCTCGTTTGGCTATACCTACGAGCAACTGCGCCCATTCCTTTGCTCGCTGAAGGAGACGGCTTTTGACGGCGAGATCGTCCTGTTCATCGGCAACACCAACCGAGCCACGAAACAGCGCCTGCGAGCCGAGGGCGTGAAGCTCATCCCGTTTTTCTATCCCTACAAACGTGCGCACAAGATGCGGAACCCGCTCTACCGCGTGTGGCCGTGGGTGCGCGGGTTTTTTGCGGATATCGAAAGCCCGGAGACGCTGGCCACGTTGAGCGCGCCGTTTCACAACATCTCGACGCTGCGCTACCTGCTCTACCTTCGTTTCCTCAAGAGTCGGCCCGATCAGTATGGCTCCATCTTTCTCACCGATCTGCGCGATGTCTGTTTTCAGCGCAGCCCGTTTGTCGAAGCCCAGCCGAAGATGCTGCGTTTTTACGTCGAAGAGCCGCCCTTCACCGTCAGAACGTGCCCAAACAACTCGCGTTGGATCCGGGAATTCTTCGGTGAGGAAGCGCTCCGCGAGATCGGCGACAATCCGATCATCTGCTCGGGGACGACGCTGGGAGACTACCGCTCAATCGTCGACTATCTGGAAAGGTTCATCGTCACCTTTCGCCGCGCGCTGAGCATCATGCGGGTCGGGGCGGATCAGGGCATCCATAACTATCTCGCGCGGACCGCACTCGCGTCCGTGATCACGCTCTGCCCAAATCGCGGGAGCGAAGTGCTCACGATGGGCCTGATGCCGCGGGATGAGAAATTTGCGCGAAATGAACGCGGGCAACTCGTCGATCCTCAGGGCACACCGTACGCGGTGCTGCATCAGTTTGATCGCCATGAGGCGTTGAATCAGGAGATCCTAGAGCGCTACCGGGTGTAAGGAGGGGGCACTGCTAGAATTTTATTCACGGGCCTGCCTCGATGATTTTTACGACTTATTGGTTCGTCGTTTTTGCGGCAATTTTCTTTCCGCTCTACTGGCTGATCCCGTCACGCCCGGTTCGGCTGGGCCTCCTTCTCGTCGCTTGCGCAATCTTTCACACTCACTTCGCGGGCGCGGCGGGCGTGGTGCCGATCGTGGTGCTGGCGGTCGCGACTTACTTTGCTGGGCGGAGCGGGCGTCCGGGTTGGTGTCTGGGGGTGATCGCTCTTTGTGTGCTGGGGCTTGGGTTCTACAAGTATTCCGATTTTTTCGCGCGCAGCATTCTTGGCTGGATGAACCCACAGTGGGCAGCGCAGGTGGGGACATTTCTGAAGCAAACCCTGCCCGTCGCGCCGCCGCTGGCGATCAGCTTCTTCACCTTCGAGTTCGTGCATTATCTCTACGACGTGCGCAAAGGACGCATGCGGATCACGAACCCGGTGGACTTCACGCTGTTCACGGTTTTCTTTCCGTCGCTGGTGGCGGGGCCGATCAAGCGCTGCGGCGATTTCATCCCGGCACTGCATCGCGGAGTGAGCGCGGTGTCGGTGAACGATGTCGCGTGCGGGTTGGCCCGCGTGGCGCTGGGCTATTTCAAGAAGGTCGCCATCTCCGACAATCTCGCGGCCTACGTGAACTACCAGGTGCCGCGGTTTCACGAGTTGCCGATCGGCACTCGCTGGCTTGTCTTCGCCGCGATCGCCTTCCGCATCCTGCTGGATTTCAGCGGCTACAGCGACATCGCGATCGGGCTCGCGCGCATGATGGGAATCACGCTGCCGGAAAACTTCCGCTGGCCGTATCTCGCGCGAAACATCCAGCAGTTCTGGCAGCGCTGGCATATCTCGCTGAGCACCTGGATCCGCGATTACCTCTACATTCCGCTCGGGGGCAGCCGCCTCGGAGTGACACGCAAGATCATCAACGGCTTCATCGTTTTTGCGCTCTGCGGCCTGTGGCACGGCGCCGCTTGGAACTTCATCCTGTGGGGCGTCTTCCATGGCGCGGGCTTGGCCATCTGCGGCAATTACCGTATTTTCCTCGGGCGGTTCGGGGCGGCGATCGGCGCGGTGTTCGATCGCTTCCCACCGCTGCCGTGGTTGCTCACGACCTTTTACGTCTGGATCGGCTGGTTGCTCTTCTTCTACCCACTCCCGCAGGCGTGGAAAATCGCCACCGCACTCTTCGTTAAGTGAAGTTCATTTCGCCCATCGCATTGTGTCTCGGCGTCGCTGTCGGCTTCCTCGGCTGCAGTGTCGTCGGCCGACTTTGGTCGAAGGAAAACATCTACAAAAACTACGTGCGCCTGCACCCGTTTCTCGAGCAGGAGACGTCCTACTATCCGACCTCTTCCCAACTCGCCGCGATCGCCCGGGCGCAGTGCCCATCGACTTCGAGCAAGACCCTCGTCATCCTCGGCGGGAATTCGGTCTTCAACGGCTCCGGACAAAAGACCGATGAATTGTGGTCGCGCGTCCTGCAGCAGGAACTTGGCGACGCATATCATGTGGTGAACTTCTCCGCGCCGGGGGCCGGTGTGGTGGACAATGGCGGGGTCGTTTACGAGATGCTTTCGCGGGAGTATCCGCGCCTGCTCTTCGTCACCAATACCGAGCCCGGCTACTACCCGCCCGCCGAGCGCAGCGGTTACTCCTACCTGTTTTGGGATGCTTATTTCAAAGGGACGTTAACAGATGATGCCGATCGCGCGGCTCGATTGCGCCGGGAACCGCAGACAGATGGATTGCGCGAATACAAGTTGGGCTACCGTTTGAACAGCGCCTTCTATTTCAACGACCTCTGGACCGGCGTAGCCTATCGACACGTTTCGACTGTCTGGACTTCGTGGTTGAAGGAGCGCTCGTTCCGCGGGCGGGGGCACCTGCCGGACTGGTACGATGAGCGCTACACGCGGAAGAAATGGAAGCAGCCGAACTACGAAGAAATGGCGCCGGAGCTTCTCGAGGCTTTGCGCCGCCGAAAGAGCGTGGCGCCGGAGCGGTTTCAGCAGGCAGACGACGGAAGTTGGCGGCAGACTGATCAAACCCTGCGAGCCGAAGCCGAGCAGATAACCGCCCTCCTGCCCAAGCCACTCGTGTCACGTGCGCTCGTCGTCTTTACCCCAGTGAATCCGTGGTTGCTCGAACGGCTTACGCCCGATGAACGCGGTCGCGCTGAGGCAAGTTCGGAGAATGCCGTCGAATTTTTTGGGCAGGCAGGCTGGCGTGTGATGCCGACCCTCAACAAGGGATTCGAACCGGCGGATTTCGTCGATACCGCACATTTGAAACCGCCAGGAGGGCGTCGCCTTGCCCATCTGGTAGCGCGAGAGATCCTCTCCATGAACCCTTCGCCCGAGCACACGCCCGCTCGATGAATCCCCGCCTCAGGCTCCTGATCAGTTTTGGTGCTGGGCTCGTCCTCGGCATCTTTTTCCACTACGTCCTGTATCGCCTGTCGCTGGCCACGGAACCGTTTATCTATTTTTCGTTTTAAACTTTCTATTGAAATGACGGTCCAAGCCGCCTAGTTCAGCATTTCTCTTTTTAGCCCCATATGAAAAACATCCCTGCCATTCTCGTTCTCCTCGTCACGTTGCTCCTCGCCACCGTTCCTGCCAATGCTCAGGACGCCAAAGGCGGGCGCAAGGACCCCACGCTCGACATTGCCGCTGAACTCGTCAAAAAAGGGTTCAACACCCTGCTCGCCGCCATCGCCAAAACGGACTACATTTATAAGCTCAGCGAGGGAACCCACACGATCCTCGCTCCTTCCGATGTGGCTTTCCGTGACCTGCCCAAGGCACAACTCGACGCGCTCCTCGCTGACAAGGAAAAGCTCTCCGCCATTCTTTCGCACCACATCATCGACGGAAAATTGAGTTCTGCCGACCTCAAGGCCGGCAAGATCAAGACGCTCGGTGGTAGTGAAGTCCTGGCTACAGTGGTGGACGGTAAACTGAAGATCGGTGCGGCGACCATCGTGAAGCCTGACCTGCAGGCTACGAACGGCGTGATCCACGGCATCGACAAGATCCTTCAGCCGTAACCGCGGCGAGGGCCTGCATCGCCCAGCCCAGGAGAAGGTGTTTTCGCGCCGCATTTTTTGTCGCTCACCCTTTCCATCGTCACGCCCTCCTACAATCAGGGCCGGTTTCTCGATGAAACCATTCAGTCGGTCCTGAGCCAGGAATATTCCGGGCTGCAGTACATCGTCATCGATGGCGGCTCGACTGACGAAAGTCCCGAGATCCTTCGCCGCCACAATCGGCGCCTTGCCTATTCCTGCAGCGAACCGGATCAGGGCCAATATCACGCCATCAACAAAGGCTTCGCGCTCAGCAACGGTGAAGTCATGGGCTGGCTGAACTCTGACGACAAACACACCCCGTGGACGCTCTCGGTCGTCGCGGAAATCTTCGAGACCTTCCCCGAGATCGAGTGGCTCACGACTATGTATCCGCTTCGCTGGGATGCGCGTGGACGCGTCGTTCGCTGCTCTCCTCGCACCGGGTTCAGTCGCGGGGCCTACTTTGCGGGCGAGAATTTGCCGACCGGGTCATGGTATTCGCCCGGTTGGTTGCAGCAGGAGTCCACCTTTTGGCGGAGATCGCTGTGGGAACGGGCGGGCGGAAAACTCAATACACGCTGGAAAATCGCCGCTGACTTCGAGTTGTGGCAGCGTTTCTTTCAACATGCTGAACTCTACGCCGTCGATACTCCGCTCGCGGGTTTCCGTCAGCACGGCGACCAGAAGACGAGCCAGCAAAAGGATTTCTACCAGCGGGAGTCGATGGAGATTCTGAATCAGGGCGGCGGTGAACTGCCCGGTTACCTCCGCACTTCCCTTCGTGCCGCAGCCGCCAAGTATTGCCCCGAATCTCTGCGCTCGGTTGCCGCGAAATTTGGCCTCCTGCGCCCGTGTCAGCTTTGTCTCCGCAAGCGCGATGAGAGCGGCTGGCAACTCGTGTCTTCGCTGCACTAAAACTTCGCCGGTCTCGATGCGCCACCTCCTCCAGCGAATCCTCCCGTCCACGCCCGTCGCCACGGTCGCGATCAATATGCGCCCGACCTCGGGCCCGTGGGGCGGAAGCAGCACGTTCGTGGCGCAGTTGCGCGCGTTCCTCGAGGCGCGCGGGTGGCGGGTCATTTACAAGCTCACGCCGGAGGTCGATGCCATCGTCCTCATCGACCCGCGTGACGATCTGCAACTCAAGGCCTTCGGCATGCGCGAGATCATCGTGCACAAGCAGCGGTATCCGCACGTGCGCGTCGTTCATCGCGTGAATGAATGCGACCAGCGCAAGGGCAGCAACTTCATGGACGCCTTGCTCGCCGGGGCCAGCGCGCATGTGGATTTCACCATCTTCATCGCCGAATGGCTCCGCGATTATCATGCCGCGCGCTGGTTCGACATCTCGCGGCCGAATGACGTGATCTACAACGGCGCCGATGCCGGCATTTTCCATCCGATCGGCCAGCGGCCTTGGAAACCGGGCGAGCCGCTGCGCGTGGTCACGCATCACTGGTCCGACAATCCGCTCAAGGGTTTCGACATCTACGAGGAAGTCGATCGCCTGCTGACCGCGGGAAAACTTCCCGGGTTCGAGTTGCACGTCATCGGTCGCTGGCCCGCGAGCATCACGTGGAAAAGCGCGCACACCTTTCCACCCAGCGCCGGCCATGCGCTCGCCGCCCAACTCCGCACCTGCCATCTCTACCTCACCGCCACGCGGTGGGAACCCTGCGGCATGCACCACGTGGAAGGCGCGCAGTGCGGCCTGCCGCTGCTCTATCACGAGGATGGCGGCGGGGTCGTGGAAGCGGGTCAGCGTTACGGGATCGGTTTTCGCGATGACGTCGCGGCGGCCCTGCTCGCAGCACGCGATCGCTATACGGAATTGCGCGGGCAGGTCCTCGAGCGCATGCCGTCGGGTGATCGCATGGTGCTGCACTACGCAGGGATCCTGCAGCGCCTGCTCGCCGAGCGATGAACGACCCGGAAGAAACCGCCATCGTGGGCATCGCGCTGGTGCGCAACGAAGACATCTTCCTCGAGCGCGCCCTGCGCAACACCATCGACTTCTGCGACCTGCTCATCGTTGCCGATCATCAGTCCATCGACGGCACAGGACGAATCCTCGCGCGCCTCGCGGCGGAGTTTGCCGGCCGCATGCAGGTCGTGCGCATCGATCACCCGCGCGAATCACATCTATTGATCAACGGTTACGCCGGCTCGCCGACGTGGGTCTTCGCCGTCGATGGCGACGAACTCTACGACCCCGCCGGCCTCGCGCGCATGCGCACGGATCTCCTCTCCGGCAAGTATGACGAATCGTGGCTCATCTTCGGCAACGTCCTGAACTGCACCGCGATCGATGAAACCGCGCACACCGCAACCGGCTACCTCGCGCCGCCGTGCCGGAGCATGACGAAGCTCTTCAATTTCAATCTCATCGAAAGCTGGGACGGCGAGGCGTCGCACGTCTGCGCCAACGGCACGATCAAGTTCAAGCCCGGCTTCGATGCCTCGCGGCGGCTCCATTTGCACGAGCAAGTCGCGTGGGAAGAGGCGTATTTCCGCTGCCTGCACACATGCTTTATGCGGCGCAGTTCGCTGGACGAAAATGCCGCCCCCGCCCGCCCCAACGTCTCCGAAACTTACCTGCGAGGCGGTTTGGCGGGCTTCGTGCGCAAGGTGTGGAATCGTCTCCGCGGTCGCGCGCCAGTGTCGGATTGGAAGCTTGAAAAATATGCCCGCGGCGAACTCGTCACCGTGGACGCCACGCCGTTCCTTTCGCGTTCGTAATGTCCGTCCGTCCGCTGAACGTCGGCTTTGTCATCGATGGCCAGTTGCCGCAGTGGCCGCGCGTCTGGCAGTGGGTGCGCGGTTGTCCGAGCGGCTCCGCAGTTGGGCAAATGCGTTTTGGTTGGGTAGCGCAAGCATTGAACGCCGATCCCGTAAGCTGCGTGCGCTACGGCCTGTTCCGCCCGTGGCAGCGCTACGATGCCGTGATCTTTCTCAAGTCGATGAACGCCACGTCGCAGCAGCTTGCCAAGTCTCTGCGGGCCCGCGGTACGCGGGTGCTCTTCGATGTGAACGTGGATTATTTCACGCCCGCTGCGGGAATCTTTTACTACGACGGCATGGCCCCGACGGCGCGCCAGACCGCCGATGCGCGCCGCATGGCGGAGCTATCCGACGCACTCATCGCGGACTCGAGTCACCTCGCGCAAGTCTGCGCCCAGCATCACCAGCAGGTCCGCTGGGTTCCTGATAATGTGGACCTGCGCCTCGCGCCCCCGCTCCGCGCGTGGCCGCGCGGTGCGAAGTTGGACCTGCTGTGGAGCGGTGAAGCCGTGAAACTTTTCGAGCTGCTTCGGATCGAAGGCGTCTTGCGCAAGTTTGCCGATCGCGTGCGCCTTGTGCTCGTAACCAACGACCTCGCAGCTCTCGATCGTTGGTTCGAGCCTTGGAAAAGTCGCTTCACCAGCCTGCTGGCGGCGATCGAGCACGAGATCATCCCCTTCCGCTCCATCGGTGAACTGCTGAAAATCTACGCACGCGGCGGAGTCTTCATCTCCCCGCGCTTCCTCGACAACACCTACAACTGGGGCCACACCGAGTGGAAAATCGCGCTGCCCATGGCCTGCGGCCGGATCGCCCTCGGCAGCCCGCTCCCGAGTTATCGCGAAGTCGCTGCGCTCTCCGGGGGCGCCGGTCTCCGACTTTGCGCAGACGACGAAGCGTGGTGCGCCGCGCTCGACTCGGTCTTTGCCGGGAACTTCAATTTCGCCGCAGAGGAGCAGGCCGCGCGGGAGGTCGTGGAGAAGCACTACAGCACGCCGGTGGTCGCGGCGGCCCATCATCAATTCGTCGCCGATGTCTGCGCTGCCGCGTCCTGATCGCCCGCTGCGCGTGGCCTTTCTCTACATGAAAGGCCGCGCGGCCCGCCTTGCGGAGGTGGAGCGAGGCGCCGCGCCCACGGAGTTTTTTTACGGCGCGATCGAAATGGCGCGAGCGGGACATGTGGTCGAGCACTTTGAAATCGATCCCGCCGCATCGGGTGGATTCGCTGAGCGTCTGATCGGTCGCCTCTGGCCGGCGTCGGCGCGTCCGGTGAAGATGGAGCCCGCGACGATCGCGCAAGCGTGGCGCCTCGCGAGCCGGCTCAACCGAGCGGACTGCCTCGTGGCGACCGGTGGCAATATCGCCTTCGCCCTCGCCGCGCTCGCGCGGATCGGGGTGATTCGGAAGCCGATCGTCGGCATCCAATGCGGCGTCTTGAATTTTCAGCACGGCCTCTGGCGCCGCCGCCTGTCGGGCGCGCTCCTGCGCCGGATGCACACGCACCTTTTCGGCGAGGCTGAGCTGGAACCGATGCGCCAGTTTTTTGACCTGCCCGCCGCCGTGATCTCGGTCAATCTCTTCGGCGTGGACACAAACTTCTGGCGCCCCGATCCCGCCGCTACCCGCGACATCGTGCTCGCGATCGGCAACGATGGGCGCAGAGATTTCGATACGCTCGTCGCCGCGGCGAAGGACATCGCGGCGCCCATTCACATCGTGACCAAGCTGCCGCTGCCCGAGCCCCTGCCGCCGAATGTCACGCACCACCGCGGTTCATGGCACGGCACGGAGCTGTCCGACGAGCGCATCCGCGAACTCTACCAGCGCGCCCGCGTGGTCGTCGTCCCGTTGCGTCCGAGCAATCAGCCCTCCGGTCAAAGCGTGACGCTGCAAGCGATGGCCTGCGGTTGCCCGGTCGTACTGACGGAGACGGAAGGGCTGTGGTCGCGCGAGCAAATGATCGACGGGGAAAACGTCGCCTTCGTGCCGCCGGGCGACAGCGCGAAACTGGCCGGCGCGGTGAGCCAATTGCTTGCCGACCAAACGGCCGCCGAACGTCTCTCTCGCGCCGGTCGCGAAACGGCGGTGCGCGGCGGCAGTGTTGAGGCGTTCGCCGCGCGCGTGGCCGCGTCGTGCGCGCAACTGACCGCCGCATGAGCCGCGTCGCCTTTCCTGATCTCGTACGGAGCGGGGGACTCCAGGCGCTGGCCGCGCTGCGGATCAATGGCGCACCGCTCAGCGTCGTCGATGAGCGTGAGACCTTGCGCACGCTTTGCGAACGGAGGGCGTCGCTCGCCCGGTATGGTGATGGCGAGTTGGAGATCATCATCGGACGCGACATTCACTTTCAGGAATACGATCCGCGACTCGCTCGCCGGCTCCGCCAAATTCTGCGTGCCGCCTCCGAAAAATTTCTCGTCGGCGTCCCGAACTTCGACGCGCTGCAAATCAAGACGGCCTCGCGGAAACGGAATTGGGATCGCTACCGACTGATGTTTTCCCATCTGATCCGCCGCGACGCCGAGTATCACTCCGCCTTCGTCTCGCGCCCTGCGAGTGTCGTGGGATTGGAATCGGCGGAGTATTTTCAGGCATTCGAGCCCCTTTGGGTGGGGCGCGAGGTCGTCCTCGTGCACAATAACGCGGAGATGGTGAAGCATCCGCTCCTCAGCCGCGCGCGCCGTCTCCACCACGTTCCGTGTCCGCCGCGCAATGCTTTCGCGCAATACGACGCACTGCTCGCGGAAACCTCGAAGCATCTTCTCGTGCCCGACGTGCTTTTCCTCATCGCCGCAGGCCCGACGGCGGGCGTGCTGGCTTGGGATCTAGCTCAACGAGGTGTGCAGGCGCTCGATATCGGGCACCTCACGAACGCCTACGACGAGTTCCTGCGGAAGCAATGAGCGCGCGCCAATTACTCGATGGCCTGATCTCACCGGCGTTGCGCAATCGCTTCTGGCGCCTGCTCGACGCGCCCGAGCGGCGGCGGTTTCAGCGGAGCTTGGAAAAGACCGCGCATGTGCCGAAGCGCGGCAGGCCGGCGCTGAGCTACGGCGACGCGATGGAGGCGGGGAGCATCGTCCACGGTGGCCGCGTGAAATTGCTGCATCTCGCGGAGGAGTTTCCGGCTGCGCCGGATTTCAATCTTCTCTACCTCGTGAGCAGCGCGCCGCCGCGCTTTGCCTTGGAACTCATCGAGTGGGCCCGAGCGCGCGGGGTGAAGCTGGTGTGGAATCAGAACGGCGTCGCGTATCCCGCGTGGTATGGCGCGCGGTGCGAGGAACTCAACGGCCCGATGCGGATCCTGCGGGCCGAGGCGGACTACATTTTCTATCAGAGCGATTTTTGCCGGCAGTGCGCCGACCGCTTTCTCGGCCCGGTGCATTCCCCCGGAGAGATCGCCTTCAACTGCGTCGATACCGCGCATTTTTCGCCGGCGGCAACGCCGGATTTGAGCGTGTGCCGCCTGCTGGCCGCGGGTTCGCATTATGAGCCGTATCGCGTTTTTTCGGTGTTGGAGACAGTCGCGGCATTGGTGCGGCGGAAGTTTCCCGTCGAGTTGCATCTCGCCGGGCGGCTCGCGTGGGATGGGGCGGAAGCGGCGGTCGCGGGGAAAATTCGCGCGCTGGGAGTCGGCGATTTCGTCCGGCGGATTGAGGCGTATCGGCAGGAGGAAGCGCCCGCGATTTATCAGGCGGCGCACCTCCTCGTGCATCCGAAATACAAGGACCCGTGCCCGACGGTGCCGATTGAGGCGATGGCTTGCGGGCTGCCGGTGATTGGTTCGGCGAGTGGCGGCATGCCGGAGTTGGTCACGCCCGAGGCGGGTGTGCTGATCGGTGTGCCGGAGAGTTGGGAGGAGAATTATTGGCCGGCACCGGCGGCGATGGCTGATGCCGTGGAGACGATCATGAGCCGGCACGCGGAGTTTCGCGAAGCCGCGCGCGCCAATGCCGAGGCCCGCTTTTCCAAACAAAGCTGGCTGCTCCAGCATCGGCGCGTCTTCGAAGCGCTCACTACCGAGTAATGGCGACCGCTCCCGCAGATCCGCTCGTCACCGTACTGATGCCGGTCCGCAATGGCGCCGCCCATCTCCGAGCCGCGCTGGACAGCATCCTCGCGCAGACCTTCGCCGACTTTGAGTTGCTGGTCCTCGACGACGGCTCGACCGATGCGACGCCGGATATTTTGCGCGCGGTTTCCGATTCGCGGGTGCGCGTCGTCACGAATCCGCAAAACCTGGGCCTCGTGCCCACGCTGAATCGCGGGCTCGAACTCGCGCGCGGCACGCTGATCGCGCGGCAGGATCACGACGACATTAGCCTGCCCACACGCTTGCAGCGTCAGGTGGAATATCTCCGCTCGCACCCGGACTGCGCGCTGGTCGGGACGGAGGCGATCCAGACCGATGCGGCGGGCCGCAAGGCGTTCCGGTTGCTACGTCCGAGCGGTGCGGAAAGCATTCGCTGGTATCTTTGCTTCGACAACGCCTTCATTCACAGCTCGGTGATGTTTCGTCGCGAGGTGGTGCTGCAGGAGTGCGGTGGCTACTCGCTTTCGCTGCACTCCGAGGATTACGCGCTGTGGTCGCGGATCGCTCGGAAGCATCTCACGGCCAATCTTCCCGAGTCGTTGCTGCTTTATCGCGAGCACCAGTCGTCGGTGACTGGTTCGATGTCGGCGACGGCTACAGCGGCTTTCGATGAGGCGACGGGCGCGATTCGCTGGGAGAATCTGCAGGCGGTCTTTGGTGGGCGCGCAACCCGCGAAGACGCGCGAGTGCTCTCGACTTACCGGCGTGGCTTCGACGCGGAATCGGCAGCGGGATTTCTCGCGGTCTTCGATCGGCTGAAGGCGGCGCGCGAGCGGGAGATCGAGGATCGCGCTGAGTTTGATCGTGTATGCGCGATTCAGTTGGCGGAGTTGGCCTACCGGCTTCTGCCGGTGGCCCGATGGCCAGCGCTCGGGCTTTTCCGCCGCGCGATCGCGACGTGGCCGGCGATCACGCGCGAGTTGCCGTGGATGCGCATCGCGGCGCTGGCCCTGCTCGGGGACGGTGCGCGGAAGCTTTTTCTGACGCTGACGGGGCAGCGCAAAGCGGTCAG
>JBBQYR010000116.1:0-14450 GCA_038208565.1 Chthoniobacterales bacterium
CTGGAGTTCCGCACATTGCAGATCGCGAAGACGCGCTGATTCTCCTCTTCCACCTTTCCCATGAAACTCCATCGCTGCGCCGCGCTCTTCGTTACGCTCACCCTCCTCCCGCTCGCCAGCCGCGCGGCGGAAAAGCCGAACGTCATCTTCATCCTCGCCGATGACCTCGGCTGGCGCGATCTCGCGTGCTTCGGCAGCACTTTCTATGAGACGCCCAATCTCGACCGACTCGCCACCCGCGGCGTCCGACTCACCAATGCCTACGCCGCGAGCCCGCTCTGCTCGCCGACGCGCGCGAGCATTCTCACCGGGCAATATCCCGCGCGCATCGGCATCACCGCGCCGGCCTGCCATGTGCCTGCGATCCAGCTCACCAAGCGGCTCGCGCCCGGCAACGCCAACACCAAGGTCCTCAACGCCGACAGCCTCACGCGGCTAAAGCCCGAATACTTCACGCTCGCCGAGGCGCTGAAGGGCGCGGGCTACGCGACTGCGCACTTCGGCAAGTGGCACCTCGGGCACAATCTCGCGGCGAATCCCGGCGACCACTACGAGCCGAAGGATCAGGGCTTCGACTTCGACTTCCCGCACACGCCCGCAGCCGCAGGGCCGGGCGGCGGTTACCTCGCGCCGTGGACGAAGTTCATCAAGGACCCGACGATCGTCGGGAAGCCCGGTGAACACATCGAGGATCGCATGTCGGAGGTCGCGGCGACTTACATCCTCGAGCACAAGGACCAGCCCTTCTACATGAACTACTGGGCCTACTCCGTGCATTCGCCGTGGAACGCACGGCAGGATTACATCGACCATTTCAAGACCAAGGCCGACCCCGCCAACCCGCAGCACAATCCGCTCTACGCTGCGATGGTCCGCAGCCTCGACGACGCCATCGGCCGCGTGCTCAAGGCCGTGGACGACGCCGGCATCGCTGATCGCACGATCATCGTCTTCTCCAGCGACAATGGCGGCTGGGCGTATCCGCCGAAGGCCACGACGCCGACCGGGTTCGAGGACATCCCGGCGACGAGCAATCTCCCGCTGCGCAGCGGCAAGGCCTCGCTTTACGAAGGCGGCACGCGCGAGCCGGGGATCGTCGTCTGGCCGGGGAAAACCAAACCCGGCACGACCCGCGACGCGCTTTTCCAGACCACCGATTTCTTCCCCACGCTACTCGCCATGTGCGGGCTGAAACCGCCCGCCGACGTGAAGCTCGATGGCTTCGACCAGAGCCCGATGCTCGCCGGGGGCGCTGCCGCGCGCGACCGCGTCTTCTGCCACTTCCCGCACGGCAGCGACAAACAGGCGGAGGCGATCCCCGGCTTCAAGCCCGGCACCTATGTGCGCCGGGGCGATTGGAAACTGATCCGCTTCTTTGGCGACAATGACGACGGCAGCGACCGCCTCGAGCTCTTCGAGCTCAAATCCGATCTCGGCGAGACGAAGAATGTCGCGGCGGAAAATCCCGCGATTGCGCGCGAGCTGAACGAACTCATCACCGCGTTCCTCCGCGATACCGACGCCGTCGTTCCCATACGCAACCCGAGCTACGGCAAAGTCGCCACGACGCCCGCCGATCCGCTCCAGGGCTGGAAAGCGCGGGGCTGCGCTGCGACGGTGAAGGACGGCGTCATCACGGTGACCGGACAAAACAACGCGCCGTTCCTCGGCTTCGGCGTCGGCCAGGAAAAAGGCCCGGCGGTGTTCAAGCTGCGCGCCCGGAGTGCCGCCGGCGGTGCGGGAAAGATCGAGTGGATTCCCTCCGGCAAAGCGACGGCGCCCGGCGACCTGAATTCGGTGCCCTTCACCCTGCCCGGCGGCGACTGGAGCGACGTGACGGTCGAAGTCCCCGCGGCCGGACCGCTCGGCATCGTCCGCATGTATCTCCCGGCGCAGAAGCAGCCAGTGGAGATCGATTGGCTCGAACTCAGCGCCAGTGGAAAACTGCGCCGCTGGAACTTCTAACCCCTCACCCTCATGCGCCTTCGCTTTTCACTCCTCGCCCTGCTCATCTGCGCCTCGTTCGCCTCACTCGCACGCGCCGCCGACAAGCCCAACATCCTCTTCATCCTCGCCGACGACCTCGGCTACGGCGACCTCGGCTGCTACGGCCAGCAGCTCATCGCCACGCCGAATATCGATCGCCTCGCGGCGGAAGGGATGCGCTTCACGCAGTTCTACGCGGGCGCGCCGGTCTGTGCGCCTTCGCGTGCCGTGCTCATGACCGGCCGGCACGTCGGTCATGTTTCGGTGCGCGGCAATGCCGGCGGAAAGATCGGCGACCTCTCGGCCGCCGGCCCACAGACGATCAAGCCGCACGAAACGACCGTCGCCGAGCTGCTGAAGAAAGTCGGCTACACCACCGCGCTCATCGGCAAGTGGGGCCTCGGCGAACTCGGCTCCGGCAGCGAACCCACGCGGCGCGGCTTTGATTACTTCTTCGGCTACCTCAATCAGCACCACGCGCACAATTACTACCCCTCATTCCTCATCCGCAACGACTCGCCCATCGGCCTGAAAAACGAAGTTCCCGGCGAAGGAGTCTTCGGCCAGGGCCACGCCACGAAGAAAGTGGAATACAGCGCCGATCTGTTCGCCGACGACGCCTCACGGTGGATCGAGGCTAACAAAAGTGGCCCCTTCTTCCTCTACCTCGCGCTCACCCTCCCGCACGCGAACAACGAAGCCAACCGCGACCTCAAAAACGGCGCTGAAATCCCCGACCTCGGCCCGTATGCCGCGAAAGATTGGACCGAGCCTAACAAAGGCCAGGCCGCCATGGTTGCGCGCCTCGACCGCGATGTCGGCCGCATCCTCGACCTGCTCAAGAAGCTCGGCCTCGACGACAAGACGCTCGTCATCTTTACCTCCGACAACGGCCCGCACCGCGAGAGCAGCAACGATCCCGCCTTCTTCAATGCCAGCGGCGGGCTGCGCGGCCTCAAGCGCGACCTCTACGAAGGCGGCATCCGCGTCCCCTTCCTCGCCCGCTGGCCGGGGCAAATCGCGCCCGGCATCACCTCCCCGCACGTCGGCTACTTCGGCGACGTGATGAGCACGCTCGCCGAACTCACCGGCGCGTCGCCGCCCGCCGATCTCGACAGCCTCAGCTTCGCCCCCGCCCTGCGCGGCCAGCCGCAGCCGAAGCACGACGAGCTGTATTGGGAATTCCACGAGGGCGGGACTAAACAGGCCCTGCTCCTCGATCAGCGTTGGAAAGGCGTGCGCCTGCGCCCCAGCGCGCCGCTGGAGGTCTACGACCTCACCACCGATCCCGGCGAAACGCGCAACCTTGCCGAGACCGAGCCCGAGATCGCCCGGCGCATCGAGACGCGCCTCGCCCTCGCCCGCAGCGAGAACCCTGACTGGCCGATCCGCCCCGGCGGCGCGGGCAAAAAGAACGCGCCCCAGCGGTAGCTGCCTGCCCTCGAAAGATGAACCGCGGAGGTGGCAGGAATGGGGCCGGGGTTTCTCCCTAATTTCAAGTTGCCCGGCTGATTGATCCCGCTACATCCACTGCTCCCGCGTAGCGGAAAACCACCGCGCCCATTTTCCACTCATGAAGTTCCACACTCCGCGCCTCACTGCCGCTCTCCTCGCTGTCTCTACGCTCACCGTCTCCGCCGCCTCGTGGTGGGAGGAGATGGATTACGGGCGCTTCCTCGCGGCGAGTTTTACCGACAACGTGCCGTTCAAGGGCACGGATCACAACGGCAAGGAGAAGCAGTTCGACGGGCGGACGCCGCTCGATGGCGCGACGCGGATCGCGGCGAACAAAGGCATCGCGGTGAAGCTCGGCGCGGACGGCCAGGCGGGATTCATCTTCGACACGGAGCTGCTCCGCGCGACGGGCGCGTGGACGGGCGGCTGGCTGAAGCTGCGGGGGGTGGTCTTCGACGGCGCCCACGGCCCGAACCCGAGCGCGCCCAAGGATGCGGCGGTCTTTTTCGGCACGGCGGCGAATACGCCGGGCTGGAGCAAGAGCGGTGAATTCAAGGACCCGCGGGCGCTGCCCAAGGGCCAGCGGAAGAGCGAGGTGAAGCCGGGCGAGCCTTATTATTCCGGCGTGCCGCTCGGCCCGCTGCCGCAGGACTGGGCGAAGTATCAGGGACTTTACGTGAGCGGGGATCGTGTGGTTTTCGCCTACACAGTGGGCGCGGCGAAGCTGCTGGAGTCGCCGGACATCGAGACGGTGGAAGGTGCGACGGTGATCTCGCGGACTTTCAATGTGCTCGCGCCGGGCGCAGCTTCGAGCCTGCTCGTGGCGGATGCGCCGGAGGGCACGACGCCGGAGCTAAAGGATGACGCGGTGGTGATCGCGAGCGACGCGGCGTTGCCGGAGGAGCGCACGATCTTCCGCGTGCTCGGCGCGCCGGAGGGGGCGAAGTTTGTCGTGAACGGCACGCGCGTGGCGCTGCATCTGCCGGCGTTTGCGGCGGGGCAGAAGTTCAAGGTCGTGTCCGCCCGCGGCCCGGTGGCCGCGCTGGACAAGGTGGGCGCGGCAACGAAGGCGGCGGCGCGCACCGCCGATCTCGAACCGCTAACCAAAGGCGGCGCTCCGCGCTGGAAGGAGACGGTGAAGACGCAGGGCACGCTCGGCACGCCGGATGGCCCGTTCCCGTACGTGGTGGACAATCTCGTGGTGCCGCTGGACAACCCCTATAAGTCGAAGCTGCGCATCGCGGGCGTCGATTTTTTCAAGGACGGGCGCATCGCTTTCAGCACTTGGAGCGGCGACGTGTGGGTGGGTCAGGGCATCGATGCGAAGCTGGAAAACATCGTGTGGCGCCGGTATGCGACGGGCCTCTTCCACGCGCTCGGGCTGAAGATCGTGGACGACAAGGTGTACGCGCTCGGCCGCGACCAGATCACACGCCTGCATGACGTGAACAACGACGGCGAGGCGGACTTCTACGAAAACTTCAACAACGACGTGCAGGTCACGCCGGGCTTCCACGAGTTCACCTTCGGCCTCGAGACCGATCCCGAGGGCAATTTCTACTTTGCCAAAGGCGGGCCGGTGAATCCGGGTGGCCGCGGCTGGGGTCCGCTCGGCGATCACAACGGCGGTTTGTTCAAGGTGTCGAAGGATGGGAAGAAATTTGAGGTCTTCGCGACTGGCCTGCGCGCGCCGAATGGCATCGGCGTGGGTCCGAACGGCGAGATCAGCACGGGCGACAATCAAGGCACATGGGTGCCGACGGAATACATCCACATCGTGAAGCAGGGCGAGTGCGTGTCGGTGCCCGATCTCTCGCACCAGACGCCGGTGCCGACGACCTTCCCGCCGCATCTCTGCTGGATTCCTTACGAGTGGTGCAACTCGAACGGCGGCCAGGTGTGGGTGACGAGCGACCAGTGGGGCCCGCTCAAGGGCAGCCTGCTCTACCTCTCCTACGGCAAGTCGGCGCTCTTCGCGGTGCTGCAGGAAAAGGTGGGCGAAGTCCACCAGGGCGGCGTGGTGAAGTTTCCGCTGAAGTTTGAGAGCGGGCTGGCGCGCGCCCGTTTCAGCCCGATCGACGGACAGCTCTACGTCGCCGGCTTGAAAGGCTGGCAGACGAATGCGGCGAAGGACGGCGCGATTCATCGCGTGCGCTACACCGGCCAGCCGCTGACGATCCAAAACGAACTGCATGTGACCGACAAGGGCATCACCATCGGCTTCACCGGCGAGGTCGATACCGCGAGCGCGAGCGACGCCGCGAACTACGCGATCCAGCAATACAACTACACGTGGACCTCGGCCTACGGCTCCGCCAAATACAAGGTCAGCAACCCGGCCGAGAAAGGGAAGGACACGGTCGAGATCAAGAGCGTGACCGTGGCGCCGGACAAGAAGTCGGTCTTCCTCGAAGTGCCGGGACTGCAGCCGGTGATGCAGGTCGAGATCAAGATGAACCTCAAGGCCGCGGACGGCTCGGCCCTGCCCGGCGAGGTGGCGCACACGATCAACGTGGTGCCGCCCGCCGCCCAGCCCGGAAAGACCTACACGTCCAAACGATAAGCGCGGCAGCGGAGTTCCGGGGAGCGCACTCGTCTCGAGTGCTGGTCGCGGCGTCCCGCCGCGACGAACTTCCAACAGGTTCCGACCACAGAACAGCCCGCTCATTGCCGCCTCGGCCCGGAACGAAAGTTCGTTTCGGCCGGACGCCGAAACCAGCACTCGAGACGAGTGCGCTCCCCAATCCGCCGCATTGCCGCCCGTGCCAAACCTGGCGCACAATCCCGTCTTGCGATGAAAAAAGCCCTGCTCCCACTGCTCACTCCCCTCGTCCTCGGCACCGCGCTGCTTCAGCCGCTGCCAGCGCAGGAACTCCAAGCCCCACCGCTCGCCAAGGCTGCGCCGGAGAAGAAGCAGGGATTGAAGGTGACCTTCACCGCCGGTGGAAAGACCGACACCCGCGCTGCCCGGCTCGTCGCGCTCTTCGTGCCGGAGGGGCAACCCGCGAGTCCGTTTCTGCCCGCGGGACCATTCTCCGCGAAGTGGGAAGCGGAGATCGTTTCGGAACTGCGCGCGGAATATACCTTCGCCGTCGAGACCAGCGGCGTGGTCACGGCGACGCTGAACGACGCGCCGCTGCTCGACAGCCGCCTGCGCATCGCGCCCCACCCCGTGCAATTGCAGAAAGGCACGAACAAATTGGTCGTGGAATTTCAAAGCCCACCAAAGGGCGACGCGGCGGTGCGGCTGCTGTGGTCGTCGAAGGAATTCCCGCGCGAGGTCGTGCCGCCGACGGTCTTCCTAAACGATGTGAGCGCGGCGGACCTGCGCACCGGCGAGCGGCTCCGGGAGGGGCGCCTGCTCTTTGCGCAGCATCGCTGCGTGGCGTGTCACGATGCCGGGACGCTGCTGCCTGCGAAAGGCGCAGGCCTGCCCGAGCTGGCGCAGGACGCGCCGACTTTCGACGCGGTCGGGGAGAAGTATCGGAAGCATTGGCTCGCGGCGTGGATCAATGATCCGCACGCCATCCGGCCGCAGACGCTGATGCCGCGGATCTTTGCCGGCGAGGGTAACAAGATCGATCAACGCGCCGCGGATCTCGCCGCGTACTTCGCGAGCACGGCGGCGCCGAAGGAAGCGAAACCTTTCGACGACGAGCTGACCGCGAAAGGCGGCGCGCAGTTTGCAAATCTCGGCTGCATCGCCTGCCACACCAAGCCCGACGCCGACGGCCAGGACGCGCACAGCCGCGTATCCCTCGCGCACGTAAAGGCGAAGTGGCATCCGGCGGCGCTCGTCGAATTCCTCCAGGAGCCGGCGAAGAATTACGCGTGGATTCGCATGCCGCACTTCCGCCTAAACGGGGAGGAAGCGAACCAACTCGCCGCGTATCTGCTCGGCACGGCGACGCAGGAATTCGCCGCCGAGCCGAAAGGCGACGCCACGCGCGGCGCACAACTGCTGGCCACCTCCAACTGCCTGAACTGCCACGCCGGGGTGCCGCCCATGACCACACCCGCCCTCGCCGCGACGCTCGCGAGCGGCTGGAGCAAAGGCTGCCTCGCGCCCGACGCCGGAGCGCGCGGCAAGGCGCCCGACTTTCACTTCACGCCCGAACAGCGGAGCGCGCTCGTGGCTTTTGCCGCGCAAGGTTTCGCTTCGCTCAAGCAGGACCCGCCCGCCGAATTTGCCGAACGGCAGATCCGGAACCTGCGCTGCACCGCGTGCCACAGCGCCGACGGACAGCCGAGCATCTGGTCGCAGCTCGAGGAGGAAGTGATCGCGCTGCAAAGCGGCGCGCCGCTCGATGAAGGCGAAGGCCAACCGATGCACACGACGGCGCTGCCGATGCTCACGTGGTTCGGGGAAAAACTGCGGCCGGATTATCTCGCGACATTCATCGCGGGCCACGCCAAGGACAAACCGCGCCCGTGGATCGTGAGCCGCATGCCGGGCTTTGCGACCTACGCGGAACCGCTGGCCGAGGGACTCGCGCACGCTCACGGATTGAGCGCGACGATCCCGGCGGAAGCCGCGCCCGATGCGGAGAAAGTGAAGACCGGCGAAACGCTGATCGGCGAGAACGGCGGCTTCAATTGCCTGCAATGCCACACGCTCGCGGACCGCGCCGCAACGGCTGTCTTCGAGGCGCCGGGGCCGAATCTCGCACTCACGCCGGTCCGTCTGCGGAAGGAATATTTTCACCACTGGGTGCTCGCGCCGACGCGCATCGACGCGGAAACGAAGATGCCGAAATTTGCGGACGAAACCGGCAAGACACCGCTCACGGATTTCTACGACGGACGCGCGAGCGAGCAGTTCGACGCCATCTGGCAATACCTGCAAACGCTACGGAAGTGAACGGCGGCGCGCGGCGAGCGCCCGTTTTTGCCCCAGTGCCACCCTCGACAAAAGGTGTGAATTGGCATTGCCGAGTAAATTGCGAGGAGTCATGGTCGCGACATGCCCACCAAAAAAGCCCCTACCCGCAAAGTGAATCCCGCGTTGATGAAACCGGTGCAGCCCGATGAGGTGCTGTCCGCTGTCATCGGTTCCAAGCCTGTCTCGCGTGGCGAGCTGACCAAGAAACTTTGGGATTACATCAAGAAGAACAAACTTCAGGACGAGAAGAAGCGGACCATGATCAATGCCGATGATCTCCTGAAGGTGGTCTTCAACGGCAAGAAGACCGTGTCGATGTTCGAGATGACGAAGCTCGTCTCCGGACACATCGTCAAAGAAGCGAAGTAGTAAATTGTTCGTTCGCGGCCCCGCGACGCGTTGCTGGATTTTCGTCCGCAGCGCGTCGCGGCCCGCGGCGAAATCAGGACTCGCCATCTCTGGACGGATGGCGGTGCTCGGCTCGTCTGACCAGCCGAGCTGAAGGATGAACTGAAACGCCTAGGGTTCTCGCGGGCGTTTCGATTTTCGCGACACTGGCCGCGCGCTGCTCGCGCCGCGGTTTCTACTGGCTCCGGCTCGGTAGCACTCCCCCGACGGGATGGCACGGCCCCTGCGTTCTCATGAGGGAGAATGAACGCCACACCCGCTCCCCACTCCCCCGCTCTCTCCCAGTCCTGGCCCGGTCTTTTCCGCAAGGTCGTGATTCTCGCGGCGCTCGCCGCCAGTGGGCTGGCTGGTCCGGCGGAAGCCGCCAATCCTTGGGACACGAGCCCGCTCGGCTCGTTCGCCCGGCACGAACAATTCTCCCGCGAACTGGCGCAGCGACGCCAGGGCCCCGCGCCCGTGACTCGCAGGGCGCCCGACGCACCGGCCACCCGCAGCGCGCCGGTCTCGTTTGCCGTTCACGATGGGCGCGTCGCCCCGGTGATGGTCCGGGCGAGCCAGATCGCCGACCGGGATGCGCTTTCCCGCTCCACTCTCAAGTGCTGGCGCTTCGTGAAAACCGCGCTGCTGAAAGCCGGCAGCGTCGAGAGCTACCCGCAAACAGTTTATGCCAAGGAAGCGGGACGCGAGCTCGTGCAAAACTACGGCTTTGTGAAGCTGGCGGTCCGCAATCCGTCGCGCGCCCCCGTCGGTTCGGTCCTGGTTTATGGCGGACGCGGTGCCGGCCACGTGGAGTTGAGGACCACCACCGGTTACGTCAGCGACTACCGCTCGCGCCGCCCGGCGGGACTGCCCTTCATCGGAGCATTTGCAAAGGTCGCGGCCCGGACCGCGCAAGCGACCAGCGACTTCACGCCGAGGTCTTGAGCGGGTTCTCGTCCGAGAGGTGATGCTTTCGGGATGATTTCTCCGCCGCGTGAAACTTCCCGTTGCGGATCGGGTTGAGGAAAAGCATCTCGCTCGTCACCATGCCCTCTATGAACCGCCCCGCCCTCATCTTCCTTCTGCTCATCGCCGCCTGCACCGACGCGTGGGCCAAACCCAACGTCGTCATCTTCCTCGCCGACGATGCCGGCTGGGGCGACTACGGCTTCTCCGGCAACCAACAGGTTCGCACGCCGCACATTGACTCCATCGCAAAAGGCGGCGTGTCGCTCGATCGCTTCTACGTCTGCCCGGTGTGCTCGCCGACCCGCGCGGAATTTCTCACCGGACGCTATCATCCGCGGGGCGGCGTGCGCGGCGTCTCGACCGGGCAGGAGCGGCTGAACCTCGACGAGAAGACGCTCGCCGATGCCTTCAAGGCCGCGGGCTACGCGACCGGCGCGTTTGGCAAATGGCACAACGGCAGCCAGTGGCCGTATCACCCGATGGCCCGCGGTTTCGACGAATACTTCGGCCACACCTCGGGACACTGGGGGGAATACTTCGACGCACCGCTGGAGGAAAACGGGCGCATGATCCGCACGCAGGGTTACATCGTGGATGTCTGCACGGATCGCGCGCTCGGCTTCATCGAGAAGAACAAGGAGAAGCCGTTTGTTTGTTACGTGCCGTTCACGACCCCGCACTCGCCGTGGGCCGCGCCGCAGCAGGATTGGCAGCGGTTCAAGGACAAGCCGATCACGCAGCCCGCGACTGATCCGAGCAAGGAAGTCGCCGACGAAACGCGCTGCGCGCTGGCGATGATGGAGAATCAGGATGCGAATGTGGGCCGGGTGCTGGCCAAGCTCCGCGAGCATCAACTCGAGGACAACACCATCGTCCTCTACTTCTCCGACAACGGCCCGAATGCGATGCGCTGGACCGGCGGCATGAAGGGTAAAAAAGGCACGACCGATGAAGGCGGCGTGCGCTCGGTGTGCTATCTGCGCTGGCCGGCGAAGCTGCCCGCCGGGCACACCGTCACGCAAATCGCGGGCGCGATCGATCTGCTGCCCACGCTCACCAAACTGGCGGGCATACCGCGAGTCGGCGACAAACCGCTCGATGGCCGCGACCTCACGCCACTCCTCACCAAGCAAAAGACGGATTGGCCCGAGCGCATGATTTTCTCCACCTGGGGACCGAACGTCAGCGTCCGCACGCCCACGCACCGCCTCGACAATGCGGGGCAGCTTTTCGACATGCTGGCCGATCCCGGCCAGACCGCGCCGATCAATGCCGCACAGCCCGAACTCGCCACCCGGCTCACCGCTGCGGTGCAGGCGTGGCGCGAGGAAATGTTTGGCGCGACCACCGCCGCAAAACCAAAAGGAAAACCCGGCGGTAACGCCGTGGACCCGCGCCCGATCCCGGTCGGCTACCGCGAGTTTCCGATCACCATGCTTCCCGCGCGGGATGGCGAACCGCGCGGCGGCGTGCAGCGCAGCAGCAAAGCGCCGAACTGCTCGTACTTCGTGAACTGGACGAGCAAGGACGACAGCATGGTCTGGCTGCTCGAGGTCCACACCGCAGGGCGCTACGAAGTGACCATCGACTACACCTGCCCGCTCCCCGATGCGGGGGCGACCGTCGAGCTTTCATTCAACGAAGCCCGCCTCGCCGGCAAGGCCGCGCCCGGCTGGGACCCACCGCTTTACACGAATCAGGACACGCTCCCCCGCCCCGACGGCGAGTCGCAGATGAAGGAATTCCGCACCTTGAAACTCGGCGAAATCACGCTCCCCGCCGGACAAGCACCGCTCTCCTTGCGCGCGCTGGAGATTCCCGGGAAATCCGTGATGGACGTGCGCCGCGTGACGCTGACCCTGCTCGACTGACGCCCACACCAGGGAGCGAGCGAAGCGTAGTTTTCAAAAGTGGGTTGGGAGGGATTCGAACCCTCAACCAACGCCTTTAAAAGGCGTCGTCTTACACTAAGGAACTGACCTACTGCCATTAAACTCCCACTTGAAGCGTCATGAAAACGCCGTCCTCTCGGAAAGAGCAGCAATGGCCCTACATCCGCTTTTCCAAACCCGAAAAGGCTTGGCTGGTCGATGCGCGAACAAAGGCAGGCGGATCGCGGAAGTTCTTTCCGAAGAAAGGCCACGCCGAAACCTACGCGCAGCAATGCCGGGTCCAACGCGAAGGCCACGGCACTGGCGGCTTTGCCAACGCAGAAATTGCCGAGTTCGGCAAGACGGTTCACGACGCCATCTCGTTTTACCTCGCGCATCTGCGCCAACAAAAGCGGTCGGTGCCGCTCGCCGAGGCGATAACCGAACTTGTCGAGCTGCGGCGGCGCGACGGCAAGCCCCCTCGCTACTGCCACGATGTCGAATTACGCCTCGGACTCTTTAAGCGCGACTTCCCCGCCACCACGATCGTCAGCTTCACGGCCAAGGAGCTCGACGCCTGGCTCACGGGCCTGCCGATATTTTGTTGCAACTCCCCCCTCGCCCTTTTTGAAGGCTGGAAATCCGCGAGCGAGCCTCAGTGCGGTCAATTTTTCCTGCACCTGTTCAAGTACCGCCGCGTCACGGGTTTTTTCGAGATCAACGGAAATTTGGAGCGTCTCCCGAGAAAGATTCCCAAAATTGCTCAGGGCGGGAACAACGCGATGGACGAACGTCCTGGAGCCGGCAACCTCTGGTGACCACAGTGCTCGGAGAATAGCCCGCTGAAGGTGATCCAGCGTAGACCACGGATCACGACACCATGGGTCATCCGTTAAGGAACCGCTGATCAAAGAGCATTATAGGGCGAAGTCATCTGATGCTGGGTAATTTCAGCGAGAGGTTTTTTGACGGCGCTCAAGTGCAGGAAGTAATCAGTGCCAGCCCGGGTGTGAGAGACTGTTGGTTTGCACTTCCTCCAGTAAGGTTGCCGCGCTTTTCATGTTTGCCTATACGAATTCGGCGCTCAGGAGCGGACGTCTGGCGATGAATAGATTAGCCAGTGTAAAGAGACTAGAGTCTATCCGACAAATACCCGGTGTTAGTGGAGTGGGGTAGATAGTCATGGGTATGTTTCTAACGGACGAGCATTGGAGAGTATTGAAACCGATCCTCGAACCTGCTCAAACACTGCGCAGGGGAAGTCCGTGGAAGGATAGCCGGGCAGTGCTCTAAGCCATCTTCTCTATTCTGCACACTGGCATTCAGTGGGAGCACTTGCCCAAGAGCTTTCCGCCCAAGTCCACCGTGCATGACCGGCTTCAGCTCTGGAGTGGCAATCAAGCCTTCCGCAAGCTGCTGGCCGAGGTCGTGCGCAGCCTCGCTCAGACAGGCCGGAGCGATCTCGATCAGTGCTTTATCGACGCGACCTTTGCGCCCGCCAAAGGCGGCGGCGAGGGCGTGGGGCTGACCAAGAAAGGCAAGGGCACCAAACTGCAATTGATCGTTGATGGACAGGGACTTCCGCTCGGAGCCAGTGTCGCTGCGGCGAACGTCGCGGAGTGGCACATGGTGCAGGAAACCCTCGACTTGTTTTCGGACAAAACCGGGCCGGAGCGTCTGATCGGCGACAAAGCCTATGACTGCGACGAATTGGACGACACGCTCGCGGAACTGGGCCTGGAAATGATCGCCTCGCACCGCAAGAATCGACGACCCGAGAACGTGACTCAGGATGGCCGTCCTTTGCGTCGCTATCGTCATCGTTGGATCGTGGAGCGCACCTTTGCCTGGCTCGGAGCACGGCGGCGTTTGCTGGTGCGCTGGGAGAAGAAGCTCACGAACTTCGTGGGCTTTACTTTGCTCGGATGTCTTAGCTTGCTCCTGCATCGACTCTCCTAAGTTCCGACGATGCCGACTTATCAAATACATTTGCCGGATAGGTTCTACAAACATCACTTATCCATTGTGTTGATGACCCTTCCATCACTTGGCTTTCGAGCACGTCGTAGCGTGCTTCGGCCAGACAAACACCGACGTGGGTCGGGCGGGTTACTGCGGTTCACCGCAGCTACAATCGAGACAACCATGCTTCGCGCAGACACGGCAGGTCGCTTCGAGGAGTTCACGCAGCCGACGGCGGGCGCGGTGCAATTGGACGGTGAGCGCATTCGCACTGACGCCGCGCTCTGCAGCCAGAGCCATCGGGCTCTCGCCCGCAAGATCCACGCGGCGGATCAGGTCGCGATATTGCTCCGGCAGTTCGGGCAAGAGGCGCTCGAAGCAGGCGCAGAGCAGCCGTGTTTCCCCGGCATCGGGAGGAGCTTCGGCCTCCGCCTCATAACGCGTGAGCGATCGCTGCCGCGCATCACGACGGCGGTGGAGGTCAATGATCGTCCGGCGGAGGATGCGGTAGAACCAGCGCACGGCCTCTGCTTCGGCCGGCTGATGTTCCGTGGCGATGGCCTTGAGCAAACTCTCCTGCACAGCATCGCGCGCCAGTTCGGCGTCGCCCAAGTGCGCGCGAGCGAAGCCGGTGAAGGCATCCAAATTCTCCAGCAAGGCGGTAGCGGTATCGGCCATGAGCGCACCCTAACCGCCACCTTGCGGCGGTTCAATTCATCGGGAGGTGTAATGTTTCGCGAGCCCGCGCGTTTGTTTTAGTAAATGAACCCATCAGCCATGCCACACGAAGATCACCACCACACCACTCCGGAGGGCTCCGAACCCGCCGCGCCAGCCACCCCGTCTTGCTGCCAAGGCGAGAAGATGAAAGCCCAGGCGGCTCCCGCGCCGCATTCCTGCTGCGGTAGCGGGGACCATCACTCGCACGGCGATGTGAA
>JBBQYR010000117.1:0-14346 GCA_038208565.1 Chthoniobacterales bacterium
GAAATTGCGCCGGCCGCTCCAGAGGTAACGCTCGTCGTTCAGGAGATCGTGCACTTGAAACTCCTGGCCTTCGATCCACCCAAACTGATCCACCGGAACGTCGATGAAGGCGTCCTGCGCGTGGAAGGGATCGAGGGAAACGATGACGAGGATCACATTGTCCCGCGCCTCGGTGGCCTTGGAATAAAAGAGCACCAGTTCATTGTCCGCCTGCTCGAAACGCAGGTTGCGCAATTGCTGGAGGGCGCGGTTGTCGCGGCGGATGCGGTTCAGCCGCGTGATCACGTCCTTGATGTTGCCAGGCGCATTCCAGTCGCGCTCCTTCCACTGGTATTTCTCGGAGTTGAGATACTCCTCCTTGGCGAGCTGCTTGTAGTCGTTGTCGCAGAGGTGGAGGAAGTGGCGCACGTTGCCGCCGGCGTCGAAGTGTTTCCGCTCAAGACCCGCATTTTCGCAAAGCTCGAAGCCCGAGTAGATGCCGTAAACCGGCGCGAGGGTGGCCGCGAGCACCGAGCGAATGATGAACGCCGGGCGCCCGCCAAATTGCAGATAGCTCGGCAGGATGTCGGGCGTATTCGGCCACAGGTTTGGCCGCATGTATTCGGCACAATCGGTCTGCGTGAGCTCGCTGAAGTATTCCGTGAGGCCCTGCTTGGTATTGCGCCAGGTGAAGTAGGTGTAGCTGTGCGTGTAGCCGGCTTTGGCCAGCGTCTTCATCATCTTCGACCGCGTGAAGGCCTCGCTGAGGAAGATCGTGTCGGGGAAACGCCGCTGGACCCGCGCGATGAGATATTCCCAAAATGCCACGGGTTTCGTGTGCGGATTATCGACGCGGAAGATGCGGACGCCATGCTCACACCAGAACTCCACGACGCTCGCGATCTCGCTCCAGAGCGCGCGCCAGTCCGGGTTGTGGTAGTTCAGCGGATAGACATCCTGATATTTCTTCGGCGGGTTTTCCGCGTATTTGATCGTGCCGTCGGGGCGCTTGTAAAACCACTCGGGGTGCTCGTGGACGTAGGGATGATCGGGCGAGCAGTTCAGCGCGAAGTCGAGCGCCAGCTCCATCCCGCGCGCGTGGATCTCCTTCACCAGCCAGTCGAAATCATCGAGCGTGCCGAGCTCGGGCGCGACGTCCTTGTGGCCGCCGCCGTTGGGACACTTCTGGTGCCGGTTGCCGATGGCATAAGGCACACCGGGTTCGCCGGGCTGGCAGGTCACGGTGTTGTTTTTGCCTTTGCGCGCGGTCACGCCGATCGGATGCACGGGCGGAAAATAGATCACGTCGAAGCCCATCGCGCGGGCGTCGTCGATGCGCGGCAGGCAGTCGCGAAAGGTCGAACCCTTGTCGCCGCGGCCCTCGGCGGAGCGCGGGAAAAATTCATACCACTGCGCGAAGAGCGCGCGCGGGCGATCGACATAGACCAGCGGATACTTCGCGGTGTAAGGCGGCTCGTTGCTGGTGCCGGGAAACTGCACGATGACCGACGGCGCGGGCGACGCTGGTTCCGCGACGCTCCCGGATTTTTTCTTCTTCGAAGGCTTCGCCTTCTTCGGCGCGGGTTCCGGCGCGGCATTCGCGGCGCGCGACTCCTCGAGATCCACGAGTTCGCCAACTGGCGGAAGGTTGAGGATGTATTCCGCGCTCTCGCCGCGATCGGCATAGGTGCCCATGAGCCCCTCCATCTCGGGCGAATGCGCGAGCGCGTGGACTTCGGCGGGTGTGCCTTCGCGGATTTTGTCGGCGAGCACGATGAGCCGTTCGGCGTCGCGCTTCTGCCCCGCGTCCTGCGCCTGTTTGGCCGCGCGGGCGATGAAGCCGGCACCTTCCATCGTCTCGCTGGTCAGCTCCGTGAGGCCCGCTTCGAACTTGGTCTGAAATTCATGCTGCCAGGAACGGAAGACGTCGCCCCACGCCTCGATCGTGTATTCGTAGATCGCATTCTCGAAGACCGAGAAGACGCCGCGCCAGCGGTCGCGATTGTAAGGGTCGATGCAGGTCATCGGCGTCTCGTGCCATTTGGTGTGGCCCTGCTTGCGCCACTTCAGCGCGGCGCTGACGACATCGTGCCCATCCTTGAAGACATCGGCCTCGACGGTCACATCCTCACCGATCGCGCGCTTGATCGGATAACGCCCGCCTTCGACGAGTGGCGAGACGGCTTCGATGATGACGGGAGGCGGGCGCGGGATCATGACGGGCCGATGTTGCCTGCGCGCCGCGCGCCCGGCAAGCACGCCGCCACGTCCGGAAAACGTTAGAGCCGGGCGAGCAAGCCGCGCAGTTTCTCGACACCGGGAACGCGCTCCAACACCTCGCGCAGCGAATCGAGCGCGGCGGGGATGTGATCGAGGAACGCGGTGCGGCCATCGGCGTGGCCGAGCTTGCCGTAAGCGCCGAGCGCCTGCATGAGGCGCTGCATCGCGCAGAGGTCGTAGAGCGTGCGCCAGCCGGGCGCCTCGGAGCGGCCGGGGCCGTGCAGACCGCTGAGGTAATGCGAGAGGAGTTCCTCGCGCTCCGCCTCGCTGAGCGTGACGTAGGGATCGAGCAGGAGCGACGCGAGGTCGTACTGCGCGAGACCGGGGCGCAGGCCTTGGAAGTCGATGAGGCAGACTTCGCCATCGCGGACGATGATGTTTTGGCTCTGGAAATCGCGGTGGACGAGCACACGCGGCTGCTTGGCGAGGTGAGCGGCGATTTCGCGCAGACGCGGGCGATCACCCTCGGCGTCGATCTGCTCGGGCGTGAGGCGGAAGTGGCGACCGAGGCAGTGCTCGAAAAAATAATCCTGCTCCCACTGGTAGAGCGCAGCGTCGAAAACCGGCTGGAGGATTTTCAGCGACTTCGCCTCGGGCGCGCGGTGGGCCTGCGTGTGGAGGATGAGCGCCTGATCGAGCGTGCGCTGATACAAGGCGCGGCGCTTCGGCCACGGGTCGAGACGGTGGCTCCACAGGTCGGTGTCGCCGGCGTCCTCCATGACGATGATGCCTTCGGATTCATCGTGGAAATAAGTGACCGGCACGCGCACGCCGACGCTGGCGAGAAAACGCGCGATGGCGACGTAGTGTTTGTTTTCCGGTCGATCCTCGCCGTAGCGCACGAGGATGAGCGACTCCGGGCCGACGCGCATGCGCCAGAACTTGCGGCCCGAGCCGCCCTTTTCAATGGCGGCGACGACGACGGCGGCGAGGTGATGAGCGGGCATGGGGAAAATTGTCGAAGGCAGGGCGGGCGGTGCCGAGCGATTTTTTCAGGCGAAATCCAAATCGCGGTGAGTGCCCTCAGCGCGCGCACCGGTGGTGACGATGCAGCTTTCAAGCTGCGCGCCGGGAGCGACTGCGGCGCCATCCCAGATGAGGCAGTCCTTGAGCGAGGCTCCGGCACCGATTGTCGCGCCCACGCCGATGGCGCTCGCGCCGGCGATCTCCGCGTCGCTCGCGACCTGGGCGCTTCCATCGATCCACGGCGCAGTCTGCTGCCGCGCGAGATCGTGGTGGACGGCGAGGTAATGTTCGCGCGAACCGAGATCCCACCAGTGCCCTTCGTCGATGACGACGCCTCCGAGCTTCGCGCCCGCGCGGATCATTTCGCAGAAAATGGGGACAACGCTGACCTTCGTCGCCGCAGGAATCCGCGCGATGAACTCGCCATTCACGATGTAGATGCCGCTGAACAAAAAGCGCGGCCCGGCGGCAGCATCGACACGATCGCCGATGTCGGTGACGCGCCCGCTCGCGGCGTCGAAGGCGACTTGCAGCGGCCCGCCATGCGAGCGCAGCACCATGGTTACTTCATTTCCGCCATCGCGATGAGCGCGGAGCGCCGTTTCGAGCGGGAGGTCGCTGAGGATGTCGCCGTTGTAGACGATGAAAGCGCCGCTCCCGAGGAGGTCGCGCACGTTCCAAATGCCACCAGCCGTTTCCAAGACCGCAGGCTGTTCGTCGCGAAAGGCGAGCGCGGCGCCGCGGTAGAGCGGCTGCGGGAAAGTGTGTGCGTAGGCTTCCGAGCGCCAGTGCGTGTTGATGACGAACCGCTCGACGCCGACGCCGAGCAGATGATCGAACGCGTAGGTGATGAGCGGGCGATTGGCCACCGGGATGAGTGGCTTGGGCCGACGCGCCGTGAGCGACTTGAGTCGGGTGCCGAGGCCGGCTCCGAGGACGAAGGCCGTGCAAATCTCGCGGGAACTCATGGTCGCGAAAGAAATCCACCCGCCGCCCCGCGCGTGACGAAGTCAGCACGGGACGGCGGGTGGAAGAGTGGTTTGATTTTGGGAAGCGGCGGGAAAGCCGCGACGGGGTTACTTCTTTTCTTCGATCGCCGGCTGCTCGACGGGGGTCGGGGCTTCAGTCGGGGCGGGATTGACGTTCACGACCTGGAAATTCTGGATCGTCTGCGAGAGCAACTGCGTGAGGCGGACGACGCCCGAGGGAGTCATGGCGATGCGGGTGTGGATCGGCAGGAGGGACACGCCGGGTCGGTCCGCCACGATGCCGGAGGTGAAATCGAGATAGACTTCCTCCGCCCCGACGCTGACGAGGACGTGATTGGAGTAACGCGCCGTGAGGTCATCGTAACGGACTTGGAGGACTTGCTGCTGCTGATTGGAGGGTTGGTTCGACATAGGGGTGCTTTGCTACCCGCGCCCGCGGGCCTTTGCAACTGCTCAAACGACCGGCTGGAAGATTTTTTATCGCTGTCACAATCCCCGTCTCAACCTGTCCCGAGGAGGCGTTGCTTCACGTATTTGAGCTCCAAACCGGTGATCGTCACGGCCTTATCGCGCGATTTCCCCCCACTGACCAACCCCACGACTTTCCCCCGCCAGTCCACTTACGCGCTCCGCTTGATGTAAATGCCGATCAACGGCCGCTTGGAGGGCTTTTCCGAGACGAAATCGCTGACGAAGCCCCGCATCGTGCGGATCTCCACGTGGCCCGCGCCCTTGCCGCCATACACGAGCACCGAGCCGAGCGGCGCCTTGTAGGGGTTGCGTTCCCGGATTTTCTCAAAGCCGTGCTCCTTGGTCAGTTCAGCCGCGGCCTGCTTGGCATAGGCGGTGACGGGGCGGGATTCGATGACATCCGCGGCCAGCAAGGCGTCCTTCACATAGCGCCAGCAGCGGGCGGTCGAACGGCTCCGAGCCCGGGTGGCCGCGATTTCCGCCGCACGGACCATCCGCTTGTCATAGCGAAACTTGCCGGACTGCGGGCCGAACACTGGATACTTCGACGGGTCGATCTTCCGGGCCGTCTTGGAATCATAAAGCGAGTCAGCCTTTTCCACCGCTCGCAGAGCCGGGGCAAGAAGTGCCAAGATGCACAAAATCAGAAAGATACGAATGGTCTGGCTCATGTTTTCAGAAAGAAGCGCGGACGGTAAGCCGGATCGCTGGATGCGCAACCGGCACTTTCCTCGCTACTATATTTTATCAAAGCAGGATTCCGGCCCAGGCCCGAAAGAATTTGCGGTCATTTTCCGCCCGGTTCGGTAAGGTGCGGCCGTGTCACCCACCACCGCGCTTGCCGAACTCGACTGGATCCCCGCCCCCCGGCGGCGCCAGCTCGAACGCGTCGGCCTGACCACCGTCGAGGCGCTCCTCCACCACTTCCCCAAGCGCTACGAAGACCGCACCCGCTTCGACCATTTCCCCTCCGGCGACACCGCCGATCCGGTGTGCGTCTGCGGCGTGGTGAAGAAGACCAAGACGGTGCGCATCCGCGGCGGCTCCCAGAAGATGTTCGACGTCGTGCTGGAGGAGGAAAATGCCCACGCGCTGAGCCCGCCGCTCACGTGCCGGTGGTTCAATGCGCACTGGGTCGAAAAGATGATCGTCGCCGGGCAGCGGCTCGTCGTTTACGGCCGGCCGAAGAGCGGCAAATCGGGCATTTCCATCTCGCACCCAGAGTTCGAGATCGTGGAGGAGGACGCCGAGGCCTCCATCCACCTGAACCGCATCACGCCCATCCATCGAGCGACCGAGGGGCTTTCCCCGCGCGTCATGCGGCGGCTCATCTGGGACGTGCTGGAGGCGCTCGAAGACGACACCGTCGAGCCGCTCATCCCGCCCTCGCTCGACAAAACCGACCGCGCCTGGGCGCTACGCCAGATCCATTTCCCGGCCAGCTTCGAGACGCTGGAAAAAGCGCGCCGCCACCTCGTGCTCAGCGAGTTCTTCGCCATGCAGCTTTGCATCGCCGCGAAACGCGCCGAGCAAACCGCCCAGCCCGGCGCCATCCACTGCACCAGCGACACCCTCCTGCACCGCCTGCATGCGGCGCTGCCCTTCCCGCTCACCGGCGCCCAGCAGCGCTCCATCGCCGAGATCCGCGCCGACCTTTCCACCACACACCCGATGAACCGCCTGCTCCACGGCGACGTCGGCTCGGGCAAAACGCTCGTCGCCCTGAGCGCCATGCTCCTCGCCGTGGAAGCCGGCTACCAGGCCGCGCTCATGGCGCCCACGCAGATTCTCGCCGAGCAGCATTACCTGAATATCCACCGCCTCTGCGAACCGCTCGGGCTGCGCGTCGCCCTCCGCACCGGCGCCCGCAGCGAGCAGAGCGACCCGCTCCCTCTTTTTGAAAACGCCGCGCGGCAAGCTCCGGGGAGCGCACCCGTCCCGGGTGCTGGCGAAGGCGTCCCGCCTTCGCGAACTTCCACCGCCCCCGTCACCACGGGCCAGTCCCGCTACAGCAAACGCCGCCTCCCGCACTTCGAGCAGCCGTGGATGATCTACGCCGTCACCCTCAGCACTCGAGACCGGCGCATCCTTTCCGCATCCGCCCGCACCGTCATTCTCGATGCGCTCCGCCATTTTCACGGAACGCGCTATGAATTGATCACCGCCTGTGTGATGCCCGACCACACCCACTTCCTGTTTCAGCCGTGGCCCAAGGACCGCGACGCCGCGGACCAACCCATTTTTTGGTCACTCGCCGAACTCCTCAGTTCGTTGAAATCTTTCACTGCTCACGAAATCGACGGGGTTGAAAAAACGAAGGGTCCGGTGTGGAAAAAAGAATCATTCGACCGCTATGTCCGGTCGGATCGGGATCTCCAGGAGAAATTCGACTACATCCTGCGCAATCCCTGGACCGCAGAGATCGTTGGACCGACAGAAGATTATCCTTGGGTCTGGACGCCGGAGGATGAATTCCGCGCGGAAGAAAGTTCGTCCCGGCGAGACGCCGGGACCAGCACCCGGGACGGGTGCGCTCCCCGGACCTCTGCACTCGACACGTTTCCGCCAAACGAACCCCACATCCTCGTCGGCACCCACGCGCTACTTTATGAAGGCGCGGGTTTCACCCGGCTCGGCCTCGCGGTGATCGACGAGCAGCACAAATTCGGCGTCATGCAGCGCGCCCGACTGCGGGCGCAAGGCGCGGCGCCCGATGTCCTCGTCATGACCGCCACGCCCATCCCGCGCACACTCACCATGACCCTCTACGGCGATCTCGATGTCAGCGTGCTCGACGAACTCCCCGCCCATCGCGGCAAGATCGTCACCGCCGTCCGCGACGCGAGCAAGCTCCCCGACGCGGTGAAATTCATCCGCGAACAACTCGAAGCCGGACGGCAGGCCTACATCGTCTATCCGCTCATCGACGAATCCGAGAAGCTCGAGGCGAAAGCCGCAGCCACCGAGTTTGCCAAGTGGCAGGAGTACCTCGCGCCGCATCCGTGCGCGCTGCTCCACGGCCGCATCCCGCCGGAGGATAAGGACGCGATCATGGAAAAATTCCGGCGCGGTGAAACCAAGGCGCTCATCGCCACCACCGTCATCGAGGTCGGCATCGACGTGCCCAACGCCTCCATCATGCTCATCGAAAATGCCGAGCGCTTCGGCCTCGCGCAGATCCACCAGCTCCGCGGACGCGTCGGCCGCGGCACCCACAAGAGCTACTGCATCCTGCTCCGTTCCGCGAAAGCCGACGAAGCCGCGCAGGCGAAACTGAAGATCCTCGAGGAAACCTCCGACGGTTTCAAAATCGCCGAGGCCGACCTGCACCTCCGCGGTCCCGGTGACCTGCTCGGCACCGCACAGAGCGGCCTCCCGCCGCTTCAGCTCGGCAATCCGCTCACCGATCACGAGCTCATGCGCCTCGCCCGCAACGCCGCCTTTCTCCTCTTCGAGCGCGACCCGCCGCTTGCGCTGCCGGAGAATCAGCGGTATCGCCGCGCGCTCGCGGAAACTCGCAAGCTCCTGCTTTCCCACGTCAGCTAGCCTCGATCCATGCGCCGTTCGCTTTTCATCTTCCTCATCGCCGTGCTCGTCGCCTTCGGCGTCTTCCGCTGGCAGCGCCTCAATTCCCAGCTCCACGGTGGAACTCGCGTGCCCGAGCAATACACGCCCGCCACCGGTCCAAAGATCGATCCGAAAGACGTGCAGGTCCTCTCCGCGCTCGACGCCGAATACACCCGGCTCATGCAAGCCGTCGTGCCCTCCGTCGTCAGCATCACGACCTCGCGCCGGTCGGCCGTCGATCCCTTCGAACTCTTCCGCCAGCGCCGCTTCCGCCAGCCGCAGGGCGACGTGCAGACTTCCATGGGCTCGGGCGTCATCGTCTCGCGCGAAGGCCACATCCTTACGAACCACCACGTCATCGCCAATATGGAGAAAATCGAGGTGCAGCTCACCGACGGCCGCATCGAGCCCGCGCAGATCATCGGCACCGACGAGCAGACCGACATCGCCGTCCTGAAAATCAATGCAAAGAACATCGAGCCGCTCCCGCTCGGCGACAGCGATCAGGTCCGCGTTGGACAATTGGTCTTCGCCGTCGGCAATCCTTTCGGCCTGCAGGAAACCGTGACGCAAGGGATCATCAGTGCCAAGGGACGGCGCGCCGTGGCTGATAGCGGCGTGGAATTTCTCCAGACCGACGCCGCCGTGAACCAGGGCAATTCCGGCGGCCCGCTGCTCAATCTGCGTGGCGAAATCATCGGCATCAACAGCGCCATCTTCTCCACCTCCGAGGAAGGCACGTGGCTGGGCATCAGCTTTGCGATTCCCGCGAACGTCGCGCGCCGCGCCCTCGAGAGCGTCCTGAAGACCGGGCGTATCGTCCGTGGTTACCTCGGCGTGAGCATGGTGGACCTCACGCCCGACATCGCCGCGCAGCTTGGCGTGAAGAGCCTGCTCGGCGCCGCGGTCACCGGCGTGCTGGCGGATTCACCGGCGGAAAAAGCCGGCCTGCGCTCGCGCGACATCATCCGCCTTTTCAACGGTCAGCCCGTCAAGGACACGCTCAACCTGCGCAGCCGCGTCGCCGAAACGGAGATCGGCGCCACGGTGCAGCTCACCATCGTCCGCGACGGCCAGGAGCAGACGCTCCCCGCCACGATCGCCGAGGCCCCCGCCATCCCGCCGCGCTTCCCGACACCGACTCCGGCGCCGCATTAAAACTCGAACTGATCGATGTTGTCCTTCGTGAAAATGAAGGGCTGGCCGAGGACGAGACTGTCGCCCTGCACCTCGATCTTCCCGAGCTTGCCGCCGTCGAATTCCTTCGCCCCCGGCACGAGCTTACCGGTCACCAGATCCGCCGCGGCCTTGATCGTGAGATACCCGAGATCCTGCACCTTCCACAGGATCACCGCCTGCGTCACCCCGTCCTTTACGTAAGCGCGGTTCTCGCTCGGCAGCCCGAGCCCGAGCACCTTCACCGCACCCGCTTTGCCCGCCTGCTTCACCGCCTCCGCCGCGCCCGGCACCGCGGGCGAGCAGATGGCCATGATGCATTTCAGATTCGGATACGCGCTGAGCAGATTCGTCGCCTCCTGCTGCGCCTTGTCCTTCTGGTCGTCGCACGGCTTCGTGTCCACGAGCTTGAGCTTCGGATACTTCGCCGCCAGCCGCGCCTCGATGTGCTTGCGCCATTCGTTCATGTTCGCCGCCGTCAGCGTCGCCGTGATGATCGCAAACTCCCCGCCCTCGTCGCCGATCAGCCGCGCTGCTTCATCCATCAGCGTGTGGCCGATCCCTTCCGCCGTCGCCTGATTGACAAAAAACGCCCGCGAATCCGGCGTCGTGTCCGAGTCATAAGTCACCACCTTGATCCCCGCGGCCTGCGCCTTTTTCAGCGCCGTCGAAAGCCCCTCCTTGTTCTCCGCCGCCGCCGCGATCGCATCCACCCCGAGCGTGATCCAATTCTCCACGATCTCATTCTGCTTTGCCGGATCGGTATTCGTCGGCCCATCGAAAAGCAGCTCCACGCCCAACTCCTGCGCCGCCACCCGCGCCCCTTTCTCCACATTCACAAAATACTGATTCCCCTTAGACTTCGGCAACAGCGCGATCGTCACCTTCTTTCTACCGCCGTTCGATGAAGCGGCATTGTCCACCTTGTTGCAGGCGGCGAGGAAAAGGGCGGGCAGGAGAAGGAGCGGGAGGAGACGTTTCATGGTGGGGAAATCTTGAAGCGCAAAATGCCGGCGCACCGCCCGCGCGGCAAGCCTGTAGCGCCTTCCCTTCAACGCCCGTGGCAGGGCCCTGTCTTCCACGTTGCTTCGCCTGTTCAACAGATCTCTGGCGGAAAGCTTGATAGGGGACAATTTCCAGAGCTTCTCTTTAGATCAGGGTAATTCGGCAACTCCCGAAGGGTTCATGGGAGATCCCAAAGACCCAGCGGCATATCCCGGACCCTCGGCGGGAAGTGCCGCAGACTCACCGGGATGTCCCGCGATAGTGCCGGGCGTTTCCGCTGCCACGCCGGGATGTGCTCCATGATCGCCGGCAGTTCCCTCAACCTGGTCCCCGGCCTCGGCGTTGGGAGAAGGACTTCGTCAAGGACCCAGCCGCGAGCGCGAGCAGGAGGAGGGCGCCGGTGAGGATGCCGGAGAGTTCGCGCGAGATGGCCATGATGGTGACGATGCGAGAGAGGCCATTGGCCAGCACGGCCACGGCGGCGACGCCGAGCAGGGTGCCATGGACCGAGCCGGTGCCGCCAAAGATGCTCGTGCCGCCGAGGACCACGGCGGTGATCGCCGCGAGTTCGTAGCCGGTGCCAGCATTGGCGCGGGCCTCGGTGACGCGCGAGACGAAGATGACGGCGGCGAGCCCGGCGATGGCCCCGGCTTGCACATAGGCCAGCGCGAGGCGTCGCTCGACGGGCAGTCCGGCGTAGCGCGCGCCGTCTGGAGCGAAGCCGATGGCGCGGAAGGAGCGCCCGAAGGTCGTGCGATGGACGAGTAGCCAGATCCCGAGCGCGACGGCGAAGAAGACCCACGCCTGCACGGGCACGCCGTGGAAGAAGCCGTTGCCGAGCGCGAGGAAGTCGGCGGGGAAGCCGGTGTAAGCCGTGGTGCCGCCGGTGAGCGCCTCGGCGAGTCCGCGGAAGAGCGAAAATGTGCCGAGCGTGACGATGAGCGGCGGCAGCCGGAAGCGCGTGATCAGCGTGGCATTCACCGCCCCGCCGAGCGCGCCGGCAATCACCGCCCCCAGCGCGGCGACCCACGGGTCGAGGCCCACGATTTTCCACAGCATGCCGAAGACGACCGCGCACAAGCCAAGTAGCGAGCCCACGGAGAGATCGATGCCGCCGGTGAGGATGATCGGGGTGAGCGCGAGCGCGAGCAGGCCGATTTCGACGGACTGCCGGACGATGTTCGCGACATTGGCCGAGGTGCCAAAATTGCGACCGACTGAGTTAAAGAAGAGCACCTCGGCGATAAGCACGAGCAGGAGCACGGTCTCGTGGCGAAGGAGCGCGGATTTCACGCGGGAGGTGGAAGTCGCGCCGCTGCTCATGATGCGCGCTTCCGGTTGAGCCCGTCGGCCAGCACTGCGAGCAGGATGACCGCTCCTTGGATCGCCTTTTCCCAATAGGCCTGCACATGAAAATGGGTGAGCGCGGGGTTGACGTTGGCCAGCAGGAGCAGGCCGGGCACGACGCCCCACAGTCGCCCGCGGCCGCCGGTCACCGCGACGCCGCCGACCACCACCGCCGCGATCACTTTCAGCTCAAAGCCGTCGCCGCAGGTCGGCTGGATTTGCGGCGACTGCACGACGTTCATGACCGCGGCGAGGCCGACGAGCAGGCCCATGAAAACGAAGACGCCGAAGGTCACGCGCCGCGGTTCGATGCCGGCGAGGCGCGCAGCCTCCGCATCGGAGCCGACGGCGTAGATGAAGCGGCCCGCGGCCACGCGACGCAGCGCCCACGCGGCGAGCGCGACGAAAACGAAAGCGACGACGATGAGCAGCAATTGGCCTGCGGTTTGGCTCAGCCCGAACCACTGCACGCCCGGCGGCAGATTGAGCAACCGCCCTTGCTGCCAGAGCCGCAACGCTTCCTGCCACGTGACCATCGTGGCCAGCGTGACGACGATTGACGGCAGGCCGAGCCACGCGACGAGCGCGCCATTGAGCGCGCCCATGACGGCACCGGCTGCGAGCGCGCCGCCGAGGACGATGACGAGCGGAAGCTTGGCCGCAGCGAGCAGTCCGCCAATGACGGCGCACAGGCCGAATTGCGCGCCGATCGAGATGTCGATCTGCCGCGAGAGCAGCACGCAGGTCATGCCGATGGCGGCGACGAGCGCGGGCATCTGCGAAGCGAGTCGTGAGAGGAACGGTTGCGGCGCGAAGAAGTTCGGCGCGAATATCGCGAGCGCGAGGAGCAGCGCGGCGAGCACGGCGGCGACGGTGAGTTCGCGCGAGTATTTGCCCACTACGCGGCCTCCTTTCCGGCCTGGCCGAGCGCGGCGGCCATGACGTCGTGCGCGTCGGTGCTGCCCGGAAGCTCGGCGACGATCGTGCCGCCACGCATCACGACGATGCGGTCGCTCATGCCGAGGATTTCCGGCAGATCGCTGGAGATGAGCAGCACCGCCAGACTTTCCTTCGCGAGGCGCCGGATGATCTTGTGAATCTCGCCCTTCGCGCCGACATCCACGCCCTGCGTCGGCTCATCGAGGATGAGCAGCTTGGGCTTTGTCGCCAGCCAGCGGGCGAGCGCGACTTTCTGCTGATTGCCACCACTCAAGCTGCCGCCCGGCGCGTCGGGGCCGGAGGTCTTGACCACGAGGTCGCGGATGAAATCGAGCGTGAGTTGCCGCTCCGCGCCGGGGCGCAGCCACGTGCCGGGAAAGAGTTGCGGATGAATCGCCATCGTGGTGTTCGCGGCGATGGGCATCTCAAGAATCACGCCGTGGCGGCGGCGATCTTCGGGCACGTAAGCGATGCCGTGGGCGATGGCGTCGCGCGGATCGCCCAAGCGGGCGGGTTGGCCGGAAAGCGTGATTTCACCGGCATCGGCAGGCGTGAGGCCAAAGAGGATGCGCGCCAGTTCCGTGCGCCCCGCGCCGACCAATCCAGCGAGCCCGACGATCTCACCGGCGCGGACTTCAAGATCGATGCCATGCACAGCGCTCGCGGCGCAGCCGACCCCGCGCAGGCTGAGCACGACCTCGCCGGGTGCGCTCTCCGACGGCGGATAAATCGCCGCGACTTCGCGGCCGACCATCATGCGGATGAGCGTGGTTTCGTTCAACTCGTCCACGCGGTTCGTGCCGACGCTTTCGCCGTCGCGGAGGACGGTGACGCGGTCGGCGAGCGCGAAGATTTCCTCCAGCCGGTGCGAAATGTAGATGACGCCCACGCCGTTCGCGCGCAGCTCGCGGACGACGGCGAAAAGCAGATGCTGCTCCTTCTGCGTGAGCGATGCGGTTGGCTCATCCATGATGACGATGCGCGCGCCGGAGCCGAGCGCGCAGGCGATTTCCACGAGTTGCTGCTCGGGCATCGAGAGCGCGCGCACTTCGCGATCGGCGTCGATCTCCGCGCCGATGCGATGCAGCAATTCCGCGGCGCGGGCATGCCGCTCGCGCCAGCGGACGAGATGCGTGGGCGAGGTTTTCTCCAGCCGCAGCGCGATATTTTCCGCGACGCTCAGATCAGGAAAGAGCGCCGGTTGCTGATAAATACAGGCGATCCCGAGCGCACGAGCCTTCGCTGGCGAGAATTGCGCCACGCTTTCGCCGCCGACTTCCAACCCGCCGCCATCGGGGGCGTGAGCGCCGGTAATGACCTTGATCAAAGTCGATTTTCCCGCGCCATTTTCGCCCAGCAAAGCGTGAACTTCACCGGTCTCGAGTGTCAGGGAAACGCCGCGCAACGCGCGAACGGCGCCGAAAGATTTCGTGATGCTGCGAAGCTGGAGGAGCGGAGGCATGCGGCTGTGTGAGTCGTTCGGACGGCGGATTTTTGGCAAGCACAAATCCGCGGAAACCGGGCCAGGCCTTGCCATCCGGACGGGCGAACCACCTCGCTTTTTGGAGAATACGCCGCCGCTGGCGACGGGCCCACCCACGGAGGATTGTTTCGCGTTGGACAGACG
>JBBQYR010000118.1:0-14340 GCA_038208565.1 Chthoniobacterales bacterium
CGGAGTCACACGCATCAATTCACCCGAAAGCCACGCCATCGGCTGGATGGCGCGGATTACGCGTGGGAAGCAGCGGCGGCATGAGTTCTTTACGGACAAGGATTGCGGCGGTTCGCCGCGCGCGAAGCTCGCGGCGGTCCAGCAGGTGAGGGAGTGGCGCGCGCAGTTGCCTGCAGCCCAGACAAGCCATCGCGGCGTGCTCACGAAGCGGAACAAGTCTGGCGAGGTGAACCTGTACAAGCGCGTGCAAAAATCGAAGGGCCACGAATACGAATTCTGGAGCGGCATGTGGACGGAGCGCGGCGGACGCAAGCGGCTCAAGACCTTTTCGTGCCATAAATACACCGAAGCGGGAGCGAAGCACCTCGCGCAAATCGCCCGCGACCTTACGACACAGGGCATGGAACAAATCCTCGCCGAGTATCGCCAGCGGCACGGCCAATTTCCGGCGGAATGGAACGCCGAGTAACCACGCAATTTTCCCAACCCAAAATCCCTCTCCATGCCCAACCTGAATCCCAACGAAAAAGTCCAACCGGTCAATGTCGCCGAGGAGATGTCGAAGTCGTTTCTCGACTACTCGATGTCCGTCATCATCAGCCGCGCGCTGCCCGATGCCCGCGATGGGCTGAAGCCCTCCCAGCGCCGCATTCTCTTCGCCATGAGCGAACTCGGCGTGATGCCGAATCGCAAGCATCTCAAGTGCGCGAAGATCGTCGGCGAGACGATGGGCAACTATCACCCGCACGGCGATCAGGCAATCTACCCGACGCTCGTCCACATGGCGCAGCCGTGGGCGATGCGTGACATGCTCATCGATGGGCAAGGCAACTTCGGCTCGGTCGAAGACGATCCGCCCGCGTCCATGCGGTACACCGAGGCGCGCTTGCAGCATCTCGGCGCAGCGCTCATGGAGGACATGGACAAGGCGACGGTCGATTTCGTCCCGAACTACGACGAAACGCGCGAGGAGCCGACGGTCTTTCCCGCGGCGTTTCCGAACCTGCTCGTCAATGGAGGCACCGGCATCGCCGTCGGCATGGCGACAAACATTCCGCCGCATAATCTCAGCGAGTGCATCGACGGCATCTGCGCGCAGATCATTGACCCGGACATCACACTCGAAGGACTGATGGTTCACGTGAAAGGCCCCGACTTCCCGACGGGCTGCGTGCTCCAGGGTAATGCCGGCATCCTCTCGTATTTCACCACCGGCAAAGGCGCGGTTCGCGTCCGCGGCAAGGCGGGCGTCGAGGAACTGAAAGGAGGGCGCGAGCAGATCATCATCACGGAGATTCCGTTCAACGTGAAGCGGAACGAACTGGTGAAACGCATCGCGGACCTGGTGAACGAGAAGGTGCTCACCGGCATCAGCGACGTGCGCGACGAATCCGACGAACTGACGCGCGTCGTCGTCGAACTGAAGCGCGACGGCAACCCAAAGGTCATCCTCAACAACCTCTATAAACACACCGCGCTGGAGTCGTCGTTCAGCGTGAACATGCTCGCGATCGATCACGGCAAGCCGCGCCTGCTCCCGCTCAAGGACGCGATCGCCTGCTTCATCGAGCACCGGCGCGAGGTCATCCTCCGCCGCACGCGCTACCTGCTCAGCCAGGCGGAAGTCGAAGCCGAGAAGCTCGAGGGCTACCTCATCGCCCTCGCGAACCTCGACGACTTCATCAAGATCATCCGGGACTCGCGCGACCGCGACGACGCCAAGGCCAAGCTGCTGGGGCTCTCGTGGACGCGCAGCGCCGTCGAGCAGCTCGGCATCCTCATTCGCTCCGATGCGCGCCTCAGCGCCGACGGCAAATACAAGTTCACCGAGAAGCAGGTCGGCCACATCCTCGACCTGCGCCTATACCAACTCACCGGACTCGAGCGCGATTCCATCAAGCAGGAATACGACGCGCTCATCGCCACGATCAAGGACCTGCTCGACATCCTCGCGAAGGAAAAGCGCGTGCTGAAAATCATCACCGACGAACTGCGCGAGATTCAGAAAAAATACGGCAGCGAGCGCCGCACGCAGATCGTGCCCGCCGAGGGCGAGATCAGCCTGGAAGACCTCATCGCGAACGAAGGCGTGATCGTCACGCTCACGCACAAGGGCTTCATCAAACGCACCGCCGTTTCCGCCTATCGCGCCCAGCGCCGCGGCGGCAAAGGCGTGATCGGCATGACGGCGCGCGAAAGCTCTAACGAGGAAGAGGACGACGATTTCGTCGAACATCTCTTCACCGCGACCACGCACGACTACCTCATGTTCTTCACCGCCGATGGACGCTGCTACGTCGAGCGCGTGTTTGAAATTCCCGAAGGTTCACGCGCCAGTAAAGGCCGCAGCATCGCGAACATCCTGGAGCTTCGTCCCGACGAAAAAATCGCGGCGACTATCCGCATTCAGGGGCAAAAAAAGGAAGAAGACACTTGGACGGACAAGCTGCACATCGTCTTCGCGACGCGCAGCGGCATCGTCAAAAAGTCCAACCTCAGCGACTTCAAAAACATCCGAAAGGGCGGCATCATCGCGATCAAGATCGAGGAAGGCGACCGACTCATCGACTGCAAGCTGACGGTCGGACACCAGGAGATCGTGCTGATTACCCATGAGGGTATGAGCATTCGCTTCAGCGAGGAAGAAATGCGCGACCAAGGCCGCGACACAGTCGGCGTCTGGGGCATTCGCCCGGAGAAAGGCGATTACGTGGTCGGAACGGCACTCGTTGACCCAAATGCCAAGCTGCTCGTCGCGGGTGAGAATGGCCTCGGCAAACGAACGCCATTCGACGACGAGAAAGGACCCGTCTATCGCCTCCAATCACGCGGTGGCAAAGGCGTCATCACGATGAAGACCAACGAGAAGACCGGCGGCGTCGCTGGTGCGCTCACTGTCCGCGACAGCGACGAACTGATGCTCATCACGAACAAGGGCAAGATGGTCCGGACCAAAGTCGCCGGCATTCGTGAGACCGGCCGCAACGCTCAAGGCGTGATCCTTATCAACATGCGCGAAGGCGAAAGCCTCTCCGGCATCGCTCCGGTAGTCAGCAACGAGGACGAAGAACAGGTCGAAGGCGAAGTGCCGTAAACGTCCGCAGCATCGCTCCTCTTAACCGGCGATGGGCGCACTCGCCTCTCGCCGGTGAGAGGCCGTGCGATCCACGAAGGTCGCTACTTCTTCTTCCGCGAAGAACTGCTCTTGGATTTCGCGCTGCTCGCGGCTTTCGGTTTTGGCGTTGACGTTGCAGACGGCTTTTCCTCGGAAGCAGCGGAGGCCTCAGTCGCGGACGGGCTAACTGCGCCGCGCAAACCCGGAATGCGCCCGTAGCCGACAAACACCGCCGTCTGTTTCTCGGGGTTCTCCGGATCGATTCGGGGCATTTTAAAATCGAATACGCTCACGCCCCAGCGCTGAATCCCGTTGTAGCTGCGACCATCGCTCGCGCCGAACATGATCCGTTTTCCCGTCTCCTTTTCGCGGCCGAGATACACCATCACGTGCGACACGGGAATATCTCGCGCGGGCTGATACGTCCCCGTCCAAAACATGAGGTCGCCGGGTTGGAGTTGATCGAACTCCTCGCTCTTTTCGCTCCGGCTCAGGACTGGGTAAAAGGAACCGTTCTTGCGCGTCCACAAATACTGGCCGCTCGAATCGCGCGGGATGTCGTTCATGCCGTGGGCACGCAGGAGGTAATAGATCGTGCCCGAGCAATCCATGCCGCCGCTGTCCGGATCGGCGCTGCCAAAGGTGTAGGTCAAATTCAGGCGGGTCAGATCGATCGCATCGCGGATCAACTGCTGCATGCGCGGCGACTGCGCGGCAAACTCGACGATGCTATCCGGTTCGACAGTGGCATTCGGTGGGTGCGCTTTCTTTGCAGCGGGATTGTCATCCGACATTTCAGGGCTTTTTGTGGCCGGCACGGGCGTTTCGTCGGGCTTTTTCTCCGTGAGCGCGACCTTGGCCGGGAGCGGCAAATCCAACGTCGAGGCCGCGGCAGCCGTGGCTCCCGCTGCAGCCGCCGTCGCCGCCGTTTTGGGAGTTGGCGTAGCCGGCTTTTTTGCCGTGGTGCTCTTCGACTTACCCTTCGCGGACGCCGCACTTTTTTTAGTCGTGCTTTTCTTTTTGGTCGCGGCCTCCACGGGAGCCGCCGAGGAAACCAGCAGAAGCGCACACGCCAACACCGCAGAAATCGTTTTGAATCGGCTCATGGTTGGAAATCGAAGATGGTGAGGCCCGGGGATGTCGCAGACACCTTCCGTTAAACGGCAAGTTCTTCAAGCAGAGCCCGGTTCAGGCGGATGCCCGCAAAGAAATTCTCGAGTGGGAAATTTTCGTTCGGTGCATGTGCGCGGCAATCCGGCAGCGCCAGGCCGAGCAACAGCGTCTCCACCCCGAGCACGCGCTTGAAGGTATTGACTATCGGAATACTGCCGCCTTCGCGGATCAGCGCCACATCACGCCCCGGGAAAGATCGCCGCAACGCCCGCTGCGCCGCGACTCCATCGGCCGAGGCCGGGCTCGTCACGTAAGGTTCGCCGGCGTGTCCGCCATGGATTTCCAACCGAACACCCGGCGGGCAATGCGCGCGTAGATGCGCCTTCACTGCTTCCATGACCGCATCGGGTTGCTGATTCGGAACGAGCCGGAAAGTCAGCTTGGCAAAGGCTTCGCGCGGCAGGACGGTCTTTGTCCCGACGCCCTGAAAACCGCCACCGATGCCATTCAACTCCGCCGTCGGTCGCGCCCAGGTCCGCTCGAGGCTGCTGTAGCCGGCTTCGCCGAAAAGGCCCGGCGCCCCCGTCACCGCAAGAATATCGGCGTCGCCAAACGGCAGCTTTGCCCAAGCCTCGCGCTCCCAGGATTCGAGCGATTTCACGTCATCGTAAAAGCCCGGCACCGCGACGCGACCTTCCGCATCGTGCAGGCTCGCGACGAGGCGCGCGACCGCCGTCGCCGGATTCGCCACCGCACCGCCGTAGATCCCGGAATGCAGATCCGTCGCCGGTCCGGTCACTTTCAGTTCCAGCGCGCCGATCCCGCGCAGCCCGTAGGTAAATGTGGGCACGCCCGGCGCGATCATCCCGGTATCCGAAATGGCGATCACCTCGCAGGCGAGGTCCTCGCGATGCGAGAGCAGAAATTCCTCGAGGTGCGCGCTCCCGATTTCCTCCTCGCCCTCGATGAGCAGGATCAAATTCACCGGCAATTCGGCCTTCTCCCGCAGCGTCTCCTCGATTCCGAGGATGTGCGCGTAGATCTGCCCTTTGTTGTCCGTCGAGCCGCGCGCGAAGACGATACCGTCGGTGATCCGCGGCTCGAACGGCGGTGAGTCCCATAACTCCACCGGGTCTTCCGGCTGCACGTCGTAGTGGCCGTAAATCATGATCGTCCGGCGACCGGGACGATGTTCGTTGCGGGCGACGACGATCGGATGCCGCGCCGTCGGATGAAGCTGCGCGCTCAGCCCGATCGAGGTGAGCTTTTCCACGAGCCAGGCCGCACACTCCGCCACATCCCCCGCCCGCTCGGGATTGGTCGAAACGCTCGGAAATCGTAGAAAGCGGAGGTACTCGGCGACGCGCGGATCATTCATGGGCGCAGTCTACGAAGACTCTCCGCGGGCGGCAACTCCGCGGCACTGATTGACGGTGGCCTCCTTTTTGGAAACTCTCGGCACCTTTCCATGCACATTCGAAAGGCTCTCATCACCGCGGCGGGAAAAAACCAGCGCACCCTGCCGCTCCAGTCGCTCGTCGATCGCGACGGCGTCACGAAAACCGCCCTCGCCATCATCGTCGAAGAAATCCTGCGCGCGGGCATCGAGCAGATCGGCGTGGTCATCAGTCCCGGAGATGAAGCCGCCTATCGCGTGGCGGCGGGCTCGCACGCGACGGCGCTCACTTTCATCGAGCAAACCGCGCCGCTCGGCTACGCGCACGCCATCCACAGCGCGGCGGAGTTTTGCGGCAGCGACGCGTTCCTGCTGCTCGTCGGCGATCACCTTTACCTCAGCACCGCCGCGAAAGGCTGCGCGCAACAACTCATGGACATCGCGCGCACCGAAAACTGCGCCGTCTCCGCCGTGCAATCCACGCACGAGAGCAAGCTGCCCTACTACGGCGCGGTCGGCGGGCAGCTCGTGAATGCGGCGCAGCGGCTCTATCAGATCGAGGCAGTATTGGAAAAACCCACGCCCACCGAAGCCGAGCAAAAGCTCGACGTGCCCGGCCTGCGCGCGGGCTACTACCTGTGTTTCTTCGGCATGCATGTGCTCACGCCCGGCGTGCAGCGCATCCTCGGCGAATTGCTCACCGAGGCGCGCGGCCACGAGCAAACCGTCCACTTCCGCGCTGCGCTCGCCCGCCTCGCCGAGCAGGAGCGTTACCTCGCGTGCGAACTCGACGGGCGCCGTTACGACTTCGGCGTGAAGTACGGCCTGCTCACCGCGCAACTCGCGCTCGCGCTTTCCGGTCGCGACCGCGACGAAGTGCTGCGCGGTTTGGTGGAACTGCTGGCGACGAAATAAGCCCGCATGTCGCCCGGACTCATCGACCTCATCGTTTCGCCCGACGACGCCACGCGCAATCGGTCGCTCGACGATTTCTGCGCAGCGGCCAGCTTCCCGGCGCTGCTCGCGGAGTGCGAAGCGCTGGAAGCGTTTCGCCATCGCAGCGAAAATCTCTACGAGCGCGTGCGCGCACTCTTTTTCCTCGCCGCCATCCATCGCTTTCATCTGCCGGCCAAAGCCGAGTTGCCCGCCGGTGGGCAGATCCCGTTTCAAGGCTACGAGCATCTGCTGCATCGCCGCTTTGAGGAGGCGATCGAGATTTTCACCACCGCGCAAAAGACCCAGGGAGCGAGCGATGCGCTGAGCAGCGCGCTCGCCGCCGCCTACCACCGGCTCGCCTTTCAGACGCTCGCCGATCAAGTCCGGCGCAGCGTCCGCACGGTGCGGGGCAATCAATGGATGTTCCGCATGGGCCACCCCAAGGACCAGCCGCTGCGCGTCCGGCGCGAACTGCTCACGCCCACCGCCGACGGTTCGTATCCGATCCTGCGCGAACTCACTCCTGTGCGCATGGACCTCACGCACAGCGCGTGGAGCGACATCTTTTTCCTCGGCATGGATTATCCCGAGGGCGCGAAAGTGCTGAACGTCTCGGTCGATCTCGGGGTGCATGGCCGCGACTCGCAACCTCAGCCGCCGGTCAGCGCCTGGCTGCGCGTCATCGAGGAACCCGTGCTCCGCCTCGTCAGCGTCGATCTCAACGCCCGCGCCGACATCTCGAATCTCGCGGAGGTCTTCGACTTCGCGAAAGACTACCTCGGCTTGCTCAAGGCCGCTGTCATCGCCGCGGGCATCGTGCCGCCGGGCATTGAAGGCTCGGGCCAATCGCTCGCCGATCTGCTCGCGGAAATGCTCGGCCCGGGCCGCGGTCTCGAACTCGTCTCCTCGGTCAACGACATCCCGAAGGGCTCGCGCCTCGCGGTTTCGACCAATCTCCTCGCCGCGCTCATCGGCGTCTGCATGCGCGCGACCGGCCAAGCCGAGTCGCTCACCGGACCGCTGCGCGAGAGCGAACGCCGCCTCGTGCTCGCTCGAGCGTTGCTGGGTGAATGGATCGGCGGCAGCGGCGGCGGCTGGCAGGACTCGGGCGGCGTGTGGCCGGGGATCAAACTCATCGAAGGCCGCGCTGCTGAGGCCGGCGATCCGGAGCACGGCATCTCCCGTGGCCGACTGATGCCGACGCATCACGTGTTCACGCGCGACGAAATTTCCTCCGAAGCTCGCCAGCGTTTGCAGGATTCGCTCGTCCTCGTGCATGGAGGAATGGCGCAAAACGTCGGACCGATTTTGGAGATGGTCACCGAGAAATATCTCCTGCGTTCCGCCGCCGAGTGGCAGGGGCGGCAGGAGGCGCTCGGCATCCTCGGGGAAATCCTCGAGGGACTGCGGAACAACGACATCGCCCGCGTCGGCGCGGCCACCACCCGCAACTTCCAAGGCCCGATCCAGACGATCATCCCGTGGGCTTCGACCTATTACACCGAGCGGCTCATCGAGCAGGTCCGCGCGGAATTCGGCACGGACTTCTGGGGCTTCTGGATGCTCGGCGGGATGAGCGGCGGCGGCATGGGCTTCATGTTCACGCCGTCGCGCAAAGCTGAAGCTCAGGAGCGCCTACAAGCCATCATGAGCGCGACCAAACGCGAACTGCAGAACGCGCTCCCGTTCGCAATGGAACCGGTGGTTTACGACTTCGCCATCAATGAAAACGGCACGTTCGCCGATCTCCTCGCCGGTGCGGATGCGCTCATGCCCTCCGGCTACTACACGCTCACCGTCCCGGAATTGATCCGCCAGGATCGCCGCACGCTTTCGTCACTGCGCCGCACGGAACTCGATAAATTCGCCGCTGCCTGCCGCACGAAGCCCGAGTTGCGCGGCATGGTGCAGACGCTCTTCGACGCGATGTTTCCCCGCGGGAAATCCGACGCCGGCAACGAATCGCTCGCGGCCTTGCTTGAAGAAAACGGTTTCGACGCCAAGCAGCACGAACAGATCCGAGCGCACCTCCGCGAAGGCCGCATCGGACTCGCGCAGAATCGACTCCCAGCCAACGCCGCCATCGAAGACGTGCGCTCCGAAGATGTCGTCGATCTTTCCGCGAAGACGGACCAGAAACTCGCCGACCTCGGCCTCGCATCCTTGCGCGCGGGCGAAGTCGCCGTAGTCACGCTCGCGGCTGGCGCAGGCTCGCGCTGGACGCAAGGCGCGGGCGTCGTCAAGGCGCTGCATCCTTTCGCCAAACTCGGCGGACGTCATCGCACCTTCTTGGAGACGCATCTCGCGAAGTCGCGCCGCATATCGCGGCTCGCCGGCACCTCGATCCCGCACGTCTTCACCACCAGCTACCTCACCCACGGACCGACCTCCGACTTTCTCGGCCAGCACGGCAACTACGGTTACGACGGCCCACTCCATCTTTCGCGTGGCAAGAGCGTCGGTCTGCGCATGATCCCGACCGAGCGCGACCTACGTTTCGCCTGGGAGGAAATGTCGCAGCAGATGCTCGACGAGCAGCAGCAAAAGGTCCGAGAGAGCTTGCGCACCGCGCTCATCGGCTGGGCCCGCGGCGCTGGCGAAGCAGGCGACTACACCGACAATCTCCCGCTCCAGTGCCTGCACCCGGTCGGACATTGGTTCGAGCTGCCCAACCTGCTCCGCAACGGCACCCTCGCCGCACTACTCGCCGAGCGCCCGCAACTCAGGACGCTCGTCCTGCACAACATCGACACGCTCGGGGCCGACGTGGATCCCACGTTGCTCGGCCAGCACCTCCAAAGCGGCGCGTGCCTCAGCTTCGAAGTCATTACCCGCCGGCTCGAGGACCGCGGCGGCGGATTGGCCCGCGTGAATGGCCGCCCACGCCTCGTCGAGGGTCTGGCCATGCCGCACGAGGAAGCCGAGTTTGCCCTCACCTACTACAACACGCTGACCACCTGGATCGACGTGGACCGCCTGCTCGAAGCCTTCGGCCTGACGCGTGCCGACTTCGCGCCGAACGCCAACGCCGACGAAAAAATCACGACGGCGATTCGCAATCTCGCCGCGAAGATGCCGACTTACATCACGCTCAAAGATGTGAAGAAGCGCTGGGGCCACGGGCAGGAGGACATCTTCCCGGTCACGCAGTTTGAGAAGCTCTGGGGCGACATGAGCGCGCTGCCCGAGATCGACTCGCGCTTCCTCGTCGTCCCACGGCGGCGCGGCCAGCAGCTCAAGGATCAGGCACAGCTCGACGGCTGGCTCCGCGACGGCTCGGCGGCTTATGTCGAGTCGCTCTGCGCGTGGAAGTGAACCGCGCCTGAACGAAGAAAATCTCGCTCGTTCATCCGCGGGGCTCGTGAGAAAGTGCGCCATGCCTTCGCGCCCCAGTCGTAAGAAAAAAGCCGCGCCCAGCGGAAAAGCCCTGCCTCAGGACATCCAATCTCAGGAGGATCGTCTCAAGGCGGAGCAACATCGGGAGCGCACCGTCCGCGCGACGATCGGTAAGTTCCAAGGCCGCAAGTCCATCTAGGCGACCGACACCACTCGGAAGGAACCCCGCTTTCCGGCGATCTGCGTCTCCCAGCGGTCGCCTTGTTTTTTGCCGACGAGCTGCTGGCCGATCGGTGACTGCGGTGTGATCACCAGCACCTCACGCCGCCCGAGCACCACCTCCGTGCCGCCCGCACGCGGGCCGAGAAAATAAAGCGCCCGACCCACCTTCGTCTCCAACTCGACGAGCGCGCCGAGATCGATGGAATCCTCGGGACCGAACTCTGGCAGAGGGAGCGCCGAAAATTGTTCGAGCGCTTCCGAAGTCTCCAAGGCTTGGCGCGATTGCCCGACCGCCAGATACGAAGCCTCCAGCCCCCGCGTGTCGTATTTGTTCTCCGCTTTACTCTGCTCATCCGTGGCCTCGGCATGCGCAGACCGCGCGGACTGCGCGTAGGCCTCCAGTTCGGCGGCGAGTTGGGCGATGATCTTCTGGACGAGGGCGGCTTTCTTCACGGGCCGGATATGGAACGCGACGCCGCGAGCTCACGCAATCGAAAGCGACGCTAGGTAAGGATGGGCTTCACCACGTGGCCGTGCACGTCGGTGAGGCGGAACTGCCGCCCTTGGAAGCGGAACGTCAGTCGTTCGTGATCGATGCCCAAGAGATGCATCACGGTCGCCTGGAAGTCATGTACATGCACCGGATCCTTCACGACATTGAAAGCGAAGTCATCCGATTCTCCGTAGCTGAATCCGGGCTTCACGCCCGCGCCGGCCATCCACAGCGTGAAGGCATACGGGTGATGATCGCGGCCCCATTTCTTCGTGTCGGTGATGTCGCCTTGGATAAATGGCGTGCGCCCAAATTCGCCACCCCAGATGACCAGCGTGTCGTCGAGCAAGCCGCGCTGCTTGAGGTCTTTCACGAGCGCCGCGCTTGGCTGGTCGGTGTCGCGGCATTGGATCTGAAATTGCGTCGAGAGGTTGTTGTGGTGATCCCAACCCGCGTGAAAGCACTGCACAAACCGCACACCCCGCTCCACGAGTCGGCGCGCCATGAGGCAGTTGTAGGCGAAGCTGCCCTGCCGCTTCACGTCCGGACCGTACATCTCGAGCGTCTCGGGCGACTCGGTGTTGAAGTCGATCAGTTCCGGCACGCTCGCCTGCATCTTGTAAGCCATCTCGTATTGCGAAATGCGCGTCTGGATTTCCGGGTCGGCGAATTCGGTGTAGTGCTCCTCGTTCAGCTTCGCGAGGTCGTCGAGCAGCCCGCGCCGCACTTCGCGCGACATGCCGTCCGGGTTCGACAGATACAGCACCGGATCGCCACTCCCCCGGAAACGCACGCCTTGGAATTTCGACGGCAGAAAGCCCGCGCCCCAGTAGAAGTCGTAGAAGATCTGTCCGCACGACGCTTCCTTGTCGCGCGAGGTCATGACGACAAAGCCCGGCAACTCCTGCGACTCCGTGCCGAGCCCATACGTCGCCCACGCGCCCATGCTCGGCCGGCCGGGCTGTTCGCCACCGGTGAGAAAGAAATTGATTGCCGGCGCGTGGTTCACGGCCTCGGTGTGCATCGACTTGATGAAGCAAAGATCGTCCACGATCCCGGCGGTCTGCGGCATGAAATCACCCACCCAGGTGCCGGACTTCCCGTACTGCTTGAAGCCGGTGAACGGTGGCAGCACGAGCTTCTGCTTCACGTTCGCCGTCATCGTCGAAAAGCGCTTGTTGCCGAGGATCGACGGCGGGATTTCCTGCCCGCGGAATTTCTCCATCCCCGGCTTGTAGTCGAAGGTATCGAGATGCGGGGGACCGCCGTTTTGCAGCAGATAAATAACGCTCTTGGCCTTCGCGGGAAAATGCGGAAGCCCGGCCAGCCCACCCACGCGCGGACCTTTCGGCTGGTTGGCGAGCGCGGCGAGACCGTCCTGTGCCAAGAGTTCGGCGAGGGCGAGTCCGCCGATGCCGGTCGCGGATTTGGAGAAAAACTGGCGGCGTGTGAGGTAAGCGGCGCGTTCGGTTTGCGGGTTCATGCGGTTACTCCTTGGTCAGGGTCTCGTCGAGATTCAGCAGCAGTAGCGCGAGGCTGGTCTGCGCAGCCAGTTCGGGCGCCGCCAGATTGGCGTCGGGTTTGGATTCACCCATCGTGATCAGCTTCTGCGCGGCTTCCGCATCGCCGGCGTATTGCTGGCGGAAACGGGCGAGCGAACTCGCGAGCAACGTCGCTTCCTTTTCACTCGGGCGCCGCGACGTGCAGACGCGGAAGCCGAAGGCCAGCCGCTCCGCATCCGTCGCCCCGCCCTGCTTGAGCATGCGCTCACCGAGCGCGCGGGCCGATTCGATGTAGGTGATGTCGTTCATCGTCACGAGCGCGTGCAGCGGCGTGTTCGTCTGGCTCGTCTTCACCGCGCACTGCTGGCGGTTCGCCACATCGAAGAAGAGCGTCGGCGCGACGATGCGGCGCCAGAAAATGTAGAGGCTGCGGCGATACAGCGCCTCGCCGTGATCCTGCGTGAACTTGATCTGCCCGAATGTCGCGTCCTCCCAGACTCCCGTCGGCTGATAGACCTTCACCGGCGGGCCGCCCACCTTCTCGACGAGCAATCCCGAGGCCGCAAGCGCCTGGTCGCGCAGCATCCAGCTCGGCATCCGAAAACGCGCCCCCCGAGCGAGCAGCTTGTTTTCCGGGTCGCGCTCCGCCATGCCCTCCGGCAGCCGCGACGACTGCCGGTAAGTCGCGCTTGTCACGATCAGGCGGTGCAACCGCTTCACATCCCAAGCGCCCTCGACGAAATCCGTCGCGAGCCAGTCGAGCAACTCGCGATACGTCGGCTTCTCGCCCTGCACACCGAAGTCCTCCATCGTCTTCACCAAGCCGCGCCCGAAGAACATCTGCCAGTGCCGATTCACGGTGACACGCGGGGTGAGCGGATGATTTGCGGAGACCAGCCATTGAGCGAGCGCGAGCCGATTCTTCGGCGCGTCGGCAGGCAAGGGCGGCAGCACCGCGGGCGTGCCGTGCTCGACCTCCGCGCCGAATTTATCGTAGGCGCCTTTCTCGAGGATAAACGTCTTCCGCGGTTCCTTGCGGTCGCGCATGACCATCGTGCGCGGCGCTTCCCGCTCGGCTTTCTCGCGGGCGTTCTTCGCGTCATCGGCTTTCCTTTTCGCGGCGACGAGACGCGGCTCACTCGCGAGGTAGAAGTCGGCGATCGCCTTCTTCTGCGCCTCATTGCGCTGGTCGTCGGCGACGGCGAGCGCGCCCTTCACCTCCTCCGGCACCGGCTTGAGCAGGGCGATGGGCGCATTGGTGATCGAGAGGCGGAAGCGCCCTATGACATGCTGCTTATGCGGTGAGCGGGATTGCAGGCGGAACGACAGCAGCCGATCGGGTCGATAGCCAAATTCTGTCCGCACCTCGAAGATCGCCGCGTGCGCTTTGCCCACCTGCGGCCAGGTCCCCCAGCCGGTGTTGTCTTTACCGTCGAGCGCATTGGCCAGCGGCCATTCGGGCTGGTCGTAGTCCGAGCGCACCGCCGCGAGTTCCACGGGCTTTCCGTCACCGAGCATCTTGAATTCGCTCAGGACCCAACTCCCATTCGGCGCGCGGCCGGGACCTTTGGCGGCCAGCGAATCGTCGGGCAGCACCTCGAGCTTCACCGCGGTCACGCCGGTCAGTTGGGTGATCGCGGTCATGACCAGATCATCCACGTCAGGATTGGTTCCGCTGACCAGCAGCGACTTGTCCGGGAGCTTGGCGACGGTGGCGCCGTTTTCGCTGGAGACATCTTCCGCGGTCAGCACCTGCCACTCGATCTCCGTCGGTTTACCCGTCGTGCCGGCCGCCATCGCCTGCTCCCACGCAGGTTGTTCGGCGAGGAGTTTCTTGCTGAGTTCATCACGGAGTTTGTTGGCCTCCTTTTCGGCCCCGCGCACGCCATCGATTCGCTGCTGTTCGGCAGGTGAAGCCATGGTCAGCACCGGCTTCGCGTAGCCACGATCGTCGTTCGCACCGGTTTCCTCGAGGGAGTTGAAGTAGGCGCTAAGCTGGAAGTATTCGCTCTGCTTGAGCGCGTCGTATTTGTGATCGTGGCAGCGGCAGCAGTTCAGCGTGAGCCCCATCCAGACCGTGCCGGTTGTCTCCGTGCGATCCATCACGTAATCCACGCGCGACTCCTCGGCGATGCGCCCGCCTTCGCCATTGATCATGTGGTTGCGATGGAAACCGGTCGCGACGAGTTGCTCCTTCGTCGGCTCGGGCAAAAGATCTCCGGCCAAT
>JBBQYR010000119.1:0-14317 GCA_038208565.1 Chthoniobacterales bacterium
GTGCCACGGCGAAGTGCGTCCTCAGCGTGGCTGCGGGCAGCGCCGTGCGATGAATGGCCACCTCATCGAGCCAGCCATCCAGCGTCTCCGCCGGGCCGCGTGAATATCCGGTGCCAATGACCAGCGTGTCGCCATCACTCAGTTCGATCGCCTGATTCTCCGCCGAAAACTTCGGATACCCAGGCTCCTGCGGCCCCGGCGCCTTGCGCAAGCCTTTCCCTTGCCACACGCCAAGTGCATCCTGGCCCTCGAACCTCCACAGCGCAACGGGCGCGTTCGTTTCAGCGGAATAGGTGCTCCCTTCGCTGATAAGCGCAAGCAATGCGCACCCTAGCCAGCACAGAACAGGGGGAAAATGCAGAACAGGGCGAGCTAGAGTGGACATAAGAAGTGATGAAACTCGCGCTGATCCTACCCGCGTAAACGAAGCCTCGCACCCCTTGCGACATCACACGATCGTGCGCAGAAGAAGTGCTGCGTTTTAGATGATCGCAGTCATGCTGCCAGCTCACGCTCAGGGCACTCCGGCCCGCCAACCGCCAAAGCAATTCCCTGGCAGAAACACGTTGCCGAAATTGTCTCCTGAATACCGCCCTCCGTCCCACTGTCCTCATGCGTCTCTCACTTAACTCCTCCACAATCATCTCGAACGGTCGGACGAGAGCGGATCAAGTCGCTCCTCCTTCGTAGGTTTGCTGGTGGCAAGACACGCCCGCCGAGGGGAGTGAGGGGTTTGTTACCGGAGTTCCGGCCGGTCGGGGTCCTGGATCACACCCGAAGACGCCATCCTCTTCATCAAGCGCGGAACGATCCTGAACATGGCGGGCAGCAGACCAATGAGATAATGCACGGCCAGCCAGAGCAAACTGATGGCGATCGCCCACGGCATATAGTCCACAAATGCCGAGTCGCGAGCTCGTGACAGGCCCTTGATGCGCGGCGGATTGCCCGCCACGTAGGCCACGGGAACTTCGTCACCCGGATTCTCGGGAGGCACATACAATTCCCCTCGCTCGAGCACCACCTGCTGCGGACGTACCTCCTCGGGCGTCGTGAATTCCACGCGATAGGCTTCCACCATGACGGGTTTCCCGCGAGGAAAGAGCCAGCGCAATGCCGGTGGGAGGAAGTCTCTGAACTGCTTCATCGGCACGTTTTCCACCGCGATGAACTTGGCCTGTAGGTTGGGGGCGTCGCCCCACAGGCGCATCTCGTCGAAGCCCTTCTTGCCGACCATGATCAGCGCGGCGATGGCGATGATCGTGACACTCTTCCGGAAGAGGGAAAGAGGGTCTTTCTTCTCTTCCACTTTGGATTGCTCCGAGCGCCAGTCGTCCAAATGGCGTTCGAGATCGGGCCGCTTCGAGAGCTGCCGCTGCGCTTCCGTGACCGGTCCATCGAAGCGTGCGGGCAGGTCCTGCGGCGCGCGCCAGGCAACGTCGAGAACCTCTCCTTGATGGATGAACAGACCGAGTCCCCGCTCCGGTAGCCACATCGTCCCTTCATCCAGCAATTCCTCGTCAGTTAGTACGGTCGCGGGATCGCGGTCTGTGGCGGCAGAAGTGTTTTCTTGATCGTCCGCCGCCTGCCAGACGGCGTTCGTGGGCGAACCGAGCAGGCGCCACGCATCGTCCAGTTGCAAGCCGATGAGAGGTTGCCCCTCCCACAGGATGGCGTCGCCATCGACGGTCATCTGGCGCAGACGCTCGCGGCCGTCGGTGGTGAAATCGAAGCTGATCTCCCAATCGTCCGCAACAGCCGTGAGGCTGTCGGCCCCATACTCCTGCACCTCGATGCCGCGTCGCCGCATGATTTCCTGCACCTCGTTGCGCGTCATTCCAGGCCTTACTCCGCACCACGAATCGAGTTTTGCCAGGTCAAGAGAGGGATCGTTTGTCACGGGAGGGAACAGGTTGGAGCGGGCATGATAGGCATTGCTGTCGAACGATGTCACGATCCGCGAGGGCTCCGATGCGATCTTCGATTTTCACCCCGGGCCGGACTTGGCAAGGCATCATTCTCAGAGCGACCGCCCATCGCCCAGCCTTGGCGTTCGATCCGATCCGAGGCGCCGGTCCTCAATTTTGGCACCGCCAGCGTGGCTTCGCTGGTTTTGCCCTTGGTCACTTTGACCAGGACACCCGGAAGTTCTTCGCCATTCACTTCGGTCGTGACGATGAGGTCGCCCTCGGGCGTGGCGGTGTCGAGCTCGGTATCGAGCGCGTTGAAGAGGAGTGGCCCTTCTTTCTGGCCCGCCGCATTGGCCGCATAGAGATTCCACCAGCGCGCGCCTTTTGCCGGCTGGCCGTTGACGGTCGCGCGGACTTTCACGAAGCCCGCCGGGAAATCGAGCGTAAAGGCGCTGTCCTTGCCAGCCTCGACGGTGAAACGCCCCTTTGCCTTGGCCGCACCCAGCTCGGAGCGTGCTTCAAATCCGCCGGGCGGGAGGATCGCGGGAATGGGGTTTTCATTCACATTGACCATGCGGCGACTTTTATCGACCTCGCCCTGCTCGTTGAGGGCGAAGATTTCCACCCACGGAGCCCTAGTGGTTCTAACTCCGCCAAAGGTGATGCTGAGGGTGACCGTGGCAGACGGGACGACGAAGCGCACGGTGCGCTGATCGCCGGCGGCGACTTCGACGGCCTCCTCGTGAGCGACCTCGCCATACCGGCCGCTGCCGCGAGAGAACTTCACGCGATATTTGCCCGGCGGCAGCTCGAAGACGGCCTCGCTGTTGAGCGTGCCGAAGTTCTCGCCCTCCGAGCCATCGGCGGCGATGGCGATGGCGGTCCAGAAGGTCATATTGCGGCCCGGCTCGATTGGCGGAGAATCCGGCGTCTCGCAGGCGATGAGACGGATGATGGCTGGGCCGAAGGATGCCAGGACGGGGACGATCTGACCTTCGGCGACCACGAAATCGACGAAGACCTGCTGCTGTTTCCAACTCGCGACGGCATGGTAGGTGCCAGCAGCGAAGTCGAGCGTGCCTTGAGCAGTGTCCACCTTGGCGAGGGGTTTTTCGGCCGCTTTGTCCTTAAAGACCTGCCAGCTCGCACCGGCGAGGGCGGTGCCGGTCTTGGAGTCCTTGGCGAGGAAGGAAGCGCCGCTTTTTTTCACCGCGACGGAGACGACGACGGACTGGAGGGCGAGTTGCAGCGAACTGGCATCGGAGGCCGCAAGATATCGTCCGCCGGTGTTGCTCGCGAGGCAGGAAATCTTCACCGATTCCTCTTTCGTGAGATCGAAACCGACCACATGCGCGGTGAACTTCACCCCGGCTTTTTCTAGTTTCGTGGCCCGCGCGCAGGGATCTCCGCCGCAGGTTTCCAAACCATCGCTGACCAGCACGACAGTGGCGGCCTGCTCCTCATACTTGAGCGCCTCCGCGGCGAGTTCCACCGAACGGGTCAGCGGCGTGTTGCCCAGCGGCTGGAGAGAATTGACCTTAGCCAGAAAGGCGGCGCGATTGAGCGGGCCGGGCGGGATGAGCAGCTCGATGTCGTTGCAATCGCCCTTGCGCCGGTGCCCATAGGCCATGAGGCCGAGCTGCGTGCTGGCGTCGAGTCCGCCAACGACTTTGGCCACCGCTTCGCGGGCGATGTCGATCTTGGGGAGCCCGTGGATTTTTCCCCACATGGAGCCGGAGCAATCGAGGATGAGGATGGTCTTCGTGGGCTCCGCGGCGCAAAGCAGGGTGGAGACGAAGCAGGCAAGGAGGGTGAGGAGAGCGCGCATGGTAAGAAGAGAATTTCCAGAGTTGGGCCGCCGGTGGATGTCATGGAAAGCGGACCCGCTGTCGAGCCAATCCGGCTTCGGTACCGGCAGGCTGGTCCGGCATGCCCGGTTCTGCTGCCAAGGCGAGAGCCGCGCAATCAGATCACGGTCGAGCCGGGGGAGAGTAGTGTTTGGCCTGGGCCGTGGGCCCTCCTTTCGGGTTGTCGGGAAGGCGCAGGTCAGCGGAGCGCCGAGAGGCGGCCGATGGCTACAACCCCTCCTAAGTAGGATGGGCACATTCGGCCGGGAGACGACCTGACCATGGAATATTTACCTCTCCCGAACCCCATTCCAGAAATGTCATTGGCGTGTGCTCCGATAATGCCACACCCCTCAACCCCAACCCGGCGGGGTCAACTCTCCGCGGTCGGCAGCGATCACGGCTTCCGGGCCGGCATCTTCTTCCATTCCAGCGTCGAGCCGTCATTCGGGTTCACACTCGGATCATTGGTGCCCACGTAGTTGCCCTGCGGGTTCACCCAATAATACTGGTAGGTCGTCGGCAACTCGACCGGGGCGCGCCCGTCATACGGGTTCACATAGGTCTGAACCGCGCCGAGGTTCTCGCGAAACTGGGCGTTCTGGCGGTCGACCGAGGCATTGCGCTGATCGGTGACGCCCTGCCAGTTCTTCTGCGACCAGTCGCGATACCTCGCCGCCGCCTCGCCATAGGCGGTGGAGTTCCGCAGATTCTGCTGCATGATGCCCCGCGCGCCAAACGCCGCGCCGTTGGTCGCAGCCACCTGCTGCGCCACCAGGGGCAGCCATGTCGAATAGCCCGGCCACTGGGCCGACCGCGACAGCGCCGCCGTCATCGCCATCACCGAGGCGTCATAGGACAGCGCCACATGCACGATGGCCACGCCCTGGCACGGCACGCCGTTCACGCTGTAGCGCACCTCGAACGCATACGCGTGCTGGAAGCCCGCGATCGGCCGCGCCTCCTGCGCCTGGCTGAGCTGCAGGTTCTCCACACGCATCGCGGATAGATTCTGGTACGCGTACTGGCCCGGCGAGGCATTGCGAGGCAGCCCGGCATTGCCGACCATGACCGTGAGCGCCTTGCTGTCCGGCGCCACCAGGGTCAGCGCAAACTGGCCACTCTCTCCCACCCGCCAGCCCTGGGGCAGTGCGTAGGAAAAATACGGCGTCGACATGATCGTCAGGGCCTGGGCCGGACGCGCGTCCGTCGCCGGCTGGACGAAAGCCGTGCCCTTCGGGGCCGACTGCGCCCGGGCCTCCGGAAGCGCCGTGCAACCGATCAGCGCAGCGAGGATTAACACTGCGAGGAACCTGCTTTTCACCGCGCCGCCGCGCAGGAAACGGGCCGGGCATCGAGCGGTGCAGGGGAGTGCAAGGAGGTGCTTCATTGGGGCGCGTTTCAGATTCTCGAACCGGAAGGAAAATACCGCACCAGCCGCCGCTTAGGCGACTAAAAACCACGACTGCCAACCGCCCGCCCGGGCCAGGGAACTCACCTTCGCTGGTTCTGCCGGACATCGTGGATAGGAGCCGACTTCCGAATGTCCCGAGTGTTCGTCGGCGCGGTCACTGGTGATTTTTCCGGTTCAATCTGAGATCCCGCACTCCGGCCACACGCTGATCGTGCTCAAGCCCGAGGCCGTGGCGCAGATTCACAACTTCGGCGGCACCAAGAGATGATGGATCGCCCTTTTTCGTGACGACGGACGGCGGTTGTGTACGCTCGCCGCTGTGAATTCGACTTCCGCGTTTTTCATCTGCTGCTTAATACTGCCGTTGGATGGCTATGCCCAGGAGGCAGCTTTGCCAGAGCCCGCTCCGGGCGCATTATTGGCCCAAGCTGAGTCCTTGGGGGATTCGCTCCTCATTTCGGAAGCTGTGCGGGTGGATGCCCGAGAGGTCGCCGTCCCCGCGGGTGAACCGCTGCTGCCGGTCGATGCCGGGACTCCGGGTCGGCGTGGGCGGTGGCGTGTGGCCCCGCATTTGCAGATCAAAGGGATCTACGACGACAACATCTTCATCCAGCCGGACAACGAGGTATCTGACTACATCGTGACCTTCGCTCCGGGACTGGGGATCGGTTACTGGGATTCCGACGAAGAGCGCGAGGCGTATCTCGATCGGCTGCGCTGGCCGTCGCTCGTCGAGAGCAGCCGCGGCAATTTCTTCGTCGTGGACTACACGGCGATCCTGCTCGGTTTCGCCGAGACCAGCTCGCAGAACGCCTTCGATCACGATGCGCGCTTCGATGCGCGTTGGGAGCGGGAAAAGCTCACGCTCGGGGCCGGCGTGCGCTTTGAGTCGAAGTCGGAGGCGAATGCCGACATTGGCGGGCGGGTGAAACGCCAGACGCTTTCCGCAGAGGTCACTTCGGCCTACCAGATGTCACCGAAGACAGCGCTCGAGGTGGCCTTCTACGCCATCCAAAACGACCCCGAGGACTATGTGCGCACGACCGAGTGGCGCGGCGAAATGGGACTCGACTACGCGCTCACCCCGATGATCCGCCTGGGCCTCGGCGGCGCGGTGGGACGGGTCGATTCGGAGGGCGGTTCGGATGCGGTTTTCGAGCGGATATTCGCTCGGGCTGCGTATTCGCTGAGCGAGAAATTCGAGGCCGTCTTCCGCGGCGGTGTTGAGTTCCGTCAATCGGATGGCTACTCGGGCGACCGCACAAATCCCATTTTCGAGTTGTCCGCGCTCTGGCGGCCGACGGCGAATACGACGGTCGCACTGGAGGGTTTCCGCAAAGTGGAAACGTCCTCCTTTCTGCCTGACCAGGATTTTACGAGGACGGGCTTCGGGCTCGCGATCCGGCAGACGATCCGCGGCGGTATGCACCTCAGTGTCGAAGGCGGGGGCTACCTCGCGGACTACACGGCCACCGAGGACGATGGGGCGCGGAAGGACCGGGTGGTCTATATCCGGCCGGGCCTTTTCTACAGCTTTGCGGTGTGGGGCAGCGCAGGAGTCAGCTACGAATTTCGACGGGATCGGTCGGATCGGCGTAGTTCCAGCTTTGAGAACAACCTCACATCCGTCGAAATCGCTCTGCTCTACTAACGAGCGGGGATTGTCTGTCGACTCTCGGCGGATGGAAATCATCCAAACTCCATTTCACCTGTGACGCCACTTTTTCCATTGATCGGCGGGGCGCTGATGTTGCTCGGCGCGATCGCTTTCGGTCAGGCTCCCGAGGAACCGCGTCCAGCTTCTTCCGCGGCCGTAACTGGGCCCGGTCACATCCTCGCGGCCAATGAACTGATCGAGATCAAGGTCTTTCAGGAGCCCGATCTGACCACGGCGAGCCGCATCCCGCAGGATGGGCGGATCACTTTCCCGCTGATCGGCGAAGTGATGATCGTCGGCAAAAGTGTGCAGGCGGCCACGCGACTCATTCAGGACCGATTACAGGAGCGCTTTCTCGTCAATCCGCAGGTCACCATCACCGTCACCGAGCAGGCGCAGCGGCTCTTCACCGTGCTCGGTCAGGTGCAGAAGCCGGGCACCTACCGCTTCCCCGATCGGCAGGAGCTCGATCTCATCCAAGTCATCGGTATCGCTGGCGGTTACACGCGGCTGGCGGACCCCGGCAAAATCACCATCAAGCGGCGCACTGCGGCCGGCGAGACCGTGCTGCGGGTCGATGGCAAGAAGCTCGCTCGGGATGAAAAGGCCCGCGCTTTTTCCGTGGAATCCGGAGACCTGATCACGGTGGGTGAGCGACTTTTCTGACCGCACCATGGAATCAAATTCCCAGTCCCGGACGACCATCGCCCTGCCAGATCTCCGCGTGTTATGGGAGAAAGCCTGGCTCATTGCCGCCATCGTGGTCGTTTGTGGTGCGGCGGGGTTCATCTACGCCCAGCGCCTGCCCAATCTCTATTCCGCCATGACCACGGTGCAGGTCGAAGTCGAGCAGCAGCGCCTGGTGAAAGCCGACAATCGCCCGCCGGAGGAAGCCACCGACGAGGCCGTGCTCAAGACGATCGAGCAGAGCCTGCTCAGCCCCGCGCTCGCGTTGCGTCTCGTCCGCCACCCCGAGTTGCAGTCCGATCCGGCTTTTCTCCCCCGCGTCAAACGTCCCGCTTCCGAGGAGCGTCTGCGGTCCGCACTTTCCGACCAAATCTCCGTCGGAGTGCGCCGCGGCACGCGCCTGATCGACGTGACCGTGGAGGACGAAAGCCCCGTGATGGCGCAGAGGCTCGCGCGTCTGCTCGTCGATGAATTTCTGCGCAGCAGCGTCGAGGGAAGGGTCGAGGTCTCGCGCGGGGCGCATGCTTTCCTGCGCGAAGAAGCGGCGCAACTGCTGGCCCGCCTCTCGACGTCCGAAAATGCGTTGCAGCAGTACAAAGAACGGAACCGCGCGGTCTCGATCGAAGAAAAGCAAAACGTCGTCGGCGCGCGGCTCAAGGAACTCAGCGCGAAAGTCACCGCGGCCAAGGCGGAGCGGCTGAAGCTCGAGACCGACCGCGTACAAATTCAGGGAATGGTCGGGCAAGCACCGGAACGACTGTTGTCCCTCCCAAGCGTGGCGGGCGCGGAGGAAGTGGGCGAACTCCGGCGCAAGATCAGCGAGAAGGAAACCGAAATCGCGGCGCTCAGCCGGCGCTACAAATCCGAGCACCCGCGTTACATCCAGGCGGCCAGCGAACTGGCCGAACTCAAGTCTGCGCTCGACCAGGCGATCATCAAGGCCGGCGAAACGCTCGGCACCGCGCTGGATGCGGCGGTCATCACCGAGAGCAAACTGGAGCAGGCGCTCGAGGCGCAGGAATCGCTCGCCCTCGAACTAAGCAAGATCACCATTCCCTACGACAAGCTGGCCCGCGAAGTGGCCTCCGACCGCGCGCTCTACGATGCGCTGCTCGCCCGCGTAAAGGAATCCGAAGTCGGCCAGGGCATTTCCCAACACGCCATCAATGTCGTCTCGCCGCCGCCACTTCCCGATCGCCCCTCCAAACCGAAACGCCCACTCATCCTGCTGCTCAGCCTGTGCACCGGCGCCGCCATCGGCCTGACTGTGGCGATGGGTTCCAGCTTGCTCGATGGTTCGCTGCGCACGGTGGACCAAGCGGAACGCTCCCTCGGTCTGCGCTCGCTCGCGGCCATCGCGAAGCGACCGAAAACTCCGATCGAAGCCGCGCGCCGCCTGCTCGTCGATCGTCCGCATTCCATCGTCGCGGAAAACTTCCGCGCCCTCCGCACCGCGCTGCATTTCGCCGGGCCAAAAGAAGGTTTCCGCACCGTCGTGATGACCAGCGCGATTCCCGGCGAGGGTAAAAGTTTCTGTGCCATCAACTACGCCGTCGCCCTCGCGCAGCACGGCTACAACACCCTGCTCATCGATGCCGACCTGCGCCTGCCGACGGTCGGGCGGGCGTTCTTTGGCGGCGAATGCGGCGTGGGGTTGAGCGACCTGCTGCTCGCGCGCGCGGGGTTCGATGACGCCGTGCGCGCAACGACAATCGACAATCTTTCCGTGATGACCGTGGGCGCGCCGGTCGAGCATCCCGCGGAGCTAGTCGGCAGCGGGCCTTTGCCCGAACTGCTGCGGAGTGCGCTGGAGCGTTTCGATCGGATCGTCATCGACACCGCGCCCGTCCTCGCGGTGAGCGAGACGCTCGTTTTAGCGTCGCAGGCCGATGCGGTTTGTTTCGTCGTGCGGGCCGCCCACACGCCCGCCGCGGCCTCCAGTCGCGCCTTGCAAAGACTGCGCGAAAGCGGCGCGAAGGTGCCCGGCTTTGTCCTCAATGGCCTGCCGACAAAGAACGGCGGTTATTACTACCACTACCACGCGTCCGGTTACGGCGAAGCTGAGGTCTATGGCTCAGGGACGGCTGCGCCTCGCTGAGGATTAGCCATGAGCAAGTCGGTCTGCATGCTGATCGTTTCGGGGGTGTCTATTTTTGGAAACGCATGCGCGGAGGGCGCGGACAAGAAGGTCATCTACCACGGTTGGAATACGCGCGATTCCGCCTATGTGGCGCAGCATTGGGCGGAGATGGAGCAAATGCCCTTCGATGGGGTCGGCATCGGCATCGCGCTCGACCCCGCGAAGCCGACCGTCGGCGACGGCTCGACCTGGAACCTGCTCGGTTGGCAGGTCTTCAGCGCGCATGCCTTTCGCCAGCAGGATTTCAGGCGCGCGGTCGTCGATCTCCAAAAACCGGCGTGGCAGCGATTCACGGACAATTTCCTGCCGCTCTCGATCGCGACGCGCGACCAGGATGCGAAGCTCTCGTGGTTCGATGATCACCGCTGGGCGACGATCGAAAACAACTGGCGCGTGCTGCTGACGATCGCGCGCGAAGGGCGTTGCCGCGGGCTGCTCCTCGATCCCGAGCACTACGATTATGAGTGCGAGCTTTTCAACTACCGTCACCACCGCACTCAGCGAGTCAACCGGCCCTTCACGGATTATACCTCACAGGCACGGGCCCGTGGTCGGCAACTCGGCGCCGCGGTGCGTGAAGTCTATCCGGAGATCACCATTAGCCTGCTCTATGGCTATCACCTCGCGGTGCGGGAAGCGCGGGAGGGCGAGCCGCGCGAGGCCTGGCGATACGCGCTCCTGCCGGCGTTCCTCGATGGGCTGATCGAGGCATCGGCGCCGCGGGCGAAGTTCGTCGATCTTTGGGAATTCGGGCATGGCTACAAAAAGCGTGGCCAATTCCTCGAAGGACACGAAGAGATCAAAAACGCCACGCGCGCCGGCACCGCCATTCCCGACATTTATCGGTCCGCCCTTTCACCTGGGATGAGCCTGCGGATCGACTACGAAGCGCCGCGCAATCCCTGGCGGACAGGCGATCTCGAGCGGAACTATTTCTCGCCCGCGCGCTTCGAATCCGCGCTTCGTGGCGCCCTCGAAGCCAGCGACCGCTACGTCTGGATTTATTCGGAGGAGCACCCGCAGTTCTTCCCGCCGGTCGCGTTGCCCGCAGCTTACATCGACGCGTTCCGCGCGGCCCGTCAACCCGCACCGAAGTCGCGGGCCGGCCTTCCCCTCGTTCCGATTGTCGCCGGAGTCGGCGGTCTACTGATCCTGATTTTGCTCCTCCCGCGACGGGTGCGTCGCCGGCCCAGGGTTGGCCAATCCGGAGCAATGCGGGTCCTTTTCGTGACCGGTATTTTTCCGCCCGACGGCGGTGGTCCCGCGAGCTACGTCCCGCGCATCGCCGCCGCTTTCGTTCGGCGCGGGCATCGCGTGGAGGTCATCTGCCTGAGCGACCGCTTGGACCACGACGACTCCGCCCATCCCTTCGCTCTTCATCGCCTGCGACGCGGGCAGTTCTGGCCAATGCGCATTTTCGTCACCGCCTTCGCGATCTGGCGTGCGGCGCGGCGGAATGACCTCGTTTATGTCAACGGCCTCGGTGCCGAGTCGGCCCTCGCGGCGGCGCTCGCGGGCCGACCAGCGGTTCACAAGATCGTCGGCGACTACGCGTGGGAACGCGTGGTCGGCCGCGGCTGGTTCCGCGGGACGATTGACGAATACCAGCTCTTCCCAAAGACGCTGGCTCTTCGTCTTATCGACGCCATCCGCACGCTCCCGCTGAAGTGGGCGGAGCGGATCATCGTGCCGAGCCGCTACTTGCAACGCATCGTCGCGGGGTGGGGAATCGACCTGGGAAAAGTGCGCGTCGTCTCCAACGCGGTGAGCAAACCCAATGTGCCGGAAAACGCGCCCGGGCTGCCACCGTGGCCTGGACGCACGCTGATCACCGTCTGCCGGCTCGTGGCGTGGAAAGGCGTGGCGGCGATCATTCGCCTGCTGCCGGAATTACCGACGACGCGTCTCGTCATTGCCGGCCACGGGCATCTGCGCGCCGAGCTCGAGTCGCTCGCTCAATCGCTGGGCGTCGCGGAGCGCGTTCTTTTCCTCGGTGAAGTCCCGCACGGTGCGGTCGCCGGCTATCTGGCCCAGGCTGATGCCTTCGTCCTCAACTCGACCTACGAAGGCCTGCCGCACGTCGTCCTGGAGGCCATCGCTGCCGGCATTCCGGTGATTGCGACCGATGCCGGCGGGACGAGCGAGGTCGTTGAACATCAAGTCACCGGCCTGCTCGTGCGCGTGGGCGATTCGGCCGGTCTTCGCGCTGCGATCGAAGAGCTGTGGAACCATCCGGCGATGGGCCAGCGCCTCGTGGCGGAAGCCGCTGCTCGCTCGCGGTTGCATTTCGATTTCGAGGCCATGGTCGCCGCCACCGAAGCCACCCTGCGCGCCGCCCTCGCTTCGTCTGATCAGGCGCGCACCGCCCCCGTGGAGGAAGCCTCGTGAGTCGCCTCGTGATTCTCTCACTCGGCGGCACCCGGGGCCTATGGGAAGGCGAACACGCGGAAGATGTCGTGCGGATGAAAGGCTACGCCGAACATCTCGACGAATACATCGTCGTCACCAATTCCTATAAAAAGCATCGCCTCCGCTCGCTCCGGCTCGCGCCCAATTTCGAGGCGATCCCGACCGACGCCTTCACGCCGTTCGACAGCTTCGTGCGCATGCTCGCCATCGGTCGCCGCATTCTTCGGCGGCGTCCGATCAGTCTGATCCAAGCGCAGGATCCTTTCGTGTTTGGTCTCGCGGCGGTCCTGCTCGGGCGGCTCTTCGGCTGCCCGGTGAATGTCTGTGTTTATGGGCCGAACGTTTATGATGAGCACTGGATCGGCAGCCGTTGGCTGAATCGCTTGCTCGCGCCGCTCGGGCGCTGGGTTTTGCGCGCCAGCCAGGGCATCCAGGTCGATGGCGCGATGACCGCCCGGAGCCTGATCGCGAGAGGGTTTCCCGCGGATCGTGTCGCGCTCAAGCCTATGGTCCCGGCGAATGTGGATCAGTTCCTCGACATCCCGCGCACACGGGCCGCGGACATGCCGGTGCGCCTGCTTTTCGTCGGGCGACTCTGCCCGCAGAAAAATCTGCCGCTGCTGCTCGAAGTCGTGAAGCGACTGCGTGGGCAGACGAGGACACCGTTCGAGTTGCGGCTTGTCGGCGATGGCCCGACCAGAGCGGAACTGGAGGCGATCGTGGAGCGCGATGGATTACAAAACTGCGTGACCTTCACCGGTTCGATCGCGCGAGAGATGATCGTGGGTGAATTCGCGAACGCCGATGTCTTCGTGCTCACCTCCGACTATGAGGGTAATCCACGCGTGCTCATGGAAGCGACGGCCTCGGCCCTGCCGGTGGTCACGACGGCGGTGAGCGGGTCGGATGAATCCGTCTTCGACGGTGAGAGCGGCTTCATCGTTCCGATCCGCTCCACGCAAATGCTGGTCGAAAAACTGGCGTGGCTGATCGAGCGACCGGAGCAGCGTCTCGCCATGGGCCTCGAAGGTCGGCGGCGCATTCGCGAACGGCTCGACCCCGGTTCCAATACTCCCGCGCAATTGGCGATCTGGAGTCGACTCGCGTCGACCGACGGCGAAGTGCCGAGGCCGCGACACCTGCTGCTTTTCAATCTGGTCACGGATATCCGCGATCCGATTCTCGGCTTCACGACGCAGTGGATTCGCGAACTTGCGGCGCGAGTAGAGACGATCGACGTGATCACGATGCGCGTCGGCGAGATTGATGTGCCGCCCAACGTGCGCGTCTATTCTGCGGGTCGGGAACTCGGGTATTCCGAGCCGCGGCGGATATTCGAGTTTTACCGGCACCTTTTCCGCATCCTGCGCACGCGAAATATCGACGGCTGTTTCTCCCACATGATCGTGGAGTTTTCGGCGCTCGCGGGACCGGTGCTCCGCATCGCGGGAGTTCCCTTGGTCACCTGGTATGCGCACCCCAGCCTGACCTTCCCCGTCAAACTCGCGCACTTCTTCTCGAACCGCATGGTGACGAGCCTGCCCACTGCTTATCCCCATCACCACGGCAAGCTCACCGTCATCGGTCAGGGTATCGATCTGGCGCTTTTCACGCCCGCGGACGAGGCCAATACCGGGGATGATTTGGTGCTCTGCGTTGGGCGGATCTCGCGGGTGAAAGATCATCCGACGCTCCTGCGCGCCGTGGCGCTTTTGTCCGCGCCGGTGCGGGTCGTGATTCTCGGCGCGACGGCTGGACCCGAGGATGAACGCTACGCGGGCGAACTCCGCGCGCTGGTCGCTGAATTGGGCCTGACCGAGCGCGTGACGTTCGCCCCACCGGTGCCTCCGACGGAACTCCCCGCACACTACGGCCGCTGCGCGGTGCATGTAAATCTGACGCCCGCAGGCTTTGGCGACAAAGTGGCGTGGGAAGCGATGAGCTGCGCGCGGCCTTGCCTCGTGGCCAATGCGGATTTCCGTGAAACCCTCGGCGCTCACACGGACGCGCTGCTTTTCCAGCCAGGGAATGCGCCAGATCTCGCTGCCAAGCTGGGCGCGGTGCTCGGTAAAAGCGCGGCGGAACGCGGCGCCATCGGGGCTGATTTGCGCGCGCAGGTCGAGCGTCTGCACTCCCTGCCGCGGCTCGCCGAGCGCATCCTCGCGGAGGTGGGCCGCGCCAGGCATCGCGCGGCGGCTCCGGCGAAGTCACCGCTGGCCACCGCTCAACCCGCCACCGTCCGCTAGTCATGGC